>DASZOG010000039.1:0-18542 GCA_035550895.1 Acidimicrobiales bacterium
CCGTCAGGCAACCTTTGCCCCGATCCCGCCGGCCAGCGACGCCGATCGCGGCGTTCGCCTCCTCGTCAGATGCGCTGCGGCAATTACCTCGTCGGCGTCCTTGCGCTCGACGCCGCGGACTCGGCGGTCGACGGGACACGGTTACCTGACGGCGCGCCCGCTCCCGTGGCGCGGCGGCCGGCGTCGACGACGTCGGCGCGCGCCGTGAGGAGGTCGGGCACCAGCCCGCGCCGGTCGCGCAGGTGCCACCAGCTCCGCGCCCCGCGGAACCACTCCACGATCGCCTCCAGCAGCGGGATCGCCACGACGCAGGCGGCGATCTGGTACACGATCCAGCCGAGGCGCATGTACCACCGGTCGTGGACGAGCACCGCGACCGTGATCCACGTCACCGGGAAGACGACGAGCCCCGTGAGGAGCCGCACCGTTCCCTTCGTCACGGGCTCTCGGGGCTGCATCCCGGCGACAGCGACGAGCGCCGCCGGGATCAGGTTGAACGCGAGTGCGGGCGCGAGCACTACGACCGCGAGCGCGACCACGAGCCCGAGAACGACGAGGCGGCGCACGAGCGTGCCCAGCAGCCACCGCGGCGCGATCTCCTCGTCGGCCGCGTCGAGGATGTGCAACCGCGCCACGTAGCGCTGGAGCGCGCCGCGCACGTCAGCGGCGTGATCCGAGTGCACGATCTGCTCGGCGAGCTCCTGTTGCCGGCCGAGTGGCACCTCCCGCTGCTCGCCCGAGCGGAGCGAGATCGCCGCGGCCTCCTCGAGCTCGGCTTCCTCCCACACGTCGGCGAACGGCGGCACGACCTCGGTCAGCCGCTCGTCGATCACGTCGGTCAACCGGCGCACGGCCTCCCGCTCGTCCTGCGGCAGCGATGGCGCGGCCGTGTCCATGTCGATGGCGCGACCGAAGCGGACGAGCGCGCGGCTGCGCAGCGCCAACTTGCTCTCGAACAGCAGGCTCACCGGCGCGATGGCGAGCCGTTGCGCGCCTCCGGCGTGCGCACTCAGCGCGATGCGCGCCGCGCCGGTGCGCAGGTCGGCGAGCTGCGGCGCGTCGTGTGTCGTGCCCTCGGGGAAGATGGCGACCACGCCGTCGGCCCGCAGCACGGCCTCGGCGTCGCGGAACATGGTCCGGTTCTGCTCCGGGGTGCCACCGTCGCGGGGACGGTACACGGGGATCGCGCCGGCGAAAGCGAGGAGTGGCCGTGCCGGCCACACCTTCCACAGCGTCGACTTGGCGAGGAAGCGGGGCGTGCGCGGCAGCACCGTTGTGAGTAGCACCGGGTCGACGAACCCGTTGAAGTGGTTGGAGACGACGAGGACGGGAACGCCGGTCGGGAACCGCTCCCGGTGTTGCACTTCCACGGAGCGCACGCTGAGGCGGACTGCGAGCCGGGCGATGCCGTGCAGGATCGCGTCGAACAGCCGGCGGATCATCACTTGATCGTACGGATGCAGACCCGGCGGTGGCCGCTACCGTCACCGGGCCATGGCCCCCCATCCCGGCGCGATGGACTGCGAGGCCATCGGGACGGGGTTCCTCGCCCAGCCGGTCAACGCGCTGAGCAGCCTGGCGTACGTCGGCGCGGCGTTGTGGGTCGTCGCTGCAGCGCGACGCGTCAGGGGACGCGTGACCGCGGACGTCGCGACTGTCGCCGGCCTCGTCGCGGCCGAGGGCCTCGGCAGCCTCCTGTTCCACGGCCCGGGCGACGCGGCCTCTCACTGGTTGCACGACGTGACGCTCGTCGGCGCACTCACGTCGGTTGTGGCGACGGACACCGCACTCGCCACGGATCGCGATCCCGGCGCGGCAGTCGTGCCGACGTGGGTGCTCACCGCCGGTGCCGCCGGGCTCCTGGCGGTCGCACCCGGCGCGACGAATGCGGTCGCGGCCGTCGCCGGTGGCGCGGCGCTGACCGCCGCGGTGTTCGCCGGCATCCGTCGGCGCGCGGGGCGGCGGTGGCGCGTCGCGTCGGCGGTCTGTCTCGGCACCGGCGTCGTCCTCGATCTCCTGGGCCGCACGGACGGAGCGTGGTGCCGCCCGGAATCCTCGTGGCAACCCCATGCCGGATGGCATGTCCTCACCGCGACGGCGTTCGCGCTGTGGGCGCGCGCCGCTGTGGTCGAGTCGGTCAGGCCGGAGCCGGCTGCGGAGGTGGCGGCGCCGGCGGCGTGAGTGCCGCGACGGCCACCAACCCGCCCACACCGATCGCTGCGGCGACGAGCAACGACACCCAACTCAGGCCCCACACGAGCAGGACGAGCGCGGCGATGGCGAGCAGGACGACGCGCGCTCCGTCCGGGTGGCTGCCGACGAGCCCGCGCGCCCAGCCGCCCACACCCGTGGCACCCGCGACGGCGACGCCCGTGGTTCCAGCACGCAGGCGACGCGCCGAATCGCTCCGCCCGAGCACGTAGCCGACGATCGCCGCGGCGATGCCCAGGAGGCCGATGAGCGCCAGCCCGCGGCGCAGACCGGTGGTCGCCGACTCGAGGAGTGTCGCGGTCGCGGCCTGCGCGCCGGGCGCGTGGATCGTTTCCGGGACGTTCTCCACGACGCGGTTCACGATGACGAACGCGAGCACCATCACCAATGCGCCGCCGATCCCGAGTTGGGCCAACGTCCGCCAGCGGTTCGGCGAGACGACCAACGCGAGCGCGATGAGCACCAGCGCGGCGACGACCAGGATGACGACTGCACGCTGGAAGATCGCCAGCGCCCGTTGCGCCTCCGCCACGGTCGCCTGCGCGTCGGCGAGCCGGTCGCTCTCGTACACCGTGATCTGACCGAAGTCGTCGTCGAGGTCGACGCCCAGCGCGGTGCCGATGCGTTCCACCTGCTCTGGGACCGTCACCTCCTCTCCCATTGCGGGGAGTTCGACGTCAGCGGGGATGACGCCGCGATCCTGGAGTTGGAGCAGGACGCGTTGCACGATCGGGATCAGGTTGAGCGTCACCGTGCCGCCTTCGACGGTGAGCCCGCCGCTGTCGAACAGGCCGTCCCCGTCCAGGATGCGCAGCGCGGCGCGGTGCGCCGTCTCGGCCGCGCCGACCAGGAGGTTCTGCACCTCTTCGGTCGCCAGGAGCCTCGCCGTCTGCTCCTCGACGAACCCGCTCAGCGCGCCGATGATCACGGGTTCGATCCGCTCGAGCTGACTCGGGAGCAACTGCTCGATCTGGCCGCCGTCCTCCAGCAGCGTGGCGACCTCGCTGGCGACGCGGGTCGCCACGGCGTCGGTCACCTCCGGTTCGGCGACGACATCGGAGACGATGCTCCCGAACCGATCGGTGTCGAGGATCGTCCGCTTCGCCCATACGGCGACAGTGGCGACGAGCAGTGTGATGCTCGCCAGGACCACGAACACCATGGCGAGGATCCGTCGCCATCGGGGCCCGCGGGTCGTTGTCGACGCGGGCGGGATCTCAGTGTTGCTCTCCACGGTCGCGGACCGTACCGCTCGCAACGTGCGACGATGGCGGATCGCCGCCGACGAGGAGCCCCTGCCCGGTCCGACATGACCTTGCTCAGCTCCCCATCACACACCGGCCAGGTGAAGCGCGGTGTCCGGCTGTTCGCCGGCCCGATCGACGAGCCGAGAGCGAGACGGGCGACGGACGTCGTGCTCGCCGTCGCCGCGCTCGCCGGCTTGATCCTCCTCGCGTGGGCCAGCGAACCCCCGGCGGGATTCGAGCAGGCGCTGATCGACTTCCTCGGCGCGTTCCCCGACTTCCTCACCGGCGTCTGGCAACTGCTGTTCGACCTCTTCGCACTGTGGGCCATCGTGCTCGTCGCCGCGGCAGCGGTACGCCGGCGTCGGGAGCTGGTGCGGGATCAGCTCCTCGCTGCAGTCGTGGCATTGGCCGCGGCGTTGATCCTGACGCGGCTCGTCGACGGGTCCTGGCCGTCGCTGTGGTCCGCGCTGCGCGACGTCGGCCCGCCGCCGACGTTCCCTGCCGCCCGGGTCGCGTGCGCCGCCGCCGTAATCATCACGTCCTCGCCGCATCTGAGCCACCCCACACGACGGATCGGGCGGTGGCTGATGAACTTCGGCACGGCATCGATCGTCGTGCTCGGAGCGGCCACGCCGGCTGGCGGGATCAGCGGACTGCTCGTCGCCGTCCTCGCCGCGGCGGTCGTTCACCTCGTCTTCGGATCCTGCGGCGGGCGGCCGGGCCTCCACGAGGTGCAGATCGCACTGGACGAGCTCGGGATACGAACGTCGTCGCTGGGTGCGGCGGATCGCCAACCGGCAGGTGCCTTCCTGGTGCACGGCAGCGACGATGCCGGTGAACCGCTGGCGATCAAGGTGTACGGGCGCGACGCCTACGACACGCAGCTGCTCGCCAAGTTGTGGCGGACGGTCTGGTACCGCCAAGAAGGTGCGCCGCCGACGCTGAGCCGCCTGCAGCAGGCCGAGCACGAGGCGTTCCTCAGCCTGCTCGCCCGTCAGGCCGGCGTGCCGGTACAGCAGGTCGTCACCGCCGGCGCGACCGCCGACGAGGACGCGCTGCTGGTGCTGCGCATTCCGGGCCGGGCGCTCGCCGAGCTGCCCCGCAGCGAGATCACGGACGCCGTGCTGGACGATCTGTGGCGCATCGTCCAGGTGTTGCACGCGGCCGACATCGCCCACGGCCAGATCGACCCGGTGCACGTCACGGTCGAAGACGGCCGCGCGGCCCTGGTCGACTTCAGCGCTTCGACCGTCGCGCCCACCGTGCAGCAGCGGCTGACCGACCAGGCGCAGGTGATCGTCACGTCGGTCGTCGTCGCCGGGGAGGAGCGCGGACTCGCCGCGGCGCGCGACGTGCTCGGCGCTGATGGGCTCACGGCAGTGCTGGCGTACCTCCAGGCGCCGGCCCTGTCGTCCGGGCTGCGGCGGATGGTGCGCGGGGCGGACCTGGATCTCGACGAACTGCGTACCGCGGCGGCGAATCTCGCCGGGGTCCAAGCACCGGATCTGCACCAACTGCGGCGCGTCTCCTGGGGCGCGCTGCTGCAGACCGCGCTGCTGCTCTTCGCGTTCTTCGCGCTCGTCTCGGCGATCAGCGGGCTCGATCTCGCGGACATCGCCGACGAGTTGCGCGACGCCAGCTGGTGGTGGATCGCCGTCGCCGCGGTCTTCGTGCAGCTGCCGCGAGTCGCGCAGGCGGTGTCGACGTTGGGCGCGTGCCCGGTGCCGCTCCCGCTCGGGCCGGTGTACGCCCTACAGCTGGCGATCTCCTACGTCAACCTGGCGATCCCGTCGAGCGCGGCCCGGATCGCGGTGAACATCCGCTTCTTCCAGCGCCAGGGGGTTCCGCCCGGGTCGGCGGTCGCTGTCGGGGCGATCGACGGCTTCTCGGGCTTCGTCGTGCAGATCCTCCTTCTCGGCTCGATCCTGCTGTTCTCCAACGCGTCACTCGACCTGGACTTCGATCTCGACACCTCGGGCGGGCTCGGCCGCCTGCTCGCGGCGCTCGTCGTGGTCGCCGTCCTCGCGCTGGCGGCGCTGCTGATCGTGCCCGCGTGGCGGCGCGCCCTGTTGGGCAGGGCGCGTGAGCTGCTCCGGCAGGCCGGGGCCGCGTTGCGCAACGTGCGCTCGCCGCGCCGCATCGCGATGCTGCTCGGCGGCAACCTCGCGGCCGAGCTGATGTTCTCCGCCAGCCTCGGGATGATGGCGCTGGCGCTGGGCTATCACGTGCCGTTCCTCGAGCTCGTGCTGATCAACGAATCGGTCGCGCTCTTCGCCGGGCTGATGCCGGTGCCCGGGGGTATCGGCGTCACCGAGGGCGCACTGACGATTGGCTTGACGGCAGCGGGCGTACCGCAATCCGCGGCGTTCGCGATCGCGGTCATGTACCGGTTGGCGTCGTTCTACCTGCCGCCGATCTGGGGTTGGGTCGCGTGGCGTTGGCTGCAGCGCAACAAGTACCTCTGAACGCCGGTCAGTCCGTGGGTGCGGGCTGCCGCCGGGCGGCGCGCCAGGCGTGGACTCCGCTGTTCAACTCCGCGGACAGCACGATCAGCCACGAGATGACGAGCAGGTAGGCGAGGATCACGACGCCCACGCCGATCGCTCCGTAGGTGGCCTGCGTGCGGGCGACCCGGGGACCGAAGTACACCGCCACAGCGAGATTCAGCGCGGGCGCAGCGAGGCCGACCAGTGCCGCCCCGGGGACCACGTCCGTCCAGCGGGTGCCCTCGGGACGAGGCATCAACACTGCTACGGCGAGCCACACCGCGCCCACGACGAGACCTTGGAAGATGAAGAGCAGGACGAGGCTGTAGCCGTCTTCTCGCAGGCTCGTGATCCACGAGCCGAACATGATGCTCGCCAGCAGGCACGCTGCGACGCCCAGCCCTCCCGGTGACGCGTAGCTCGTCTTGGGCACGTTCAGGCGCCAGGCTTCGGCGTGCGCGATGCGCAGCGCGCGCAGCGTGCCGCGCCCCGCCCAGGCAGTCGCCATCAGCCCGACGATCAGCGCGATCCAGTGTCCGCGATCGGACGCCGCGGCGGCGTCGGCGATCGAGTCCGCCACCGCCCCGCTGAGCCCGAGGTCCTCTCCGGCGTCGACCACATCGTCGCGCGACGTCGTCAGCCCGAAGCCGGCGATGACGACGTAGGCGAGCGGGAAGAGGAGGATGAAGAAGCGCATCGCCAGGTAGCCGCTGATCAGTGAGACCTGGAGGAAGCGGAAACGGCCGGCGAGCGTGAAGCCGAGGTCGATGACGGGGACGCGCCGGCGGGATGCGTCGGCGCGCGAGTAGAGGTCCTCGGCCGTCCCTTGCGCCCAGTCGCGCAGGCGTCGGAGACGCGATGGCGGGGCGGGGCTGGTGCTGGGAGGGGCGTCGTCGCCGGCGGGCAGTGCCGCATCCGGCGCCGCGCCTGCGGCGTCGTTCTCCGTCTCCATGTGCCGCTCGGAACGTACCCCGCCGCTACGGTCGTCCGGCGGTGTTCTCCGTTCCCGTGGTGTACTCCCCGGGGCACGCCGCGCACGACGTCCGCACCGGCGTGTGGTGCGGGGTGACGATCGACAGCGACGAGCTGCCGGCGCGGGCCGAGTCGCTCCTCGCGGCGTGCCGCCGCGCCGGAGCGTCCGTCCACACCGCCGAGGACCACGGGCTGGCGCCGCTCTTCGCGGTGCACGACGGCCGGTTCCTGGAGATCCTCGAGACGGCGCACGAGCGCTGGATCGCCGACGGGCACCTCGAGGATCCGGGCGCGGAGTACGTCACCGCCTACGTGTTCCCGGCCGTCGCCGGCCCGCACGGCGGCGACCCATCTCGGCCGGCGACGACGATCCGGGCGGAGATCGGCCGCTTCGCGATGGACACGATGACGGTCATCGGCCGGGGCACGTGGGCCGGGGCGCGCGCCGCGGCCGACGCAGCGGTGTCGGCCGCGGACCTCGTCGCGCACGGTGCCCGCGTCGCGTACGCGATCACACGCCCTCCTGGGCACCACGCGGGCCGCGCCTTCTTCGGTGGCAGCTGCTACCTGAACAACGCCGCAGTCGCCGCGGCGCGGCTGCGCGCGGGCGACGCGACCCGCGTCGCGGTCGTGGACATCGACGCGCACCACGGCAACGGGACGCAGGCCATCTTCTGGGACGACCCGGCGGTGCTGTACGCCTCGCTCCACGTGGACCCCGCGGCCGGATGGTTCCCGCACACTGTCGGCCATGCCGATGAGCGCGACGCGAGCGGCACGAACCGCAACGTCCCCCTGGCGCCGGGGACGGTCGACGGCGGATGGCTCGCTGCGCTCGACGCAATCTGCGCCGACGTGCGCGCGTTCGGGCCCGACGCCGTGGTCGTCTCGCTGGGCGTGGACGCCGCGGCCGAGGATCCGAACAGCCCGCTGGAGGTCACCGGCACCGGGTTCGCGGCAGCTGGCCGCCGCCTCGCCGACCTCGACCGCCCGACGGTGCTCGTGCAGGAGGGCGGCTACGTCCTGGACACCCTCGCGTCGCACGTCCTCGCTGTCCTCTCCGCCTTCTGACGCGCTTTGGGCGCACTTCGTGCGCCCAAAGCGCCAGAGAAGCGGCGGCTGATCTCGGTGAGACCGGGCGCCGGCCGTTCTGATGAGGTTTGAGCGCACCACGTGCGCCCAAAGCGCGTCAGAACCGCTGGTGGCGGGTTGGAACGGACGTTCCGGAGCTGCGGATGGGCGGCCGGTAGCCTCGGCGGATGCCCGCGAACGAGTACGACGTCGTCGTGGTCGGCGGAGGGCACAACGGGCTCGTAGCGGCCGGCCTGCTGGCGAAGGCGGGTAAGCGGGTCGTCGTCCTCGAACGGCGGCCGAAGGTGGGCGGCGCGGCGACCACCGACACGCCGTGGGGCCCGGAGTTCAAGGTGACCACCCTGTCGTACGTCGTCAGCCTGATGCCGCCGGCCGTGATCCGGGAGCTGGAGCTCGACCGCCACGGCTACCGCATCCATCCGCAGGGCCCGTACTTCGTGCCGTATCCCGATGGGCGCTCGCTGCAGCTGGCCGACGACCCTGTCGTGCGGCACAAGGAGATCGCCAAGTTCTCTGCGCGCGATGCAGATGCGATGGAGGAGTGGGACGCGTGGCTCGGGCGCCTCGCGGCGGTGCTCAGCCCGCTCCTCACCACCGTGCCGCCCCGGATCGGTGCGAAGCGCCCAGGCGACCTTCTCGATCTGTCGCGCCTCGGTTGGCAGCTGCGGCACCTCGACGTGCGCACGGTCGGCGACATCACGCGGCTGTTCACGTCGTCGATCGCCGACCTGCTCGAGGAGCGGTTCGAGAGCGCGCAGGTGCGCGGCGTGCTCTCGGTCAGCGGCGTGATCGGCACGTGGGCCGGGCCCCGCTCACCGGGCACCGCCTACGTGATGGCGCACCACAAGATCGGTGAAGTCGGCGGGGGCAAGCTCGGCGTCTGGGGCTTCCCCGAGGGCGGGATGGGCGCCGTGTCCGACGCGCTGCGCGCCGCGGCGCTGCGCTTCGGCGCCGAAGTGCGCACCGACGCCCCGGTGCAGCGGATCCTCGTCCGCGACAGGGTGGCGGCCGGCGTGGCGCTCGCTTCGGGTGAGGAGGTCTGTGCGCCGGTCGTGGTCTCGACGACCCACCCGCGCATCACGTTCCTCGAGCACCTCGACCGTGCAGTCCTGCCAGTGGACTTCGTCGAGACGGTCGAACGGTGGAAGACGCGCTCGGGCACCGTGAAGGTCAACCTCGCGCTCGACCGGCTGCCGCAGTTCACGAGCCACCCGGAGCCGACGCCCGATGTGTACGGCGGGACGATCGTGATGGCGCAGTCGCTCGACCGCATCGAGCAGGCGTTCCAGGACGCCGTCGGTGGCCGTGCGGCGACGCTGCCGTTCGCCGACATCTGCATCCCGAGCGTTTTCGACCGGACGCTCGCGCCGGACGGGAAGCACGTGATGAGCATGTTCACCCAGTGGGTGCCGCACCCGTGGGCGAGCGAACCGCACCGCGACGAGCTCGACGCCTACGCCGACCGCCTGATCGCGTCCGTGGAGGAGGTCGCCCCCGGGTTCACCGCCTCGATCCTCCATCGCCAGGTCATCGGGCCGTACGACATGGAGCACGAGTACGGCTTGGTCGGCGGGAACATCTTCCACGGGGAACTCTCCGCCGGGCAGCTCTTCCACATGCGGCCCGTGCCTGGCTACGCCGACCACAGGACGCCGGTCGCCGGCTTGTACCTGGCCGGCTCGGCCACCCACGGCGGCGGGGGAGTCACGGGCATCCCGGGCCTGCACGTCGCCGACGTCATCCGTCAGGACGAGCGCCGCCGGCGCTGGCACCGGCGCCGCCGAACGCCGGCTCGCTGACCGGCGAGTCAGTCCGGCCGGAACATCTGTGCCAACATCGCGCCCAGACGCCATCTCGGGGGGAGAGCGCATGCAGCACGCAGGCCGTGGATCACGGAGCCACCGGCGGATCGCCGCCCTGGCCGCTACGGCGTTGACCGCCTCGGGCCTGGCGCTCGCCGGCGCCGGCACGGCGGGTGGCCAGGAGACCGTCACGTTCACCGTCGCCACCACCCAGGACGCCGACACGCTGAACCCGCTCGCCGGCTTCCTCGTCATCGACTTCGAGGTGTGGAACCTCCAGTACTCCTCGGTGACGAACATGGCCGCCGACGACTTCTCGATCGAGCCGGGCCTGGCGGAGGAGTGGGAGGTCAGCGACGACGGGCTGACCGTGACGTACACGCTGCGCGAGGGCCTGCAGTGGAGCGACGGCGAGCCGCTCACCGCCGAGGACGTGGCATACACGATCAACCGCTCGCGGGACGAGGAGTGGGCCAACCACTACGCCACGACGCAGAACCTCGACGCCGTCGCGGTCGACGAGCGGACCGTCGAGGTGACGACATCGGTGCCGGACCCCAAGCTGCCGGCCCTGACCGTGTACATCCTCCCGAAGCACATCTACGAGCCGATGGACGCCGACGCGGCGTACGAGCACGACGGGCTCGACGGTGTCGGCAGCGGCCCGTTCACCGTCGCTGAATACCGCTCCAGCGAGTTCGTGCGGATGGAGCGGAACCCGAACTGGTGGGGGCCCGAACCGGCGATGGACCAGGTGATCATCCGCATCTTCGAGAGCTCCGAGGCCCAGTACCAGGCCTTGGTGGCAGGCGAGGTCGACGCCATCGACGAGGTACCGGAGGAGATCTTCGAGACGCTGGAGGAGGGCGACGGTGCCGTCGCGCCGGTTGCCGGCAACCAAGGCGGGTTCATCGAGCTGGCGATGAACGCAGGGTGCATGGAGTTCGGCGACGGCCACCCCGCGCTCGAGGACGTGCGCGTGCGGCAGGCGATCAACCACGCGATCAACCGCCAGGAGCTCGTCGACCGCGTACTTCTGGGCAACGGCGTGCCGGGAACGAGCATCTACCCGTCCGCGTCGCCGGAATGGGACTTCGAGCCGTCGGAGGAGGAAGAGCTCGGGTACGACCCGGAGCGCTCCGCCGAACTGCTCGACGAGGCGGGATGGACCGACGAGGACGGTGACGGTGTGCGCTCGAAGGACGGTCGTGACCTGCGTCTCCGCCTGTTCGACCGTCCCGCGGCGGCGAGCGCGGACTCCACCGAGTTCATCGTCGAATGGCTCGGTGACGTCGGCATCCCGACCGATGTGGCATCGCACGAGGACGACCAGCTCACCGCGATCATCGGGCAGGGCGAGTACGACCTGTTCATCTGGGGCTGGGTGCCCTACGTCGACCCCGACATCCTGCTGTCGTACTTCACGTCCGCTGAGGTCACGACCGACGCGACGGCGCCGGGCTGGAACGACGCCAGCTGGTGCAACGAAGAGTACGACGCGTTGTACGACGAGCAGCAGGTCGAGCTCGACCCGGAGCGGCGCCGCGAGATCGTCGACGAGATGCTACGCATCTTCTACGTGGACGCGCCGTACGCGGTCCTGTACAAGTACGACGACCTGCAGGCGGTGCGCCAGGACCGGTGGACGAACTTCTCCCGACAGCCGGCCGAGACCGGTCCGGTGCTGTTCAACAACACCTCGCCCAGCTACCTGACGATCGAGCGGGTCGGCGCGGGCGACGACGCCGGCGGTGAGGCGGCCGACGGCGCCGGCGGGTCCGACGACAGCGGCACGAACGCCGGGGTGATCATCGCCATCGTCGTCGGAGCGCTCGCGGTCATCGGCGGCGGGATCTTCCTCATCAACCGCCGGCGTCGTACGGCGGACGAACGCGAATAGCGGCAGCCCGAACGTGAACTTCCGGCATGTCGGCCGCAAGCTGGTCGGCGCGATCGGGATGCTCGCGTTCGTCCTCGTCTTCAACTTCTTCCTGTTCCGCATCGTCGACAGCGATCCGCTCGCCAAGTACCGCGGGCGGGTGCTCACCGAGGAGAAGCGGGCGGAGATCATCGAACGCTTCGGCCTCGACGGGTCGAAATGGGACCAGTTCCGCCGCTACATCAGTGAGACGGTGCGTCTGCAGTTCGGTTACTCGACCGACAGCGGACGTCCGGTCCTGGAACAGATCGCGGACGCCTTGCCGAACACGCTGCTCCTCGTCGGCATCTCGACGGTGATCACGATCGCTGTGGGGCTGTGGTTGGGGGCGAAGTCCGGGTGGCGACCGGGAAGCAGGTTCGACCGGAGCGCGACCGGGTTCAGCATGGTCTTCTACGCGATGCCCGAGTTCTGGTTGGGCATGCTGCTCCTCGTCTTCGCTGCTTCACGCACGGGCTGGTTCCCGACCGGCGGAGTCCGCGACTTGACCCAGGACCTGTCCGGGTGGTCGATGATCGTCGACCGTGCCGAGCATCTCGTGCTACCGACGATCACGCTGGTGCTCGCCTATCTCGGTTCGTACGCGCTCGTCATGCGTACGTCGATGCTCGAGACGCTGGGGGAGGATTACCTCACCGTGGCCCGCGCCAAGGGACTGCGTGACACGGACGTGATGCGCCGCCACGCCGTGCCGAACGCCCTGCTGCCGTCGGTGTCGCTCATCGCGATCAGCTTCGGCTTCGTGGTCGGCGGGGCGATCACGACCGAGACGGTGTTCAGTTACCCGGGCCTCGGCCTGGAGACGTACGACGCGATCCAGGCCAACGACCTGCCCATGCTGCAAGCGCTGTTCTTCCTCTCCAGCGCGGCGCTGGTCTTCGCCAACCTCGCCGCCGACCTGCTGCTCGGCGTGCTCGACCCCCGCATCCGCCGCGCGTGAGCGTCGAGGCCGTGCCCACGACCGCCGTGTCACCGCGGCGGATGGCGTGGGCCCGGCGCCGGCGTTCACTCACACACTTCCTCCGCCAGTTCCGCAGCGACCGCGCCGGCATGGTCGGTGTCGCCGTGCTCGTGCTGTTCGTCGTCGTGGCGCTGGCCGCGCCGCTGCTGTTCTCGAGCGACGAGCTGCGCGCCTCCGCCGGTCGAGGCGAGCCGACACTCGCCCTGCCGAGCTCCGAGCACTGGCTGGGCACCGACGAGATCGGGCGCGACCTCCTCGCCCAGCTCGTGTGGGGCTCTCGGATCAGCCTGTTCATCGGACTGGTGGGCACGCTGGTCGCGGTCACGATCGGATCGCTGGTGGGCGTGACGGCTGGGTTCTTCGGCGGGCGGATCGGCGGGGCCCTGATGGCCGTCGACGACTGGTTCCTCGTGATCCCGTTCCTCCCGTTGGCGATCGTGCTCGCGGCGGTGCTCGGGTCGTCGGCGATGATCCTCGCGGTGGTCATCGGCGTCACGTCGTGGGCCGGCAGCGGGAGGATCCTGCGCGCGCAGGTGCTGTCGGCGAAGGAGCGGACGTTCGTCGAGCGCTCGCGCGCGCTCGGCGCCGGATCGTGGCATGTCGTCAGCCGCCACGTCCTGCCGCAGGTCGCCCCTCTGATCCTGGCCACCGCCACGCTCACGGTGCCGGCCGTCATCCTCTCCGAGTCGGCGCTGTCGTTCCTCGGGTTCGGCGACCGCTTCCGGCCGTCGTGGGGGAAGATGCTCGACGGCGCGCTCGACAGCGGCGCGATCACCCTGAACCGGTGGAACTACTACCTGCCGCCGGGCCTGTGCATCATGGCCGTTGTGCTGGCGTTCACGGTCATCGGCCGCTCGCTCGAACGCATCTTCGATCCGCGGTTGAGAGGCCGATGAGCGAGCGAAGCGAGCTCTATGTCACGGTGCGTTGTCCGCCGTGCAGCGGCGGACGGCTCACTGGTGCACCCTGCGCGGGACGACTGGGCCTTCCAGGTCAGCGCAAGAGGGTGCACCAGTGAGCGAGCGGGTGACGGCGGTGGTGGTGCCCGCTCCGGGCGCACCGGGAGGGCCGGTCCTGGCGGTGCGCGACCTGCACGTGACGTACCGCTCGTCCGCCGGGCCAGTGCCGGCTGTACGTGGCGTGAGCTTCGACGTCGCGCCGGGCCAGACGCTCGGGCTCGCCGGCGAGTCCGGGTGCGGCAAGTCGACGCTCGCGTCGGCGGTCCTCCGGCTCCTGCCGGCAGAGACGCACGTCGCCGGTGAGGTGCTGCTGCTCGGAGAGGACGTCCTCGCGATGCGCCCCGGCCGCCTGCGGGCCGTGCGCTGGGCACAGGCCGCGATCGTCTTTCAGGGTGCGCAGCACGCCTTGAACCCGGTGCGCACGGTCGGCGCGCAGATCACGGAGGCGATCGAGCTGCACGCCGCCGGAGGGAACCAAGCCGCGGTGGGCGACCTCCTGGAGCTGGTCGGCCTGCCGCCCCGCCGGGCGGACAGCTACCCGCACGAGCTCTCGGGTGGCCAGAAGCAGCGGGTGATGATCGCCATGGCGCTGGCGTGCGACCCGCAGCTGCTCATCGCCGACGAGCCGACGACCGCGCTCGACGTGATGGTCCAGGCGCAGGTGCTCGCGCTGCTGCAGCGGGTGCAGCACGAGCTCGGCTTGGCGATGATCTTCATCACGCACGACCTGTCGGTGCTGACGACGGTCGCCCATCGCCTGGCAGTGATGTACGCCGGGCAGATCGTGGAGGAGGGTCCGACGCGGGAAGTGCTGGAGACGCCGGCCCACCCGTACACGGCGGCGCTCGCGGCGGCGTTCCCGACGATCGGCGATCCGGCGTCCCGACTCGCGCCCGCTGGGCTCGCCGGCGACCCTCCCGACCCGGTCGAGCTGCCGGCTGGGTGCGCGTTCCATCCCCGCTGCCCGGTGGCACTCGAAGCGTGCCGGACCGCGGCGGTCGAGCTCCGTCCTGTCGCGCCCGGACGCCGCGCCGCCTGCCTCCTGGTGGGCTCATGACCGAACGAAGCGAGGTCCAGCAAGCACGGTCGGTAGTCGCCACCCAATGGCGACTCGGTCACTCCAGCACCCGGAGGATGCCCCGGTGACGGAGACCGCTGCGTCTCCGGGGACGCCCCGGCCGGCTGATGCGGGTGAGGCGCTGCTCGAGCTGCACGGACTGGAGGTCCGCTTCCCGCCGCGCCGGCGGGGCGAGGGCGAGGCTCGCGCCGTGGACGGTGTCGACCTGCAGGTCCGCCACGGCGAGGTGCTGGCGCTCGTCGGCGAGTCCGGCTGCGGCAAGACGACGCTGGTCCGCGCCGTGCTCGGCCTCGAGCGGCCGGCGGCCGGTCGGATCGTCTTCGACGGCGCGCCCGTCGAGCGCTCGCCGGCCGCGCTCGCGCGGCTGCGCCGCGACGTGCAGCTCGTGTTCCAGGACCCGACCGGGGCGCTGAACCCGCGGCGGTCGATCTATGAGGCGGTCGCCGAGGGGCTGCGGATCCACAAGGTCGGCGGGGACGAGGCGGCGCTCGTGGCCGGCGCGCTGGCCCGCTGCGGCCTCCGCCCACCCGAGCGGTTCTTCCTCCGCTACCCGCACGAACTCTCCGGTGGCCAACGCCAGCGCGCCGTCATCGCCGGCGCGATGGTCCTGTCGCCGCGGCTCCTCCTCGCCGACGAGCCCGTCTCCTCACTCGACGCAAGCGTGCGCGGCGAGATCCTCAAGCTGCTGCTCGACCTGGTGCGCTCCGAGGGCGTGACCGCGCTGGTCGTCACCCACGATCTGGGCCTGGCGTGGAACATCGCCGATCGCATCGCCGTGATGTACCTCGGCCGGATCGTCGAGATCGGCCGGGCCGAGGAGCTCCTGCGCGAGCCGCGCCACCCCTACACGCGGGCGCTGCTGTCCGTCGTTCCTGAAGCGAAGCGGATGGACGAGGAGGTGCTCGTCGGTGAGACGCCCGACCCGACGCTGATCCCCTCCGGGTGCCGCTTCCATCCCCGTTGCCCGCTCGTGCGTGACGGCCGTGCGGCAACACTCGGCATCGAGGACGCGTGCCGCGGCGAGGACCTCGGACTCCTCCCGGTCTCACCCCGCCACGCGGCCGCCTGCCACGCACTGCCGCGCATCGCTACCTGACACGTCATCGACCCTGGGTCGCTCCTCGCGCATGCTCGTGATGTCCCGAGCGACGTTCACGAGTGATGTTCCCGAGTGATAAGGAGGAAGACGATGAACGATCTGCAATCCGTGGTCGACGAGTACTTCGCGATGTGGAACGCGGACGATCCCAACGAGCGACTCGGCCACGCGCGTCGAGCGTTCGCGGACGACGCGCGGTACGTCGACCCGCTCGCCGACGTCACCGGTCCGGAAGAAGTGGCCGAGGTGGTCGGCGAGCTGCGAGCTACGCACGCCGGCTTCGCCGTGCGACAGTCGAGCGATCTCGACACCCACCACGACGTCCTCCGCTTCGGGTGGGACATCTTCGACAGGGACGGCGCGCTGTACCTGAGCGGCATCGACGTCTGCACCCTCGGCGAGGACGGTCGGATCCGGACGCTGGCCGGCTTCTTCGGCGCTGCGCTCGACGCCGCGTCCCACGCCGCGACCCCCACTGCGACGGCGGCTGCCACGAGGGGCTGACCGCTCATGCCGGGCGGGCGAGCACGGCTTGCGTCTGAGTGGTCTTCGCCACGAGCTTGCCGTCCGCCCGGCGGACCTCGGTCTCGACCACGATCGTGGACGAACCGGCATGGAGGACGCGCGACGTGGCCTCGACCACGCCGTCGCGCACCGCACCGAGGAAGTTCGTCTTCGACTCGATCGTCGCCGTGGTGGCCCCCTCCGGGAGGTTGAGGAACGCGGCGACCGCTCCGGCAGAGTCGGCGAGCGCCATCAGCGCGCCGCCGTGGAGCAACCCAGCGGTCGTGCACCGCTCCGGCGCCCACGGCATCTGCAGCCGCACCTCGGCAGGTGTGGCCGCGGTGACCTCGATGCCGAGGGCGGCGCAGAACGGCATCGCGGAGTGGAGGAACGAGGTGTCCATGAGCGTGATCCTGTCGGAGCCGGCGCCGCGGCTCCATGACCTGGCAGGTAGTCGTCCCGCGGCGCGGCGGTCCGTACGATCGCCCGCATGGCGCGCACCGCGGTCGGCCCACTTGTCCGCGAATGGCGCATCCGCCGCCGGCGGAGCCAGCTCGACCTCGCCCTGGACGCCGGCGTGTCGCCCCGCCACCTGAGCTTCATCGAGACCGGTCGCTCGCGCCCGAGCCCGGAGCTGCTGCTGCTCCTGGCGGACCGCCTGGAGGTCCCGCTGCGGGAGCGCAACCGCCTCCTGCTCGCCGCCGGTTACGCGCCGCGCTATTCCGAGATGTCCCTCGACGAGGCGGACATGGCGCCGGTGCGCGACGCGATGAGTCAGATGCTCGACGGCGTCGATCCGTGGCCGGCCATCGTCATCGACCGCAAGGGTGATGTCGTGATGACGAACGCCGGGGCGGCGGTGTTCCTCGACGGGGTGGAGCAGGACGTCCTCGCGCCGATGCCGAACCTGTTCCGCCTCACGCTGCACCCGCGGGGCGTTTCCGGGCGGATCGTCAACTTCCCCGAGGTCGCTGCGTTCACGGTCGCCCAGCTCCGCCGGCTGGCTGCCGCCACGGGCGATCCGGCCGTCGTCGAGCTGCTCGCCGAGGTCACCGCCTACCCGAACGTCGCCGCGCTCGACGCCGAACCGGGCGCGTTCGACGCCGGCGACCAGCTCGTCGTGCCGCTGCGCGTGCGTCATCACAGCGGTGAGCTGGCGATGTTCAGCACGATGACCGTCTTCGGCACACCGGTGGACGTGACCGTGGCCGAGCTGGCGATCGAGACGTTCTTCCCCGCGGACGAGCACACCGCCGAGGTGCTCCGCGCTCGCGCCCGCGCGACAACGGCCTGACGGTCACATCAGCCGGCGCGGGATCCGCTCCCGCCAGCGGCGGCTGGCGAACGACTCGCCATCGGCGTAGACGTCGAGCTCGATCGCCACGTCGAGCGCGTCGACCGTGCTGCGCACCGACATCCGCGCCTCGGTCGATGCGGCCAGCTCCGGCCAGCTCACCTCGAAGCGGGTGGTCGCCGTGGCCCACGCCTCACCGGGGTCGTCGATGTAGACCCCGACCTCGCCCGAGTACCACTCCGTGACCCGCGCGCCGTGGGGCGCGTCGTACGTCGAGCCGTGATCGACCACGGCGCACGTCCGCCGCGCCAGCACGTCGTGCTCGATGCGCCAGACCGTCGGACGGGTCGGGCCGGCGCCGATGTCCGCGCCGTCGGCGGCGGGGTCGACCGGCGGTGGCGCGAAGCGAGGTGGATCGGGGAGCGGCGCGTCGGTCGTGACCACTGGCAGCGCGAGCTCCACCGACCGGCGATCGATCTCCAGGTCGACTGCAGCGGGTGGCGGCCAGGTGTTCGGCCAGTCCGTGCCGGCGATGGCGAGACGGAGGATGTGGCCGGCCGGCACGACCCAGGACGTCGCCTCCAGCTCGACCGCCACGGCAACGGGCTCGCCGACCGGGAGCGGCGTCGGTGCGGTGGACCCGTGGCGGTGGCAGAGGTTGAGAAAGCCGCGCGTGATCAGCGCCGACGTGCCGTCGGGGAAGACGTCGCACAGCTTCGCCGAGAGGAAGGCGACCGGCGCGTTCGCGCGTACGGCGAGCTCGACGTGCGCGTGTCCGAGCAGCTCGAGCGGCGCGTCGACCGGCCAGTCGTACGTCAGGGACCAGACGTCGTCGGCGCGCTGGTCGCCCGGTTGACCCCAGGGCAGCTGGCCGGCGCACGAGATCCATGCCGCGGTG
>DASZOG010000040.1:0-10847 GCA_035550895.1 Acidimicrobiales bacterium
GGTCGTCCCCCGCGTTCGCGTCGATCGACCCGAAGATCCCAGCGTGCACCGCGGCCGCGATCTCGTGGGCGAAGTCGTGCCCGGCCAGGGTGGCGTGGTTGACCTCGATGTTCACCTTGACCTCGGTGGCGAGGTCGTACCTCTGGAGGAACGCGTGAACCGCGGCGACGTCGAAGTCGTACTGGTGCTTCGTCGGATCGAACGGCTTCGGCTCGATGAGGATCGTGCCCGCGAAGCCGATCCGGTGCTTGTGCTCGACGACCATCGTCAGGAACCGACCGAGCTGGTCGAGCTCGCGCGTGAGGTCGGTGTTGAGCAGTGTCTCGTACCCCTCGCGACCGCCCCACAGCACGTAGTTGTGGCCGCCGAGGCGGTGCGTCGCCTCGAGGCAGTGCTTGACCTGTGCCGCGGCGTAGGCGAACACCTCGGGGTCGGGGTTCGTCGCCGCGCCGGCCTGGTAACGCGGGTTCGAGAAGAGGTTGGCCGTGCCCCAGAGGAGCTCCATGCCGGTGCGCGCCTGGTGCTCGGCGGCCCGGTCGACCATCTCGTCGAGGAGCGCCACCGACTCCTTGAACGACGCCCCCTCCGGCGCGATGTCGCGGTCGTGGAAGCAGTAGAAGGGCGCGCCGAGCTTGGTGAAGAACTCGAACGCGGCGTCCATCTTCTGTGTCGCGGCTTCGATCGGGTCGGCGTCCGGCGCGAACGTCGGGTGCCACGGGCGGTCGAGCGTGCCCGCGCCGAAGATGTCGAAGCCGTCCCAGTTGAAGGAGTGCCAGTAGCACACGGCGAACCGGAGGTGGTCCTCCATCCGCCGCCCGGCGACGACGCGGTCGGCGTCGTACCAGCGGAACACGAGCGGGTCGTCGCTGTCCGGTCCCGCGTAGGCGATCCGGTCGATGTCAGGGAAGAACGGGGTCATCTGCTCCCTCCTCGCAGACGGTACCAGCGCGCTCGGCTCAGGCGGGACGGCACGTGGCGAAGCCGAAGCACGGCTTGGCCAGGTCGAGCCGGAGCGGCGCGTTCGGCCGGAGGTCCGCGCGGACGTAGATCGACTTGCCCGTCGCGTCGTCGAAGAAGAACAGCTCGTAGGTCCCCGGCCAGATCCAGCCGGCCGTCCACCGGTTGCCGCGGTTCGACGAGATGTTGAACGCGCCGACCGTCGTGTCCTTCGGGACGACCTGGAACACGTGGACGCGCATCCGGTTGTTCGCCGGCGTCTGCCCGTTCACGGTGACGAACGCCGTGTAGTGCACGGCCCCGTTCGAACTGTGCGGCAGGCGGAGGTGGTTCATCGCCCGGCCGTCCGGGTTCCACAGGTGGATCCCACCGACGGGGATCGCGGTGTTCCACGCGTCGTACGAACCCCAGTGCTTGTAGATCCGGTCCGGGTAGAACTCGATGCGGGACATCCGCACCCCGCTCGGTTGCACCGGCACTCCGCCACCCTCGACGTAGCCCTGCGGGGAGAAGTTGCGTAGCGCCCAGTAGCCGCAGCCGGGAGCACAGATCTTGCGCTCGTTCGCGTCGAGCCAGTCAGCGCCGAGGTGGCCGCCGTACCCGTAGGTCTGCATCTTGCCGATCGGGATGGTCGTGCCCTGCCGCAACATCCCCGGCGCGACGCACCCGGTCATCGTCAACGCGACAACGAGTGCGGACACCGCCAGACCGAACCGTCGCGTCCTCATGAGTCCCTCCGTCGCTCGCGGCCCCACCCAGGCAAGATCACGAACACGTTACAGACTGATGGCGGCCGAGGCGATCGCGACTGCGATCTGGGCGCGGAGCTCGCCGGGTTCCGGGGAACTTCGCGCTCAGACGTCGTCGAGGGGCTATGCGGCGGCCTTCTCGAGGATGTGGACGCCGCAGGCCGAGCCGAGGCCGATGACGTGCGCCAGCCCGACTTTCGCGCCTTCGATCTGGCGGTCACCCGCCTCGCCACGGAGGTGGTGGCAGACCTCCCAGATGTTGGCGATCCCGGTCGCCGAGATCGGGTGGCCCTTCGACTGGAGCCCGCCGGAGACGTTGACCGGCTTGGCCCCGTCGCGCCACGGCGCCCCGGACTCGAAGAAGTCCACCGCGCCTCCCTCGGGGCAGAGCATCAGGTTGTCGTAGTGGACGAGCTCGGCCGTGGCGAAGCAGTCGTGGAGCTCGACGAGGTCGAGGTCCTCCGGGCCGACTCCCGACTGCTCGTACGCCTGGTCTGCCGCGGCCCGGGTCAACGTGTTCACGTCGGGCAGGACCTGGCACGCTTCCTGCCACGGGTCGGTCGTGAGCACCGACGCGGACACCTTCACGGCCCGGGCCCGTTGCTCCGCGGACAGCGTCGCCAGCTTCTCGCCGCTGACGACCACTGCCGCGGCGGCGCCGTCGCAGTTCGCCGAGCACATCGGGCGCGTGTTCGGGTAGGCGATCATCACGTCGTTCATGATCTCGTCGAGGCTCATCTTCTTCGTGTAGGCCGCGAGCGGGTTGAGCGTGGAGTGGGCGTGGTTCTTCTCGGAGATCCGGGCGAACAGCTCGAAGCTCGCGCCTCCGTACTTGTGGCCGTACTCCATGCCGACCTGGGCGAACGTCCCGGGCATCGTCTCCGTGCCGATCCGCCCGTCGACCGGACCAACTGCGCCGTAGCGGCCCCGCGGCTCCCAGGTGTGCCCGTCGCTCTTCGCCTTGCCGCCCCCGCCGAGCAGGCCGGCGCCGGCCAGCTTCTCCACACCGACGGCGAGGCCGACCTGCGACTCGCCGGCCTTCACGGACATGATCGCCGTGCGCAGCGCAGTGGCGCCGGTGGCGCAGGCGTTCGCCACGTTGTAGACGGGGATGCCGGTCTGGCCGATCTGCTTCTGGAGCTGTTGGCCGACACCACCCCCGCCGAGCAGGTTGCCGGCGGCGAGCACTTCGACGTCGGCCATCGTCACGCCGCCGTCGCGCAGCGCGCCCATCGCCGCCTCGGCGGCGAGGTCGACGACGTCCTTGTCGGGGTGCTTGCCGAACTTCGTCATGTGGATGCCGAGGATCCAGATGTCGTCTACTGCCATGGTCGTCGCTCCGATGCTCGTTTCGTTCGTGCCGGGTGCGTTCAGTTCTGCGGGCGGAACCCGAAGCCGACGGCCTCGGTCCCGTTGTCGTCGGTACCCATCGAGTAGGTGGCCAGGCGGACCTTCATCCCGAGCGTGACGTGCTCGGGATCGGGCGGGACGTCGATCAGGTTGGCGCGCACGCTCGTGCCCCCGCAGTCCACCACGGCCGCAACGAACGGGACCGGGATCCCGGGCGCGGCCATGGAGACGATGGTGAACGCCCGCACCTCACCTTCGGTGGGGATCGGCACCGGCGTGAACTCGGTGCCGAAGCAGCTCGCGCAGGCGTTGCGCCGGTCGAAGAAGCGGGCGCCGCACGACGTGCACTCGCGCGCCACGAGGTGTGGCTCGTCGTCGAGCACGAGGTAGTCGACGAACGGGATCTGGGCAGCCATCGATCCTCCCCGCGGGTTGGCGCCTGCAGGGAGCGTAAGCAGCGGCGCGGCAGCCGTCCAACCCGCGCCGCATGCGGCGTGATGGCGCGCTCGAGCGTTGCGGTTCTGGTATCGCATGGCACATGGCGCGCGCTGCTGGGCGATCCCGGAGGCGGCGGCGGTGGCTCGTGGCCACCGGCGTCGGGCTGGCCGGCGTGGCCGTTGCCGGGTTCCTCGTGTGGCGGGCGTACCGGGACACGTCGACGGAGGTAGCCGTCGACGCAGTGGTCGACGAGTTCCGCGCCGCGACCACCGACGTGCCTGCGACCACCGCGCCGGCGACATCAGCGCCGGTCGAGACGACCCACCCCGCGGCGCCACCCCGCCGCCTGCCTTCCGCGGGGGTGTACGTGTACGCGACCACCGGAGGCGAGTCGGTCGACGCGCTCGCCGGCACGGACCACGACTACCCGGCGGAGACGACGATCACCGTCCTGCGTGCCGGCTGCGGGGTCGTGCTCCGCTGGGTGGCGCTGGAGGAGCGGACGGAGGAGTGGGACCTCTGCCTCGGCGGCGGAGGCGACCTGTTCGGCACCTACTACGAGTCGTACCACCGGTTCTTCGGTCGCGATGACCGCCGTCGCTACGAGTGCGGCGAGTCGACGCTCCTCCCGGCCGGCGTGGCCGGAGGCGATTCGTGGGGGCGGACATGTGACGGCGGTGACCGCACGGAGGTCGTCCGGGTCGAGGTGGTCGGCGTCGAGCCGCTCGCGGTCGGCGGGGAGGCGGTGGACAGCGTGCACCTCCGGGTCGCGACGGACCTCTCCGCCACCGACGGCACGACGAGCTCGTCGCAGGGCGAGCTGTGGCTCCATCCGCAGACAGGGCTGCCGCTGCGCCAGATCGACAGGACGGCGACGACCTCGCCGCAGGTGATCGGCGACGTGCACTACGCGGAGCAGTACGAGCTCGTGCTGACCAGCCTCGAGCCGCGTCTCTGACGTCGCGCCGGCTCACGCCGGCTGCCACCACCAGGCGAGACCCAGCAGCCCCGGACCGGTGTGGGCGACCATCGCGGCGCCGAACGGCTCCACGAGCAGCATCGCCGGCTGTACCCGCGCTCGCACGGCCGCGGCGAGGAGCTCGGCGCGCTCCGGGGCGCCGGCGTGCATCGCGATCGCGTGCAGCCTGGCCCCCGCTTCCTGCTCGGCCGCGCAGGCCGTGACGAGCCGCTCGACGTCGTTCGCGCCGCGGACGGGACGGACGGCGCGCGGGGCCCCGCCGCGCAGCTCGAACATCGGCCGGACGGAGAGGCGGTTCGCCGCCCACGCCGCGACACCCGGCACCCGCCCGCTGCGGACGAGGTAGTCGTAGGTGGCGAGCGAGGCGACGAGCCGCACTCGCTCCATCGCCTCGCGGGCGCGCGTCTCCACCGTGGCCAGCGCGGCGCCCTCTGCGGCCGCCCGGGCAGCGGCCAGCGCGACCAGGGCCTGGCCTCCCGCGGCGGTCGCCGAGTCGAGCACGCGCACCCGTGGCCCGAAGCCGCCGGCGCCGAGGCGTGCGGCGCTGTTCGTCGAGCTCAGCGAGGCGGCGACGGTGACGACCAGGACCTCAGCGTGGTCGGCGAGCACGGCGGCGATCGCCTGCTCGAACTCTCCGGGCGACGGGCCCGACGTCGACACCTCGGGCGCGGCGAGCACCTCCGAGAGACCGATCTCGCCGTCGCGCGCCTCGCGGCCGTCGAGATGGATCCAGATCGGCACGAGCGTGACGCCGTGCGCCGCAGCCGTCGGCGCGGACAGCCCGGCGCCGCTGTCGGTGACGACCGCGACCGTCACTCGCCGGCCCGGCCGTCGTGATCGAACAGCGCCCGGTTGCGGAGCACCCGCGCCCGCTCCATCGGCGGGAGCGGCGTGTTCCCGGTCAGCCGCTTGACCGCGATCGGCAGCGCGACGCACAGCGCGGCGAACGCGTCGTGACGGCCGCCGAGCACGCCGAGGACCGGGACGATGGCGAGGAGGCCGATGAACGTGCCCAGCCCGGTGTGGCCGAGCAGCTTGCCGATACCCAACGCCGCGCCGAGCACGATGACGCCCGGCCACGCCTGGACGAGAAGCGCGCCCAGCGCCGGCGAGATCCCCCGCCCTCCGGCACCGCGCAGGAACACGGACCAGTTGTGCCCGACCACCGCCGAGCCGCCGGCCAGTGCCGCGAGCAGCGGGTGCTCCGGTCCGGCGAGGAACGGTCCGACCGTTCCCTTCAACACGTCGAGCAGGCCGGCGACGGCGAGCGGGCCGAAGCCGGCGACGCGGTAGAGGCCGCTGCCCGACACCGTGCCGGTGCCGACCGAGCGCAGGTCGACGCCGCGCAGCCGGCGGGCGGCGATGTTGGCGAACGGGATCGCCCCGCACAGGTACGCAACCACGAGCACGGCACCGGCGCGCACGATCACGGCCTCACCACCGCAACACATCTAGCGTCCCCCGCGATGCCGAAGCGGGGACCACTGCCGTTCGACCCGATCGAGCTCGCCCGTGACCACTGGCGAGCGCACGGCTGGAGCGATGCAGCGGAGGGCATGGCCGCGGTGACGTCGATCGTGCGCGTGCAGCAGCTCCTCGTGGCGCACGTCGAGGCGGCGCTGCGTCCACTCGGGCTGACGTTCGCCCGCTACGAGGTGCTGATGCTGCTCGTCTTCAGCCGCACGGGCGAGCTGCCCCTGGGCAAGATCGGCGAGCGGCTGCAGGTTCACCCGGCGAGCGTGACGAACGCCGTGGACCGCCTGGAGCACGACGACCTGGTGCGCCGGATCCGCAACCCGGTCGATGGTCGCGGCGTCCTGGCCGCGATCACCCCCGGTGGTCGGCGCCTCGCCCGCCAGGCCACCGACGTCGTCAACCAGGTCTTCCGCGAGTTGGCGCTCGGCGACGACGAGCTGGCGGAGCTGTACCGCCTGCTGAAGGTGCTCCGGCAGGCGGAAGGGGACTTCACAGATCCTTTGACGTCCAACTAAACTGTCTCCATGAGTCCTCGGGACGAATGGGAACGGGCCTACGCGTCCGCGCCGCTGCGCGACGCCGACTTCGAGACGATGTCGGGCGTTCCGCTCGAACCGGTCTATGCCGCGGACGGTGAGGGCGAGCTGCCGGGGGTGTACCCGTTCACGCGCGGGCCGTACGCGTCGATGTACCGCGCGAAGTTGTGGACGATGCGGATGTTCGCCGGCTTCGGCACCGCCGAGGACACGAACTGGCGGTTCAAGGAGATCATCCGCGCCGGCGGCGACGGGTTGAGCACGGCGTTCGACATGCCGACGCTGCTGGGCATCGACTCCGACGACCCGATGGGCGAAGGCGAAGTCGGCCGCTGCGGCGTGGCGATCGACACGCTGCGCGACATGGAGGACCTCTATCGCGACATCGACCTCGGTGCGACCACGACGTCGATGACGATCAACTCGCCGGCCGCGGTGATCTTCGCCATGTTCGTCGCCCAGGCCGAGGCGGCCGGCATGCCGCGGGCCCGGCTCGGCGGGACGTTGCAGAACGACATTCTCAAGGAGTACCAGGCACAGAAGGAGTTCGTCTTCCCGCCGCGGCCGTCGATGCGCCTCGTGCGCGACACGATCACGTTCGCCGCGGCCGAGATGCCGCGGTGGCATCCCGTGTCGATCTCCGGCTACCACATCCGGGAGGCCGGTTCGACGGCCGCCGAGGAGCTCGCGTTCACGTTGGCCAATGGGTTCGCCTACGTCGAGCTCGCCCGCCGCGCCGGGCTCGAGACCGACGCGTTCGCGCCCCGATTGAGCTTCTTCTTCAACGCGCACATCGACTTCTTCGAGGAGATCGCCAAGTACCGCGCCGCCCGCCGGATCTGGGCGCGGTGGATGGCGGAGCGGTACGGCGCGACGAACCCGCGCTCGATGCAGCTGCGCTTCCACACCCAGACGGCCGGCGTCAGCCTGACGGCGACGCAGCCCGAGGTGAATGTCGTCCGCACGGCGATCGAGGCCCTCGCCGGGGTGCTCGGCGGGACGCAGAGCCTGCACACGAACTCGATGGACGAGGCGCTGGCGCTGCCGACGGAGAAGGCGGCGCGGATCGCACTCCGCACGCAACAGGTCCTCGCGTACGAGACGAACGTGGCTCACGTCGCCGACCCCCTGGGCGGGTCCCACTTCGTCGAGGCGCTGACCGATGAGATGGCGCGCCAGGCGGAGGAGCTCTTCGCGCACATCGAGGAGCTCGGCGAGGGATCGATGCTCGACGGCGCGATTCGCGGCATCGAGGACGGCTGGTACCAGGGGCGGATCGCCGACTCGGCGTACGAGCTGGAGCAGAAGGTGAACGCCGGGCGGCGCGCCATCGTCGGCGTCAACCGCTTCACCGAAGGCAACGACGACGACCCGATCCCGATCCTGCAGATCACGCACGAGGACGAGGCCCGCCAGATCAAGCGGTTGAACGAGGTCCGCCAACAGCGCGGCGACGCTGCCGTGCGGGCCGCGCTGGACGACCTCGCCCGCGTCGCTGCCGATCCGGAGGCGAACCTGATGCCGACGCTGATCGACACGGTGAGGACGTACGCCTCGCTCGGCGAGGTGATGTCGACGCTCGCCGGCGTCTTCGGTCGCCACGTCGAAACCCCGAGCATCTGACCTCTCCCGGCTCACGCGACCGCGCCGGCCGGCGCCCACCTGGCTCTCACCTGAACGCCCGTCGTGGCTGCTCACCCGGCGTTTTGTCACCGGATCTCGCGGTCGGCGCGACAATTCGTGACCAGAACGGGAGAAGCGGCCGAGGCGAGCCGCGTCCGCCGGCAGCCGAGCGCGTCCCCGGCGATTCGGTGTCCTGATCCGCTAGACACGGAGCGATGGCAGGAACGCCGCCGATCAGCGGGGAGCTGGTCGTCGATCTGTCGACCGGGATCGCCGGCGCGTACTGCACGAAGGTCCTCGCCGACGGCGGCGCGGACGTGGTCAAGGTCGAAGCTCCCGGCGGCGACCCGCTCCGGCGGTGGTCGGCGAGCGGGGCCGCCATCGCCGACGGCGACGACGCCGCGCTGTTCCGCTTCCTCGGCTGCTCGAAGCGCAGTGCCCTCGCCGATCCGTCGCTACCGGATGACGTGGCGTTCGTGCGTGACCTCGTCGCGGGCGCCGACGGCGTGATCTGGTCACCGGGTTCGGCACTCGCCAGGCACCGGGACCTCGCCGCTGATGCGTTGCGGGAGCTCGCCCCGCAGGCGACCGTGCTCACGATCACGTCGTTCGGGCTCGCCGGGCCGTGGGCCGACCGCCCGGCCACCGAGGCGACGCTGCAGGCCTGGAGCGGCAGCGCCGGGTTGCGTGGGGTGGCCAGCGGGCCGCCGTTCATCGCCGGTGGCCGCCTCGGCGAGTGGGAGACCGGGTTGGTCGCCGCTGTCGCCTACCTGATCTCGCGGCACCGGCGGGTCGCGACGGGGGCCGGTGAGCTCGTCGACGTCTCGGCGTTCGAGGCGCAGTGCCTGACGAACGCGATGTACCCGGTGACCTACCTCTCGATCGCCGGCCGCCCGATGCGCGACGTGCGGATGGTCAACCTGCCGAACGTCCACGCCACGAAGGACGGGTTCGTCGGGTTCATGGTCGTGACCGGCCAGCAATGGCTCGACTTCGCGGCGATGATCGAGCGGCCGGACTGGATCGAGGACGAGTCGCTGATCCGCGTCATCAACCGCGTCCGCCGCCGGGCGGAGCTCCTCGGATGGATCGACTCGTGGATGGGGCAGCGCACGTCGGACGAGATCGCCGAGCTGGCCACGCTGTTCCGCATTCCCGTTGCCGTGCTCGGCAGCGGCGCGTCGCTGCCGCGCGCCGACCACCTCGTCGAGCAGGGCTTCTTCGTCGAGAACCCACGCGGGGGCTTCGTGCAGCCCGATGTGGCGTACACGCTCGGTGGCAGCGCGGAGCGGCGGGCGGTCACCGCCGCGCCCCGGCTCGGCGAGCACACCCCGGAGGTCCGCGCCAGCCTGCCGGGCGGGGCTGGGCGGCCGATCGCCCTGACCGGTCCGGCGCCGGTCGAGCGGCCGTTCGGCGGCCTGCGCGTCGCCGACTTCACGGCGAACTGGGCGGGGCCGGTCATCGGGCAGGTGCTCGCCGGATTCGGGGCCGACGTGATCCGCATCGAGTCGCCGCGGCGGCCCGACGCGCTGCGCTCCAACACGATCCGGACGATGGCCGACGACCAGTGGTGGGAGTGGTCGCCGCTGGCGCACGGGCCGAACACGTCGAAGCGCGGGTTGACCCTCGACATGGCGAGCGAGCGCGGTCGGGAGCTCGCGCTGCGCCTGATCGCCGGGTGCGACGTGGTCGTGGAGAACTACAGCCCGCGGGTGATGGACGCGTGGGGCCTCACCGCCGAGGTCGTGCTCAGCGCGAACCCGCGAACGATCTTCCTCCGGGCGCCGGCATACGGGTTGCGCGGGCCGTGGCGCGAGCGGGTCGGGTACGCGCAGACGATCGAGATGACCGCCGGTCTGGCGTGGGTCACCGGGCCGGAGGACGGGCCGCCGGACATCCCCAACGGCGCCTGCGACCCGATCGCCGGGCTCCACGCCACGATCGCCTTGCTCCTGGCCCTCGAGCACCGGCGGCGCACCGGCGAGGGGATGCAGGTCGAGTGCCCGATGGTCGGCGGCGCGTTGAACGTCGCTGCCGAGCAGGTCGTCGAGTACTCCGCGTACGGCGTCGTGCTGCAGCGGGAGGGCAACCGCAGTCCCGTCGCGGCGCCGCAGAACGCGTACCGCACGGCGACGGATGACCTGCCCCACGACCAGGGCCGGTGGGTGCTCGTGTCCGTCGAGACGGACGCGCAGTGGGACGCCTTGTGCGGCGTGCTCGGACGGCCGGCATGGGCCTCGGATCCGGCTCTCGCCACTCACGCCGAGCGGCGACGCGCGCACGACGTGATCGACGAGCACCTCACCGCGTGGTGCGCGAGCCGCGAGGCAGACGACATCGTCGAGCAGCTGTGGTCCGCGGGCGTGCCCGTCGGCAAGGTGCTGCTGCCGCACGAAGTGGCCGCCAACCCGCAGCTGGCGGCGCGCGGGTGGTTCTCGACGCTGCGCCATCCGGTCACCGGCGACAACGTGCACGGCGGGTTCCCGGCGATCTTCTCCGCCGGGCCGGCACCAGCGTCGTTGCACGCCGGCGCGCCGCCGATGCTCGGCCAGCACAACCGCGAGATCCTCGGCGGTCTGCTCGGGGTGACCGACGCCGAGATCGCGCAGCTCGAGGCGGCCGGCGTGATCGGCACCGACCCCGGCCGCGGCGGCCTCGCCTGGTAGCCAGCTAGTGCCGTGGCCACAAACGTTCGCCCGCCACGCCGGCCAGATGGCGCCGCTCGCAGCGTTGCTCGTC
>DASZOG010000041.1:0-12764 GCA_035550895.1 Acidimicrobiales bacterium
CCCGCGTCAGCGTCGGGCCGTGGCGGAGCATCGGCTCGAAGAGTTCGTCGTGTGCGCCGACACCGGCGGCGATGACGTGCAGGAACCGCCGCTGGAGATCGAAGATCCGGTCGTGGAAGGTGTTCAGCACCTCGGTGATCCCGGGCACGGCCTCCTCCGGAAGGACCTGGTCCATGTACCGGTGCGGGTACCGGGAGCGCAGCGGATGGCCCTCCGGCACGGTCCGTCCCCAGTTGAGCATCTCCTTCCAGTCGGGCACGTCCGCGCTGGCGGCAGTTTCGACCAGCAGCCCGGTGTACCCCGTCTGGCCGTGCGATCCGGGCGCGACGAAGCGTTGCTTCACCTCGGCCGTGAGGGAGAAGAACTCCTCGAGCATCCCGTACGCCGTGTCGAGCAGGTCCTCCGGCAGGTCGTGGCTCGTGTAGACGAACCCGGTCGCCAGGCTGCGCCGGGTGCCGTCGATGACCACCCGCCGGCTCGACGCGCCGCCGTGCTCGAACGCCAGTAGATCGACATCGAGGATGGCGTCCACGAGCTCGACGCTACTGCGGCCGGCAGTCAACTGAGCCGGAGGGACGCCACGACGGGGCGGTGGTCGGAGAGCCCGCTCATCGCCGCGCCGAGATCATCGGGCACGTAGGCGTCGAGTGCCTCGAGCCCGCGCGCCAGCACGAAGTCGATCCGCCGGCGCGGCTCGTGCGCAGGGATCGTCGCTCCCGGCCGCCCCCCGCCGGCGATCGCCCACGCGTCGGTGAAGCCGTTCTCGAGCAGCGTGCCGATCACCGGTGACTCCGGCTCGTCGTTGAGGTCGCCGGCGACGATCGCCGGCACGGCGTCAGGGAGCAGGCCGAGCAGCCGGGTCATCTGGCCGACCCGCTCGGCGCGCAGTTCGGGACCCGACGACAGGTGCGCGTCGAACAGGAGCACGGGTCGCCCGTCGACCGTCAGCTCGACCGGCACCAGCAGGCGCCGCCGGTGCGACCGCCGGGAAACTCCCGGCGTGAGCAGCACGGGGTCGAACGGCGCCAGCCGGCTCGCCGCGAGCACGGCCATTCCCTCGGCCAGCCACCACAGCGGCCACCAGGGGTTGTGCTTGAGGACCCACACCGGTCGCGGCCAGCCGAGCAGCCCGGCGATGCGCCCCGCCTGGTGCTTGCGGACCTCCTGCAGCGCGACCACGTCCGGGTCGTGCGTGCGGATCAGGTCGGTGACGGCGTCGAGGCGCGGCGACGCCGAGCCCTTGAGGTTCCACGCCATCACCCGCAGTTCGGCCATCTGCTCGTGCCCGCTCGTGCCGGTCGCGCCCGCTCCGCCGCTCAGGCGGTGGCCTTGGCGAGAGCGTCGACAATCTCATCGATCTGGTCGTCGGTGGTGACGAGCGGCGGGCAGAACGTGCAGGTGTCGGTGCCGATCGCCCGCGTGATCACACCGAGCTCGAGCATCCGGTCTCGGATGGCCACCGCGTCCTGATCCGGCCGCATGCCGGCCGCCCAAACCGCACCGTCGCCGCGGGCCTCCCCGATGACGCCGTCCGCGGCGAGGGCCCGCAACCCGTCGCCCAGCCGGGCCCCCAGGATGTTGGCCCGCTCGACGAGGCCCTCGTCTCCGATGATGTCGAGGTTGCGCAGCCCGGCGGCGGCCGCCGTGGGATGACCCGAGTAGGTGAACCCGTGGCGGAGGAAGAATGCCGGATCGGCCTCCAACGCGTCGCGGACCCGTTGCCCGACGAGCACGCCGCCGCACGGGACGTAACCGGAAGTCACGGCCTTGGCGAACGTGAGCAGGTCCGGTTCTACCGCGTAGTGGTCGGCGGCGAACCACCGCCCGAGCCGGCCGAAGCCGCAGATCACCTCGTCGAAGATGAGCAGCGCGCCGTGCTGGTCGCAGAGGCGGCGCAAGGCGCCGAGGTAGCCCTCGAGCGGCGGGAACACTCCGCCGGCGCCTTGCACCGGCTCGGTGAGGACCGCGGCGACCTCGGCGCCACGCTCCGCGAGCAGCGTGGCGACCGCCTCGATGTCGTCGGCCGGGACCTGCACCACCTCGTCGACGAAGGGCCCGAATCCCTCCCGGTTGGGGGCAATTCCCTGGGCGCTCGTCCCGCCGTAGGCCACGCCGTGGTATCCCCGCTGGCGGGAGACGATCACCGTCCGCTGCGGCTCGCCGCGCAGGACGTGATGCAGCCGGGCGAGCTTCATCGCCGTGTCGACCGATTCGGAGCCACCGCTGGTGAGGAACACGCGCGTACCGGCGAGCGGCGAGAGCCGCGCCAGGCGTTCGGCGAGCTCGTCCGCGGGGTCGTTGGTGAACGGGTCGAAGCAGGACGAGGCCTCGAGCGTGACGACCTGGGCGGCGATCGCGTCGGCCATCTCCCGCCGGCCGTGCCCGATCGCGCAATACCACAGGCTGGCCATGGCGTCGATCAGCGGCCGTCCCTCCGCGTCCCAGACCAGCGCGCCTTCACCGCGGACGAGCCGGACGAACTGCTCGCGGGTCGGCTTGGCGAACGGGTGCAGGAACGCAGGCAGCATGCCTGCAACGTAGGCGACCGCTCCTGTGGTACGAGCGCCTGGCGTGTTCCACTCACTGGTGCACCATCCAGCTGTGGTGAAGGGTTGCGCCGGCGCGTGGCCAGGGCGCACCAGTGAGCCGTTCGCCGCGGCGCGGCGACCGACGCACCGTCACATGGAGCTCGCTCCGCTCGCTCAGCGCGGGTCGGTGGCCACCCGCGCCGTGCGGACGTCGTGCCGCTTGGCCTGCGGCGTGCCGCCCGCGGGTGCGGCGCGAGGAGCGTCGAGCGTGGCGCCGGCCAGGGCGCTGTCGATCAGGTCGAGGATGGCGTCGATCTTGGAGGTGCGCATCGCTGCGGTCCTCACGTGACGCGCGCCCGGCGCGCTCGTGGCGTTTGATCGGCGAACCGGCGGGCACGCTGCTCGGCGCGGCGGGCGGACTCGGCGAGGTACTGGTCGAGGATGTAGGGGGCGATGATCCGGAAGTCCATCGGGGTCTCCTGGTCGTGGGTCTGTTCCCGCATCATGCGGGACGCCCCTTGCAGGCGGCTTGCACGTCCCTGACGCAGCGATGCTCTGCACGCCGACCGGCTGGACGGGCCTTCGTTCTTGGGTCGCCCGACCCGGCTCGTTCAGCCCCAGAGGTCGGCGAACAGCGCTTGCGACTCCTCGGCCAGCTCGGCGCAGGGTCCTTCGACCGCGATCGACCGGGTCCCGCGGGAGAAGACCTCGCGGGTGCTGAGGTTCAACGTGGGTGCGCCGGGAGGTACGAGCGCGGTGAGCTGCTCGCTGGAGAACGCGAAGACCAGCCGCCCGACACCGGCCCAGTAGTGCGCGCCGGCGCACATCGCGCAGTGCTCGGTGCTCGTGTAGATCGTCGAGGCGGCCCGTGCGTCCGCATCGAGGTTGGCGAACGCCCACCGGGCAAGGGTCAGCTCCGGGTGGGCAGTGCAGTCGCGTGCCGTCACGACGGCGTTCAGATGCTCGGCGAGCACGGTGCCGTCGGGGCCGACGAGGAGCGAACCGAACGGTTCGTCACCACGGGCGCGGGCGGACCGGGCGAGCTCGATGCAACGCCGGAGGTGCTGGACGTCGGTCGGAGTCACGGCCCGGACGGTACCGGCCAGCCGCCCCGGCGGCCCGAACCCTGTCCCACTGGCGAAGATCATCGAAGCGGCCGCTCGTCCGAACCCGGACGTTGGTGGAAGTCCCGGTCCGGGGCATGGATTCCGCTGCGCCGGGTATCCAGGAGTCCATGAACCAGCAGGAGCGCCCGCAGCGCGACGAGAGCGACCGCTTGCTCGCCGTCTACCTGCGCGACCACTTCGCCGGATCCACGGCCGGCCTGGCGCTGGTGCGTCGGTGTCGCCGGAACAACGCCGGGAACGAGCTCGGCGAGGTGCTCACCGGCGTCGAGAACGACATCGACGAGGACCGCCGCGCGTTGCAGGAGATCATGGCGCGGCTCGGCGTGACACCGAGCACGCTCAAGTCGGCGGTCGGATCGATCGCCGAGCTCGTCGGCCGGCTGAAGAGCAACGGCCGCCTGTTCCGGTACTCGCCGTCGAGTGCCGTCGTGGAGCTCGAAGGCCTGGCCGCAGGCATCCTCACGAAGCGGAACCTGTGGCGATCCCTGCGTGCCGCATCACCGGCCCACGCGACGCTCTCCACCGCCGATCTCGACGCCCTGGAAGAGCGGGCGACGGCGCAGCTCGACCGGGTGCTCGCCGCGCACGAACGTGCGGCGGCGCGGGCCTTCGGGTCCCTCGAACCGCAGCCTCCCGCCAGCGAACCGCCCACCTGAGCTCGTCGGCGGGCTCGCTGAGAGCGGGTGACGGGAATCGAACCCGCACCACCAGCTTGGAAGGCTGGGGCTCTGCCGTTGAGCTACACCCGCGTGCAGCAGGCCAGCGTACCGTTCGCTGTGTGACGACGGCCCAGGACCCGACGGTCGTCGGGCCCGCGCCGTCGGCCGCCGTGCGGCCCTCGCCGTGGTCTCCGCTGCGCCACCGCGTCTTCCTCGCCCTGTGGTCGGCGCAGATCGCGTCGAACATCGGATCGTTCATGCAGAACGTCGGCGCGGCGTGGGTGATGGGCGACCTCCGGTCCGATCCGGTCTTCGTGGCGCTGGTCCAGACCGCCGTGACCCTGCCGGTGTTCCTGCTCGGACTGCCAGCAGGGGCGCTGGCCGACATCGTCGACCGGCGGCGGCTCCTCATCTCCACGCAGACGGCGATGCTGCTCGCCGCGGCCTCGCTGGCGATCCTGCAGTTCCTCGGCGCGACGACGCCGCTGTCGCTGCTCGGCCTGACGTTCCTGCTCGGCTGCGGCGGCGCGCTCAACCTCCCCGCCTACCAGGCGATCCAGCCAGAGCTCGTCCCGCGCCAGGAGTTCAGCCAGGCGGTGGCGCTCGGCAGCGTGACGTTCAACCTCGGCCGCGCCGTGGGACCGGCGCTGGGCGGCCTGGTCATCGCCACCGCCGGCGCCGAGTGGGTCTTCGCCGTGAACGCGCTGTCGTTTCTCGCGGTCATCGGCGTGCTCCTGTGGTGGAAGCGACCGGCGGCGCCGAGTGGGCTGCCCAGCGAGTCCCTCGCCGGCGCGATGCGTGCGGGTCTGCGCTACTCGGGCAACTCGATGGCGATGCGGGCCGTGCTCGTGCGCGCCGCGCTGTTCGCGTTCCCGGCCTCGGCGATCCTCGCCCTGCTCCCCGTCGTCTCCCGCGGTCCGCTGGGCCTCGGCTCGGGCGGCTACGGCCTCCTGCTCGGGTGCTTCGGCCTCGGCGCTGCGGCGATCGTCGCCGCCCGCCCGTGGCTCGAGTCGAAGTACTCGCCGGATCGGCTCCTCGGCGGTTGCTCGCTCGTACTCGCCGTGACGCTCGTCGTCGCCGGCTATGTCGACGGCCCGCTCGCGGTCGGTGTCGCGCTGCTCTTCGGCGGCGCAGCCTGGACGACAGCGATGACGACGGCGAACATCTCCGCCCAGGCCGCCCTGCCGGCGTGGGTGCGGGCGCGGGGGATGGGTTTGTACATGCTCGTCGTCAGCGGGTCGCTGGCGGTCGGCAGCCTGATCTGGGGTGCGATCGCCGGTTGGCGGGTGAGTGGGGCGCACGCCGTGGCGACCGCCGTCCTGCTCGGCGGACTGACCACGCTGCGCCGCTGGCGCGTCGGGACCGCTATGACCCTCGACCTCACCGTTGTGCCCGCCGCCGATCCGCAGGTCGCCTACCAGCCGGAGCCGACGGCGGGACCAGTGCTCGTGACGATCCAGTACCACGTGCCCGCCGCCGAGGTGGCCTCGTTCACGGACGACATGCGCCGCGTCGAACGCTGGCGGCGGCGCACCGGCGCCTACCGGTGGGGCATCTTCCGCGACCTGGCGGACCCGGAGCGGTTCCTGGAGACGTTCGTCGTCGAGTCGTGGGCGGAGCATCTCCGCCAGCACCAGCGGAAGACGGCCGCCGACCAGCAGGTCCATGAGCTCGTCGCGCGCTACGTGACCGGTCCGGCCGAGCACCTCATCTCGCCGTACGGGTCGAACTCCGTGGACGCTCTACCACGACCCGCCGACGCCGGTGAGGAGGACGGCGCCGATGCCTTCCCCGACGTGCAGCCGGCGCCGCGCGAGGCGGGTCGTCCGGCATGACACCGTCGGCGCCGTTCTCCGCGACGCTCGACGCGCTCGATGCCGTCGTGCTGCGCTCGCGGGAACGGAGTGACCGCAGCGGATTCTTCGCCGCGCTCTACCGCGGCGTGACGCGCGAGGTCGCCGCCCGCGCCGCGGCCGGGCAGTTCGAGCACGCGGCGCGGATGGAGCGGTTCGTCGCGGAGTTCGCCGAGCGCTACCTCGCCGCCCATCGCGCCTGGTGCGCAGGGCACCCAACGAGCGCGGCATGGGCGGTCGCGTTCGCCTCGGCGCGCCGGTGGCGGCCGGTCCTGCTGCAACACCTCGTCGTGGGGATCAACGCCCACATCAACCTCGACCTCGGCATCACCGCCGTCGAGCTCGGCGGCGAGGGAGGGCTCGAGGAGCTCGCTGACGACTTCCGGACGGTGAACGAGGTCCTCGGCTCGCTCGTCGACCGCTCGCAGGAGGCCGTCAACCGTGTTTCGCCGTGGTTCGGGCTCGCCGACCGCTTCGGCGCGCGCGGCGACGAGGAGCTGATCCGGTTCAGCCTCCGCCATGCCCGCGAGCAGGCATGGAGGTTCGCCCAGCGGCTGGCGGAGCTGCCCGCCGTCCAACGTCCGGCGGAGATCGACCGGGTCGATCGCGCCGTCGCCGGGATCGCCGAGCGCGTGCTGCATCCCGGGGTGCGCCTCAGCGTGCCGCTGTTCGTCGTGCGCCTGCGCGAGCCGTGGCGCGTCGATCCCGTGCTCGACGCGCTCAGCGCCTGAAGAGCCTTCCCCGGTGGCCGTCGCCGTAGCATCGGGGCATGACGTGGGTCAGGACCGTGCCGTGGGACGAAGCCGACGGCACCTTGCGCGAGGCATACGACTGGCAGGCCGAGCGCCTGGGCGAACCGACGGAGTTCACGATGCTCGGCGCCCTCTACCCGGACCTCGTCATGGAACGGCTGCGCCTGTACCGGGTCGTGGAGAGCTGCCCGTCGTCGCTGCAGCCGGTCGAGCGCCAGCTCGCCGCGTTCGTCACGTCGCTGTGCAACGGCACGACGCATTGCTCGTCGGGCCTGCGCGTGAAGCTGCGCGAGCTCGGGGCGGACAGCGCCGCAGTGGCCGCCATCGAGGACACACCGCGCAGCCCGTCCACCGGCGATCGGCGGCTGGATGCGATCTGCGCATACGCGGCAAAGCTGACGACGACGCCGGACCGGATGGCCGAGGAGGATGTCGGCGCGCTGCGCGACGTCGGGCTCGAGGACCTGGACATCGTCGACCTGAACAACCTCGTCGCCTACTACTGCTACATCAATCGCGTCGCCAACGGGCTGGGGCTGTTCACCACCATCCCCGACGAGCACGCCCTGCGGGCGCTCCCCCGCTGAAGCTCCGTGCGGACGGGCGTCTGGCTGTTCCCTGACGCGCCGGCGACACGCCTGGTCGACGCGATCGTCGCCGCCGAGGACGCCGGTCTCGCCGAGTTCTGGCTCGGCGACGAGGGACCGGCGCGCGACCCACTCGCTGTGCTCGCGGCCGCGGCGGTGCGCACGACGAGCGTGCGTCTCGGGGTGGGCGTGACAAACCCGTATCTGCGGCACCCGGCCATGACCGCCAGCGCGCTCGCCACCATCCACGAGCTCTCGGGTGGCCGAGCGGTGCTCGGCCTCGGCGCAGGCGGGCAACTCGCGCTCGCGCCGGTCGGGCTGTCGCCGACGTACCCGTTGCGCGACTGCCAACGGGCGCTGGCGATCATCCGCGGTGTCCTGGCCGGGCAGACGGTCGAGGGCTACACCGCCCCGGCGCACGCGATGCACGCCCCGGGTCTGCCCGTCTTCGTCGGCGCGCGCGGGGAACGGTTCAACCGGTGGGCGTCCGCGGCCGCCGATGGGGCGTTCGTCGCCGGCATCGCCCCGTCACAGGCGGCGCAGGTCGTCGGCTGGGCGCGTTCCGTGCGCGACGTCGAGATCGCGCTGTACATCTCCGCCGCGCTCGATGACGAGCAGCTCGAGCGGGCCCGGCCGCGCATGATCCACGCCTTCTCCGACGCGCCGCCCGACCTTCGCCGCCGAGCCGGACTTACCGATGCCGATGTCGCCGCGGCTGCCGATGCCCTCGACCGAGGCGATCCCGGACCGGCCGCCGCGCTGCTCACGGACCCGGTCCTCGATCTCGTTCTGGCGCGGCCTGATCGGGTCGTGGCAACCTGCGTCGACCTGGCGCGCGAGCTGCTGCCGGACGCCATCGGCCTGACGCTCCTCAGCGGCGACCCGGTCGAGCACGTGCAGCACGCCGCCGAGCTCCTCAGGGAGGTCGCCGTCGAGGCCGGGACGAGGACGTGACCTCCCCCGTGGCCGTGCCGACGGTCGGCGTCATCGCCCACCTCGACAACCCGACCGTGGCCGACGTGCGCGCGCTCGCCGAGGCCGCCGAGGACGCGGGTGCGGACTGGCTCGGCGTGGCAGACGCCTTCTGGTGGCGCGACACGTGGATCCTCCTCGCCGAGGCCGCGCGCGTGACCGAGCGCCTCGAGCTCGGGCCGATGGTGACCAACGCTTACCTCCGCCATCCGTTCCACACCGTCTCGGCGGTGGCGACGCTGCAGGAGCTTGCCGGACCGCGGGTCTTCCTCGGGCTCGGTGCCGGTGGTTCCGAGGTCGGCGGCGCGGCGGGCATCTCCCGGCGTGACGCGCCGGCGCGCATCGCCGAGCTGGCCGCGCTGGTCCGGCGCGTCACCGCCGGTGCGCCGCTCGACGAACGCAGCGGGCGCGGGCTCGACCTGCCCCTCGCCACTACCCCGATTCTCGTCGCCGGGCGCGGAGACGGCGTCCTGCGCGCTGCCGGGCGGACCGCCGATCGGGCCCTGCTGTGGGCCGTTCCGCAGAGCGACCTCGAGCGCAGCGCGGGAGTCGTCCGCGCCGGTGCGGAACGCCGTGACGACGCCGCCGATCCGCATGGACCGGACCTGATCTGGGCGCCGCTGGTCGTCCACTCGGCGGACGACGCCGGACGGGCGCGGGCGATCGCCGCCTACGGCGTCCTCAATGCCAGCGCGGACCTGCGTGCCGCGTGGGGCATCGGCGACGATCTCGTCGAGCAAGTGCGGGCGGCGTTGCTGGCCGGCGGAGCCGGCGCGGCGGTGTCGCTCGTGCCCCGGCACGTCGTGGACGACGTTGCCAGCCCCGACGCCGATGTCGACCGCCACGCTGGGTTCGCGGCGCGCATCGGCGCCCGGCACCTCGCCGTGCCGGCCCACGACGTCCGCCTCGTCGGCGACCGCGTCAGTTGGGCCCGCGCGGTCCTCGCGCAATCCGCAGCCGACTGACCCGCGTGCTGCGAAAACGGTTGATATGCAACCGAATCCGCTGCAGCACCGGGCGGGTGAGACCGTGTGCGGCCGGTCACAGGTCCGGGCGGCGGCGGGAGGAGATCACACCCGTGTCGAAGCCGGCCAGGTGCAGACCGCCGCGGAACCGGGCGTGCTCGATCTTCACGCAGCGGTCCATGACCACGTTGAGACCGGCGGCGTGGGCGATCGCCGCCGCGGGTTCGGACCACAGCCCGAGCTGGCACCAGAACGTCGAGACGCCTCCCAGCGCGACGACCTCCTCGGCGACGGACGGCAGGTCGTCGGTCCGGCGGAACACGTCGACCAGGTCCGGCGACTCCGGCAGGTCGGCCAGCGAGCGGTGGATCGGGTGCCCGAGCGCCTCGCCCCCCTTCGGGTTGACGAACCAGACGTTGTCGAACGTGCTGCTCGACGACAGGAGGTAGGTGGCGACGAAGTAGCTCGGCCGCGACGGGTCCATCGACATGCCGATCACCGCGACGCTGTGCGTGCGCTGCAGGATCGCCAACCGCTCACGTGCAGTGGGCGGTGACCACGTGTCGACGACGGGCTCGGCCGTCACAGCGACTCGTCCACGGCGGCGAGCGCACGGTCGAGGTCCCACACGATGTCGTCCGCGTCCTCCAAGCCGACGGAGATCCGCACCAGGTCGGCCCCGACGCCGGCGGCCTCCAACGCCGCGTCGGACAGCTGCTGGTGGGTGGTCGATGCCGGATGGATGACGAGCGTCCGCGCGTCGCCGATGTTCGCCAGGTGGCTGCACAGCTCGAGCGCCTCGATGAACCGCCGCCCGGCCTTGCGGCCGCCGCGCACGCCGAAGGCGAACACTGCGCCCGGCCCGAGGGGTAGGTAGCGCTGCGCCCGCGCGTGGTCCGGGTGGTCGGGCAGGCCGGCCCAGCGAACCCAGTCGACGGCCGGATGCCCGGCGAGGAACTCGGCCACCGTGCGCGCATTCGCCAGGTGCGCGTCCATCCGCTGAGGCAGCGTCTCGACGCCCTGGAGGAGGAGGAACGCGCTGAGCGGCGACAGGGTCGGCCCGACGTCGCGCAGCTGCTCGGCGCGGAGGCGGGTGCAGAACGCGTACTCGCCGAAGTTCGTCCACCACGACAGGCCGCCGTACGACTCGACCGGCGCGGTCATCAACGGGAAGTTGCCGTTCGCCCAGTCGAAGCGGCCGGACTCGACGACCACGCCGCCGAGCGTCGTCCCGTGCCCGCCGAGGAACTTCGTCGCAGAATGGATGACGATGTCCGCGCCCCACTCCAGCGGGCGGCAGAGGTAAGGGGTGGCAACCGTCGCGTCGACCACGAGGGGGACGCCCGCGTCGCCGGCCACCTCGGCCAAGCCCTCGAGGTCGGCGATCGCACCCGACGGGTTGGCGATGACCTCGGTGTAGACGGCCTTCGTCTCCGGCCGGAGCGCGGCAGCGAACTCCTTCGGGTCGCCGCTGGCGACGAACGTCGTCTCGACGCCGAAGCGGGCGAGCGTCGCCTCGAGCAGCGTGCGCGTGCCGCCGTACAGCTGGGCCGACGAGACGACGTGGTCGCCGCTCCCGCACAGCGCGGCGAGCACGACGAACTCGGCCGACATGCCGCTCGCCGTCGCGACCGCGCCGATCCCTCCTTCGAGGCTCGCCATCCGTTCCTCGAACGCAGCGACCGTCGGGTTGGCGATGCGCGTGTAGATGTTGCCGTACTTCTGCAGCGCGAACAGGTCCGCGGCGTCGGCGGTGTCCTCGAACACGAAGCTGGTCGTCTGGTAGATCGGCACGGCGCGCGCGCCGGTCGTCGGGTCCGGCCGGCCGCCGGCATGGACCGCGCGCGTGCGGAAGCCGAACGATCGATCGGCGGAGCCCATGGGCACAGACCGTAGAGGGCGGGGTGCAGTCGGTGCGATCGACATGCCGGGACACGAAATACCTGCTCAAGTACGCTGCCGCCCGCTGTGAAACGACCGGCCGTGTGGCCGCCTCCCCGTCCCCAACGGTGGCTGCCGCCGCCGGCGCGCGATCGCTCCATTCGCTCCGGGGCGACGCTGCCACCGCTGGACGTCCCTCCACGGGCTCCGCCGAGCGCGCCGCGGACGCTCGCGCCGCCGACCGTCCCGCCCCCGCCGCTCGCCCGCCCGGTCCCGCCACGGCGCCCGCTCGCCCCGCCGCGCCCGGTCGCCCCGCCGCGCCCGGTCGCCCCGCCGCGCCCGCTCGCCGGCCCGGGCGCCCCGCCGCGCCCGGTCGCCCCGCCGCGCCCGGTCGCCCCGCCGCGCCCGGTCGCCCCGCCGGGCCTGGTCTCGCCGCCCGGGCCGCTCGCGCCACCACCGGCGCTGCCGATGTTCCATCGTGCCCCGCCGCCGCGACCGGCGCTCGAGCCACCGCCGGCACTCCCGCCGTTCCAACCGAGGCCCGCACCGATCCCCGCGCAGACCGGCCGCCGGCGGCCGCCACGCTCGGTGTCCCGCGCGTTCGCGCTGTCGCTCGCGTCGGCAGCCGTTCCGGGACTCGGTCAGGCACTGCAGCGCCGCTGGCGCACCGCCGCCGTGATCGCTGTCCCGACGGCCGCCGTGGTGATCGGGATCTTGTGGGTCTTCGCGCAGGATCCGCTGACAGTTGTCAGCTGGATCGTCGACCCGACGCTGCTCGCCACGCTGGTCATCCTCGGGGTGGTCTGGGCCGTGTTGTGCGCGTTCGCCGCGGCCGACGCCGGCCGCACCGCGTGCCCGAACGGGGCCGACGCGCCGCGCCGCCGGATCGCCGGGCGGGCGCTCGTCGGCGCTGTGGCCGTGGCCGCGCTGGTCCCGGGGCTCGCCGTCTCGTGGGTCGCCCTGCGACAGGACGACGTCCTCGACACCGTGTTCGCCGGTTCCGGAGACGACGCAACCGTCGCCCGCCCGAGCCCCCTGAGCGAATTGGGCGTGACGACGACGGCCGTGGCGGACTCCACCGCCCCCACGACCGCGACATCCGTGACGACGACGACGACCATCTCGGCCACGGCCGGTGCGACAACAGTGGCCGTCCCGCCGACACTGCCGCGCGGCACGCTGCCCCCGGTCGTCGTCACGCCGCCCCCGACGCCGCCCCCGACGCCGTCACCCGAGGAGGTCGGCCGGTGGACGATCGCCCTACTCGGCGGCGACGCCGGTCCCCGGCGCTGGGGCCTGCGCACAGACACGATGATCGTCGTCAGCATCGACAGGGCGTCCGGGGCGTTGACAGGCATCTCGGTCCCGCGCAACCTGCGCCGCCTGCCGATGCCCGCCGGGCCGCTGCGCGACCGCTTCCCCTCCGGCTTCGACGACCTG
>DASZOG010000042.1:0-9702 GCA_035550895.1 Acidimicrobiales bacterium
AGCAGTTCGGGTTCCTCGGCGCAGCAGGAGTGCTGCTCCTGTTCGGAGTGCTGTTCCTGCGGATCTGGCGCGTCGCGCAGCTGGCGCGGGACATGACCGGGACACTGATCTGCGTCGGGGTCCTCTGCGCGCTCGTCTGGCACGTCTTCGAGAACATCGGGATGACGATGGGGATCATGCCGATCACCGGCATCCCGCTCCCGTTCGTCTCCTACGGCGGGTCATCGACGATCGCCTTCTTCCTGATGATCGGTCTCGTGGAAAGCGTCCACCTCAGAAAGATCTAGGTCGTCGGGGGGAGGCAGGCCTCCCCCCGAACCCCCCTCCGAACCCCCTTGCCTGACCGCGGATCAGGCCGGCGGAGCCGGCCTTCCGGGTGCTCCTGCGCCTTTGGCGCGGCATCGGGTCGTGCGGGCTGCTCCGGCTTGTCATGTGCGCGGGCGGTAGGGTGAACAGAAATGTCCACGCTGTGGCCACGGATCGAACCCCTGTTGGCCAAGGTGCAGAAGCCGGCCCGGTACATCGGGTGCGAGGACGGGATGGTCACGCCGGAGCACGCCCCCGGCAAGGTGGCCTGGCTGCTCGTCTATCCCGACGCCTACGAGATCGGCCTGCCGAACCAGGGGTTGCAGATCCTCTACGAGATCCTCAACGAGCGCGACGACGCCGTCGCTGAGCGCTCGTACGCGCCCTGGCTCGACCTCGACGCCGAGCTGCGCGCCGCCGGGTTGCCGCTGTTCTCCGTCGACACCCACCGCGCTGCAACCGATTTCGACGTCCTCGCCTTCAACCTCTCCGCCGAGCTCGTATACACGAACGCTCTCAACTGCATGGACCTCGCCGGCGTGCCGGTGCGCAACGCAGACCGCGGTCCGGAGCATCCACTCGTCGTGGCCGGCGGCCATGCGGCGTTCAACCCGGAGCCGCTGGCGGATTACGTCGACGCGTTCGTCGTCGGCGAAGGCGAGGAGGTCGTCGGTGAGATCACCGAGGTGCTCCGCGCCTGGAAGGCCGCGGGTCGTACGGAGGCCAGCCGCCACCACGTGCTGCACGAGCTGGCCACCATTTCCGGCGTGTACGTCCCCGCGATGTACGACGTGCACTACGCCGGACCGCATCTCGCGTCGGTCACGCCGCGCTACCCGGACGTACCCGAGCGCGTCGAGAAGCGGACCGTCGCCGACCTCGCCGACTGGCCGTATCCCAAGCACCAGCTCGTCCCGTTGATGGAGGTCGTGCACGACCGCCTGGCGGTCGAGGTGTTCCGTGGCTGCACCCGCGGTTGCCGGTTCTGCCAGGCCGGGATGATCACTCGCCCGGTGCGGGAGCGCCCCGCCGAGCAGGTCCGCACGATGGTCCACGAGGGCCTTCGCCGCACCGGGTACGACGAGGTCAGCCTGACCTCGCTGTCCACGGCGGACTTCTCGGGTATCGAGCGGGTCGTGACCGAGACCGTCGAGGACAGCGGACTGTGCGGGCCGACGAGCGTCAGCTTGCCGTCGCTGCGCGTCGACGCGTTCACCGTCGGTGTCGCCGCGCAGATCTCGCGCGCCCGCCGGACCGGGCTGACATTCGCCCCCGAGGCGGGGACCTGGCGGATGCGTCAGGTGATCAACAAGCTGATCACCGAGGACGATCTGTTCGGCGCAGTCGAATCGGCGTTCAGCCAGGGCTGGAAACGGCTGAAGCTGTACTTCCTGACGGGGCTCCCGACCGAGTCCGACGCCGACACGCTCGGCATCGCCGAGCTCGCCGCCGAGTGCGTGGCCCGCGGGAAGCAGCACACGCCGCGGGCGTCGGTCACGGCGTCGGTCGGCGGGTTCGTGCCCAAGGCGCACACGCCGTTCCAGTGGTTCGGGCAGAACACCGCCGGCGAGTTGCGCCGCAAGATCAACCTGCTGCGCGACGCGACAGCGAAGGCGCGTGGCGTCCAACTGAAGTGGCACGACCCGCGAGCATCGCTCGTGGAGGGCATCGCCAGCCGTGGCGATCGCCGCGTGGGACGCGTCATCGAGCGCGTCTGGCGTGCCGGCGGCACGTTCCAGGAATGGAGCGAGTGCTTCGATCTCGGGCGGTGGGAGGCGGCGATGGCGGCCGAGGGGCTCGACATCGACTGGTACGTCCACCGTCACCGCAGCGAGGACGAAGTCCTGCCGTGGGACCACATCGGAGCCGGCCTGCACAAGGACTTCCTCTGGTTGGACTGGCAGGCGTCGCTGCGGGCCCACGGTCTCGAGGACTGCCGGTGGACGCCTTGCTACGACTGTGGGGTGTGCACCGGGTACGGCATCGAGCACGTCGTTGCCTCGCCGGTCCCGCCGGCAGGTGGCAGCCAGGGAACCGGCCAGGGCGTCGTCGGTGTGCCGGTGCGCTTGGACAGCCGGCCGCCGGTGCAGGTGGTGGCCTGACGTGCGCCTCCGGATCCGGTTCTCGAAGCTCGACAAGATCCGCTTCACGAGCCACCGCGACGTGGCCCGGATCTGGGAGCGGGCGTTGCGCAAGGCGGCGATCCGCGTCGCGTACACGGAAGGCTTCTCGCCCCACCCCCGCCTGAGCTTTGGCCTCGCGCTGCCCACGGGGCACGAATCGCTGGCCGAGTACCTCGACGTAGAGGTGCTGGACCTCGACGGCGACGCAGCCGACGTGCCCGAACGGTTGTCGGCGGCGTTGCCGGTCGGGATCGCCGCCACGGCGGCCGCGGTGCTCGAGCCGGGCACCGTGTCGTTGCAGGAGGCCGTCGTGGCCTCGTCGTGGCGCTTGACGCTGACGGGCATCACGGAGGACGCGGCCCATCAGCGGACGACCCAGGCGCTGGCCGCGCCGTCGATCGTCGTCACACGCGTCCGCAAGGGCCACCAGGTCGTCGACGACCTGCGGCCCGGTATCGAGCGCCTCGCTGTCCTGCCGTCCGGCCCGGACGGCGTGGTGGTCGAGGCCGACCTGGCGACCAGGATCCGTGGCATCCGCCCCGGCGAGCTGGTCGCCGCCTGCTACGCGGGAGCGGCAGAAGCCCGCGTGCTACGAACCCATCAATGGATCGAACGCGATGGCGAACGCTGCGAGCCGCTCGCGGCTGGTGCGCCGTCGTCGCACGCCCTCGGAGCGTGCGCATGACAAGGAAACCCGATGAACGACGACACCCGTTCGTCGGAGCCCCCGGCTCCGGCGACACCGCCTGCCGACACCGCGGCCGGCCCCACCCCCGACACGGTCGCTGAGGAGGCGCCCGACTCGAATCGCTCCGGATCCCGCCGCCGCCGGCGAGGCTCACGCGGTGGCCGGGCGCGGCGCGCCGCGCCGTCACCGGACGGCGTGCAGGCTGCCCCGAGCGTCGACGGTCTGGCACCCGGCGGCCCGCCGATCCAGTTGCCCGCCCCCGACGCGCCCGAGCTTCCGGAGCGCGCGTCCGAAGGCACCGTGCGCTCGGTGGAAGCGGCCGAGCAGGCTCTCGTCCGCCGCCCCCAGATCGGCGACACGCGCCCCGCGCCGCCGGTGCCGCCTGCGCCCCCCAGCAACCGTTCGCGCCAGGGGAAGAGTGGCAACGGCGCCGACGGGCGCGCCGCCGCTCCGCAAGAGAGCAAGCGCCGCCGCAGGCGCGGCGCGACGAAGGGTGGCGCTGCCAAGGGCCAGGGGAGTGCCCATCCCGTGCTCGACGAGGAGGCGCTCGAGCGGCGGCGGGGCCGCGAGCGCAAGGGCCGGCCGATCGGGCGCTATCTGATGTGCGTCCACGCCCGCGACGACCTCGTGCAGATCGCCGTGCTGGAAGGGCGGAGCCTGATCGAACACTACGTCAGCCGCCCCTCCGACGACGTGGCCCAGATCCACGGCAACGTCTACCTCGGCCGGGTGCAGAACGTGCTGCCCGGGATGGAGGCGGCCTTCGTCGACATCGCCACGCCGAAGAACGCCGTCCTGTACCGCGGTGACGTGCAGTACGACAAGGAGGACCTCGTCGAGGCGCCCTCCGGCGAGCGCCCGCGCATCGAGCACATGCTGCGGCCGAAGCAGCTGATCCTCTGCCAGGTGACGAAGAACCCGATCGGGGCGAAGGGCGCCCGCCTCACGCAGGAGGTCTCGCTGCCGGGGCGGTTCGTCGTCCTCATCCCGAACTCGAAGACGTACGGCATCTCGAAGCGGCTGCCGGACGACCAGCGCAAGCGGCTCCGGTCCGTGCTCGATCGCGTCAAGCCGGAGCAGCACGGGATCATCGTCCGCACCGCGGCCGAGTCGGTCAGCGAGGCCGAGCTGCAGGCCGACGTGCTCCGCCTCGTCGCGCAGTGGGACGGGATCGAGGCGAAGGCGAAGCAGGCCAACGGGCCGACGCTCCTCCACCGTGAGCCCGGCATCGCCGTGCGCGTCATCCGCGAGGAGTTCAACGCCGACTACCGCGGCGTCTACATCGACGACCCTGGGCTCTACGCCGAGGTCAAGGACTACGTCGATTCGTTCAACCCCGAGCTCGCCGACCGCATCGAGATGTACGACGCCGATCGCGAGGGCCTGCCGCTGTTCGAGCGGTTCCACGTCCACGAGCAGCTGCACAAGGCGCTCGACCGGAAGGTGTGGCTGCCGTCGGGCGGTTCGCTGATCATCGAGCACGCCGAGGCGCTGACCGTGATCGACGTGAACACGGGGAAGAACGTCGGCTCGTCGAGCCTCGAGGAGACGGTCCTGCACAACAACCTCGAAGCGGCCGAGGAGATCGCCCGCCAGCTCCGCCTGCGCGACATCGGCGGGATCATCGTCATCGACTTCATCGACATGGAGCAGAAGGACAACCGGCAGAAGGTGGTCGGTTCGTTCCGTGACGCGCTCGCCCGGGACAAGACCCGCACGCAGGTGTTCGACATCTCCGAGCTCGGGCTGGTGGAGATGACCCGCAAGCGGATCGGAGAGGGGCTGCTGGAGGCGTTCGCCGACACCTGCCCGACGTGCAACGGCCGTGGCATCGTCGTCGATCACCGCCTGATCGACAGCGCCGGCGACTGATTGCCGGTCCCGCTCGAGCGCCGGTAGGCTCGCTCTTCGCCATGTACGCCGTCATCACCGCCGGAGGCCGCCAGGAGCGGGTGATCGAGGGCCAGCGGGTCGAGGTCGACCTGCTGAGCGCCGAGGAGGGTGCCACGGTCGAGCTGCCCGTGGTCCTGGTCGTCGACGGCGACCGGGTGCTGGCGACACCGGACCAGCTGCAGGGCGCGTCGGTCAGCGCGACGGTCGTCGGCCGGTCCAAGGGCCCGAAGATCAACGGATTCACGTACAAGCGCCGCACCCGGCAGCGCCGCCACTACGGGCACCGCCAGCACTACTCGCTGGTCGAGATCACCAGCATCACGGCCTGAGGAGGATCGGATGTCGAAGACGAAGGGCGCCGGCTCCACCAAGAACGGTCGTGACTCGAACGCGCAGCGCCTCGGCGTGAAGGTCTACGACGGCACGGCGATCACCGCCGGCACGATCATCGTTCGCCAGCGGGGCACAAAGTTCCACCCGGGCCGCAACGTCGGCCGCGGCGGCGACGACACGCTGTTCGCCACCGCCGACGGCACGGTCAAGTTCGGCCACCGTCGCGGCCGCAAGCTCGTCGACGTCAACCCCGTCTGATCCCGCCTAGCGCGCCGTGTCGACGCCGCGGGGGAGGCGCTCGACAGGCCAGCCGAGCAGTGCGACCGCCTGCTGGCAGGCGAAGCGGTCGGTCATCCCCCCGGCGTAGGTGACCGCGGCGCGCAGCGCGTCGTCGCTCCCGGCGGCGATGCCCGCACACCGGTCGGCCGGCAGGAGGTTCGGGCGGTCGGCGTAGTGCTCGACGAGGGCCTGCAGGACGGCGACCACGGACCGCCCCTGCGCGACCGAAGCCGGCCTGAGGTAGACGTGCTCGTAGTTGAACTGCCGGAACGCGGCGAGCGCCTCGGCGGTGCCGGCGTCCATGCCGATCGTGCCGGTCTCCAAACCGCCGGTGACCATCGCGTCGATGAACGCCCCGAGCTGGCGACCGCGACCTTCGCCGCACCGGTCGCGGACGACGGCCGGCAACATCGCCGGCGTGACGATCCCGGCCGACACCGCGTCCTCGAAGTCGTGGCACACGTACGCGATGCGGTCGGCCCAGGAGACGACCTCGCCTTCGGGGGTGGCCGGCGCCGGACGCGACCACGAGTGGTTGCGGATCCCGTCGAGCGTCTCCGCGCAGAGGTTCAGCGGATCGAGCACGATGTCGGCCCCCCAGACCGCGTGGTCGTAGCCACCGGGCACGTACGGCGACAGCGCGTCCTCGCTGGCGTGACCGCCGGGCCCGTGCCCGCAGTCGTGACCGAGCGCGATCGCCTCGGTCAGCGCGACGTTCAGCCCGAGCGCCTCGGCAATTCCGCGGGCGACCTGGGCGACCTCGAGCGCGTGGGTCAGCCGTGTCCGCTGATGGTCGTCGGGGAAGACGAACACCTGCGTCTTGCCGGCCAGGCGGCGGAACGCGGCGGCGTGGAGGATGCGGTCGCGGTCCCGCTCGAAGCAGGTCCGCCACGGGTCGGGTTCCTCGGCGGCGGCCCGGTTACCGGCGCCCCGCGCCTGCGTCGCGCCAGGGGCGAGCCCGGCGTCCTCCGCGTCCTCGCGGGCGGTCCGGGAGCGCCCGCCGTACCGCCCGACGACGGCGTGGGAGTCGGCGTGGGCCCGGCGGAGGTGCGCCCCGTGACCGTCCATCGTGGCCGCCCAGGCGGCGGCCCGATCGGACAGCGGCAATGCGGTCAGCTCAGCTTGCATCGTGCGTTCCATCTCACTCGCCACGGTAGCGAGGGGGTGCGACGACGTTCGGGGCGATGAGGGTCGGCGGCCGCGAGCGCCGTGCCCGCCAACTGCGTTCTGCGGGAAGATTCGGTCGATATCCGACCCGTTTCTCCCGAGGTTGGGCAGGCGCTGGCTCCGGGCGCGCCACTCACCACTCGCACGCCGCTGACCAGCGCCGTCGGTAACCTCGTTCGATCGATGGGTGAGTTCGTCGACGAGAGCGGGCTGAACGTCCGGGGCGGTGACGGCGGCGCCGGCTGCGTCAGCTTCCGGCGCGAGGGGCCCGTAGTCCACGGTGGCCCGAACGGCGGCGACGGCGGCAAGGGCGGTGACGTGTGGCTCGTCGCCGACCGCAACGTCGCTTCCCTCCTGGCCTTCCGCGACCACCCGCACCGGCGGGCGCGCCACGGCACCCACGGCAAGGGCAAGGACATGCACGGCAAGCGTGGTGACGACCTCGAGGTGCACGTACCCGAGGGCACCGTCGTGCACGACCTGCACACCGGTGAGGTCCTCGCCGATCTCGTCCGCCACGGTGACCGGTGGCTCGCCGCCAGCGGAGGCCGCGGCGGGCGGGGCAACGCCCGCTTCCTGACGAACCGCCGCCGGGCGCCGAGCTTCGCCGAGCAGGGTGAGACGGGCGAGGAGCGCTGGCTCCGGCTGGAGCTGAAGCTGATGGCCGACGTCGCGCTCGTCGGGTTGCCCAACGCCGGCAAGTCGACGTTCATCAGCCGCATCTCGGCGGCGAAGCCGAAGATCGCCGACTACCCGTTCACGACGCTCGAGCCACACCTCGGCGTCGTCCGGCTCGACGACGAGCACGAGTTCGTTGTCGCCGACATCCCGGGGCTGATCGAGGGGGCGAGCGAGGGCCGAGGGCTGGGGTTGCGCTTCCTCCGCCACATCGAACGGGCCCGCGTCCTGTGCCTGCTCGTCGATCTGGCGCCGCTCGACGGCACATCTCCGGCCGAGCAGGAACGGATCCTCCTCGGCGAGCTCGCCGCCCACCGTCCCGAGCTGCTCGACCGGCCGCGCCTGACCGTCGGCTCCAAGGCCGACGTGGCCACCGAGGCGTGGGCCGGCCGGCGGATGTCGGCCGTCACCGGCGAGGGTGTGCGGGAGGTCGTCGGGGATCTGGCCCGGCTCGTGCACGAGGCACGCCAGGAGGAGCCGCAGGCCGAGGGCTACGTCGTGCTGCGTCCCCTCGCCGAGGGTGTGCGCGTCGAGCGGGAGCCCGACGGCTCGTTCCGCGTCATCGGCCGGGATGCCGAGCGCGCCGTCGCCCTGTCGGACATGACCGACGACCAGGCGCTCGCCTACGCCGACCACCGCCTGAAGCGCCTCGGCGTGGACAAGGCGCTCGCCCGGGCCGGCGCCCGGGCGGGCGACGTGATCCACGTCGGTGAGCTCAGCTTCGAGTACGACCCGGACCGCTGACCGATGGCCACCGTCGTCGTCAAGATCGGGACGTCATCGCTCACGGACGGGCTGGGCATGATCGACATCTCGGTCGTCGACTCTGTGTGCGCGCAGGTCGCCGAGCTGCACGCCGAAGGGCACCGCGTCGTACTCGTCACGTCCGGCGCGGTCTCCGCCGGTGTCGCCGCGCTCGGCCTCGACACCCGTCCGGCGGATCTGCCCACGCTGCAGGCGCTCGCCGCGCTCGGTCAACCGCGCCTGATGCAGGTCTTCGACGCGGCGCTCGAGGCCCACGGTCTCGTCGGGGGCCAGGTACTGCTCGTTCCGCACGACTTCGTCAACCGCCGGCAGTACCTCCACTCTCGCCGGACGCTCGTGCGGCTGCTGGAGCTCGGCTGCGTCCCCGTCGTCAACGAGAACGACGCCATCGCCAGCGACGAGATCCGCTTCGGCGACAACGATCGCCTCGCGGCGCTCGTCGCCCACCTCGTCGGCGCGGATCTGCTCCTGCTGCTCACTGACCTCGCGGGGCTGTACACCCGCGACCCACGCGCGGATCCCGACGCGCAGCTCGTCTCCGAGGTCGCCGCGACCGACCCGATCCTCGACGTCGCCGCAGGCGGCACCGGAACGAACCGCGGCCGTGGCGGGATGGCGTCGAAGCTGACCGCAGCACGCATCGCCTCGTGGTCCGGCGTGCGCGCGGTCATCGCCCTGGCGACGCGTGACGGCGTCGTGCTCGAGGCAGTACGCGGCGAGCCGGTCGGCACGACGTTCCATCCGCACGACCGGCGGTTGGCGGCGCGCAAGCTGTGGATCGCGTTCGCTTCGGCCGTGGAGGGGCGCCTCGTCGTCGACGACGGGGCCCGCGCCGCGCTGGTCGACCGCGGCACATCGCTCCTCCCTGCCGGGGTGCGTGCCGTCGAGGGCGAGTTCGAGGAAGGCGCGACGCTCGAGGTCGTCGATCTGGCCGGCGCGGCCTTCGCCCGCGGCATGGCCGCTGCCGATGCGCACGTGCTCCGGCGCACCGCCGGCCGACGGACGAACGAGCTGCCGCCGGACGTCGCGCACGAGGCGATCCACCGCGACGACCTCGTGCTCCTCCCGGGCTGAGCCCCGACACACCACGTTCTCGTCACCGATCGTCGCGCTCGGCGCGATCTGGGGTGACGAGACCGGAGTGGGTCAGGCGGGGGCGGAGGGGGGTTGTTGCGCCGGGGCGGGCTCGGCGGCCGGTGCCGCGGGCGCCTCGACGGCGGCGGGCGGCGCGAGACCGAGCTCGGCCTTCATCTGCTCGAGCCGCGATTGTGCCTCGACGTTGGCGGACGCCTGCTCGATCTCCGCCATCCGGCCCTCGACGCTCTCCTCCTGGAGCTCGGACATCCCCTTGGCCTTGGCGTAGCGGGCCTCGATCTTGTCCTTGATCTCGTCGAAGCTGGGCAGCTCGTCGCCGACCGTGGCGGTGAGTGAGCCCATCGCCTTGTTCAGCTGCTCCTGCATCTTCGCCTG
>DASZOG010000043.1:0-11500 GCA_035550895.1 Acidimicrobiales bacterium
TCGAGCTCCGGAGAGACCGGCTTCGTGGCCTGCCAGAACGCGATCGTCGCCGCCGCCATCACGACCGCGATGGCCAGCAGCCCGAGGACGATCCGGCGCACCCGCCGCTCGGACTCGGCGTCGGCCGATCGCGTCCCCGTCGCCTGGTCGCGCGCGGCGGTCGCTTCCGCCGCCGACGATGGCGCAGCTGTCGGATCGACCCCGCCGCCGACAGCGGTCCCGGCGACGGCGGTCCCGGCGACGGCGGTGCCGAACACCCCGGCGTTCACGGGCGCAGTGCCCAGCGGGCCGGTGCCCGGTGCGACCGTCGGCGCGGCCCCGCGACCACCGGGCGGCGCCGTCGGCTCTTGAGCGCCGGCAGGCGAGACAGCGACCACGAGGACCCCGCTGGCGGCCACGGCAAGGAGCGGCGGAACGAGGGAGTGGCGGAACCTCATGCGGGTGGCGAAGTCTCGCACGACAGTCGCTGCCCCGCGTCGTCTCCCTTCAACCGCGCCACTACCGCGCGATGCTGACCACATGTCGGACGTGCTGTGGTGGATCGGCACGATCGTCGTGCTCGGTGGTCTGTACGTCGTCGCCTTCCGGATGGAGCCGCACTGGGTCTCGAAGGACGGCGCGTCGTTCACCTGCCGGGTACGCGAGGTACGCGAGGACACCGACGAGCAGGTCGGGCGGTGGCGTGACCGGCACGCGCACGTCGAGGGCCGCCGGCTGCGGCTCGGTGGCAGGGTGACACTCCGCTCGTTCGGGGACCGCTCCCGCCAACACCTCAGCGCCCCGATCGACGTGCTCGGACGGGCGCCAGATGCGCCGAAGCGCTTCGCCATCTACCTCCTCGGCGACTCACCACCGAAGGTCCTGCGCGTCCCGGCGAAGAGCCGTGCGGTGCCGATCCTCGACGGCCTCGTCCGCCAACAGTGAGCGGTCCTCAGCCGCGTGCGGCGGCGAGGGCCTGATCGAAGTCGGCGATCAGGTCGTCGACGTGTTCCAGCCCGACCGAGATCCGCACCAGCCCCGGCCCGATCCCGGCCACCTCCAGCTCCTCGTCCGTCAGCCCGACGTGCGTCGACGCGGCGGGACTGACCACCAGCGTCTCCGGCCCACCGAGCGTCGCCGCGCCGCGCGCCAGGCGCACGTGCTCGACCAGGTGCCGTCCCGCGGCACGTCCACCCGCGAGCTCGACGGCGAGCATCGATCCCCCGAGCACCATCTGGCGCTTCGCCAGCTCGTACTGCGGGTGCGACGGCAGGTGCGGGTAGCGCACGTACGCCACCTGCGGGTGCGCCTCGAACCACTCCGCGAGACGAAGAGCCGACGCGCTCTGCCGCTCGACCCGCACGCCGAGCGTGCGCGCGCCGCGCAGCCCGTTCATCGCGTCGAACGGCGAGGCGCACGCACCGTGCAGCACGGAATACGCCCAGACCTCGCCGAGCAGGTCCGCAGGCCCTGTGACGACGCCGAGCGTCGCGTCGTTGTGCCCGCCGATGCCTTTCGTCGCCGAGTGCAGCACGAGATCGACGCCGTGGTCGTGCGGCCGCTGGCAGATCGGCGTGGCGAACGTGGAGTCGACGAGCGTGAACGGACCCGTGATCGCGCCCAACTCGTCGAGGTCCGTGAGCGCCAGCTGCGGGTTCGCCGGCGACTCGGTGAGCACGAGCATCGTCCGACCCGGGCGCACCGCCGCCGCCAACTCGCCGGGCACCGTGCCGTCCACCCACGTGACCTCGATGCCGAAGCGTGCCGCCGGCCCCTGGAGGAAGAGCTGCGTGCCGGAGTAGATCTGGCGCTGGACGACGACGTGGTCGCCGGGCGAGCACAGCGCCATCACGAACGTCGCCACCGCGCCCATCCCGGAGGCGAAGGCCAAGGCCGCCTCGGCGCCCTCGAGCTCGGCCATCGCCTCCTCGAACGCGCTGACCGTCGGGTTGGCGTAGCGGCTGTAGAAGCGGTCGGCGCGGCGGGCAACCGCCTTGCGGCGCAGTTCGTCGAGCCCGGCGACCTCGAACGCGCTCGACGCGTAGAGCACCGACCCGAGCGCGCCGTCTGAGCCGGCGGAACGCCCCGCTGTGATGGCCGTGGTCTCGGTGTGCTGAGGGCCTTGCCGAGGGTGATCGTTCATCCGGACTTGCGCACCTCGTCGAGGAAGCGGGAGATCGGCGGACCGAACTGGTCGAGGTTGATCAGGAACGCGTCGTGCCCGTGTGGCGAGTCGATCTCGATCAACTCGGTGGGCGTGCCCTGGCGGGCGAGCAGCTGGTGGATCTGGCGCTGTTGGTAGAGCGGGTACAGCAGGTCGCTGGTGATGCCCATGACCATCGTCGGCACGTCGATCCGGGCCATCGCCGCCTCGAGGCCGTTGCGCCCGCGGCCGACGTCGTGGAGGTCCATCGCCTTGCCGATGATCAGGTAGCTGTTCGCGTCGAAGCGACGGACGAGCTTCACGCCGTGATGGTCGAGATACCGCTCGACCTCGAAGCGCTGCCACAGCTCCACCGCGTCGGGCTCGCCCTCGGCGATCTCCCGCCCGAAGCGGTCGGTGAACACGTTGTCGGAGCGGAACGTGATCTGGGCGATCATGCGCGCCGTGGCCAGGCCGGCATGCGGCCCGGTGCCGGGCGAAGCGTCGTAGTAGTCGCCGCCCCGCCACCCGGGATCGAGCCGGATCGCCCGCCGCCCGACGACGCCCCAGGCGATCTGCTGCGCGGTCGCCTGCGCGCACGCGGCGATCGGCAGCAGCGAGCGGGCGCGACCCGGGTACGTGATCCCCCACTCGAGGACCTGCATGCCGCCGAGTGATCCGCCGAGCACCGTCAGCCACTGGTCGATGCCGAGGTGGTCAGTGAGCCGCGCCTGCATGCGCACCATGTCGCGTACCGTCACGACGGGGAAGCCGGAACCGTACGGCCTACCGGTCCCCGGGTCGATCGAGGCAGGACCGGTCGAACCCTGGCAGCCACCGAGGATGTTCGCGCAGACGACGAAGTACCGCTCGGTGTCGATCGGCAGGCCGGGTCCGACCATGCCCTCCCACCAGCCGGCGGTCGGGTGACCGTCCATCAGCGGTCCGGAGACGTGGCTGTCCCCCGTCCAGGCATGGCAGACGAGCACCGCGTTCGACGCGTCGGCGTCGAGCTCACCCCACGTCTCGTAGGCGATGTCGACGTCGCACAGGCGGCCGCCGTGGTCGAGCGCGAACGGATGGTCATCGGCGACGGTGAGGAACTGCCGCCGGCCCGCGGGGTCGCCGGGCATCCACGCGCCGGTGACCGGCAGCGGGTCGGCCAGCGTTTCGGCCACCGGGTCCTCCTCTCGTCGTCGCTCGTCCGTCGTCACGGTGCGCCTCACGAGAGCGGAAGCTTCGTTGCCGGTCTGACGGCCGGCCACATCCCCACCGGCGTGGGAAGGCACCTTGGGGCTTCCGTCCCAGGTTGCCGGACCCGCGACCGCGGGTCACTCGTGATGCGCGGGTGCAGGTTAGCGGAGAGCGACATGCGGGATGCCAGCCATCAACAGCTCGCGCACCTTGACGAGGTTCTGCTCGAAGAACGAGAACACCTGCTCCTGCGTCACCGGCTCGACCCCGTCGAGCCCGGCGTCGTAGTCGGTCACCAGCGCCACCGCGGCGTACGGGATGCCGGCCTCGGCGGCGAGCACCGCCTCGGGGTAGCCCGTCATGTTCACGACCGTCCATCCCATGGACCGGAACCATGCGGACTCGGCCCGGGTCGAGAAGCGCGGGCCCTGGATGACGACGAGCGTCCCGCCGTCGTGCGTCGTGACGCCGGCCTCGGCGCCAGCGCGCACGAGCTCCGCCCGCAGACGGACGTCGTACGGGTCGGCGAACGGCACGTGGAACACTTCGCCGGTCTCGTGGAACGTGTCCGGCCGGCCCCAGGTCCGGTCGACGAGCTGATCGACGACGACGAACTCGCCGGGGTGCACCTTCGGCTGCAACGACCCGCAGGCGCACGGCGCCAGCAGGGCGCGGACGCCGAGCTCGCGCATCGCCCACACGTTCGCCCGGTACGGGATCGCCGCAGGACCGAACTCGTGCCGCGCGCCGTGGCGGGGCAGGAACGCGACCCGCACGTCCTCGACGGTGCCGATCGTGACCGGCGCCGCGGGAGCGCCGTAGGGCGTGTCGAGCTCCACGGTGGTCACGTCGTCGAGGAACGCGTAGAAGCCGGAGCCCCCGAATACGCCCACATCGGCCCGGCTCGCTCTCCCCGCGGCCACCGCGACTACCAGTCGGCGGCGGTGTAGCCCGACCCGAGGGACGCTTGCCGGTCCGGCGCGAACCACGCCAGCGAACCGTCGTGGTAGGCCCGGACCTCGATCCCGTTTGCGGACAGCTGCCGGTCGTAGACGGGCTGTGGCAACGGCGCGCTGCCGCCGCCGACGGTCACCAGCGCGGCTTGCTCGAGCGTCGCCGGCGAGTCGTCCGTGTAGCAGCACTGATCGACCACGGTGATCGTCCCGCCGAGGTCGAGCGGCGCGGCGAGCGTGCCCTGACCGGTGTGGATCACTTGCATCTCGCCAGAGGCGAGGTCCAGCCGAACGAGCTCCGCACCGCGCGCGTAGAGCAGCGCCCCGCCGTCGGCCGTCCAGGTCAGATCGACCATCGTCCCCGCGTGGTCCGGATCGGGGAACGGCTGCTCGGCGCCGCTGGCGAGGTCGCGCACGACGATCGCGTCGTACGCGACGTATGCCAGCCGGTCTCCTTGCGCGCTGACCGCGGGGTCGGAGCCGTAGCCCAGGCGCTCCGGTGCCGCGCTCCCGTCGGCGGGCACGCGGAACAGGTCGCCGACGACGGGCTCGCAGCAGTAGTGGTAGTAGACGGATGCCCCGTCGGGTGTGAGCGACGGCGCGCCGAGATAGGCGGCTCCGCCTTCCTCCACCTCCACGCGGGGATCGGGACCTCGGTCGAGCTCGCGCACCTCGACGGCCTGGCCGCTGCTCGTGTCGAGCATCACGAGCCGCCCGTCCTGTGACACGGCGACGGCCTGCCCGGGCAGCTGGAACGCGGGCTGGGTGGTGGGCGGCGCGGTCGTCGGAGCCGGCGTTGTCGGTGATGGCACGGCGGTGGTCGGTGGCGCGGTGGTTCCAGGAGCAGACGTGGCCGGGACTGTCACGACACCGACGGCCGTCGTGGTCGTCGGGGCCGGCACGGTGGTGTCGGTCGTGACCTCGTCGTCGTCCGAGTCGGGCCACACGACGACCGCGACGAGGACGGCGACGATCACCGCGGCGATGGCCAGCCCCACCCATTGCCACGGCGTGAGCCTTCGGGTCGGCTCCTCCGGTACGCCTTGTCCCGGCGGCGGTCCCTCGATCATGCCGCCCATCATGACGCCCTGAGGCGCCGGAGACGTGAACTGCGTCGTGCTGTGGCTGCTCTGCAAGCAGGACGCGACGCGAACGAGACGCGCCGGCAGGCGCGAGGGGTGCCTCGCCGAGGCGGCGCCGGTCCCGTACACTTTCCCGCAGTCGGTTGCGGACGGAGTCGCCGAGCAGGGGGACTCCCCGATGTGCGAGATCTGCAACCGAGCCCTTGACCGCCGGACGCTCCTGCGCGCCGCTGGGGCAGGTGGTGTGCTCGCCGCAGTGGCCACCGCCGGTGGCAGCACGTTCGCCGAGGCCTACGCGCCGGTGTTCGAGGGGTTGGCCCTCGGCGAAGACGCCCGTCCCGCTTCGGCGCTGATCGTCCCGGCTCCCGTGCCCCCGCCAGCTGCCGCCCCCGCCGCCGCTCCTGCACCCGCCGCACTCGCGGCCGCCGCTGCCCCCGCCGCCGCGCCGCCCCCGGCGGCAGCCACGCCAGCAGCCGCGCCGGCCGTCCCTCGCGCTCAGCCGGCGAGTGCCCCGGAGATCGTCTCCCGGGCCGACTGGGGCGCCGACGAGTCACTGCGCGTCCGTACCGGGTTCGGCTACGCGCCGATCCGCAAGCTGGTCGTCCACCACACCGGGAGCCCGAACAAGCCGCGCCATCCCCGCCAGGTGGTCCGGGACCTCTACCGCTACCACGTCAGGGAGCGGAAGTTCGCGGACATCGGATACAACTTCATCATCGACCACCACGGCGTCATCTACGAGGGACGCTGGGCGCGGGACTACGGCAGCGACGAGCGCCACACGGGTGAGGACGGCGACGGGTACGGGGTGATCGGCGCGCACGCGCAGGGCTCGAACGCGGGCAGCTGCGGCATCTGCCTGATCGGCGACTTCTCCACGGCCGAGCCGACGTACGCCGCCGTGGGCGCGCTGCTCCAGCTCCTGGTGTGGAAGGCCGCCCGGCACCAGATCGACCCGGACGGGCGCGACGAGTACATCGGCCTGTTCGGGGACCGGCGGACCTTCTACAACATCGTCGGCCATCGCGGCGTGGGCGACACGCTGTGTCCCGGGCGGGGACTGATCCAGAGCATGGACTGGATCCGCGCCGAGGTCCGTCGCCGCGTCGGCAGCTTCGCGCCGGCGACGCTGCACATGGGCAAGGTGGCCCGCTACGTGGGCGAGGCGCCGACGACCGCGTCCGGTCAGCCGGCACCCGTCGCGGTCGTCGAACCCGCCGCAGAACCTGCGGCTGCCGCACCGCCGACACGCAGCGTCGCCGGGACGCTGGTCGGCTACCGGATCCTGATGCGCGACGGGAAGATCGTGACCGTCGGCGACGCCGACACACAGGGCACCCCCCACGCGCACGGCCAGCGCGGGAAAGCGATCGTCGGCCGGCCGTTCGACCCCGGCTACCTGACGCTCGATCCCGGCGGCCACCTCGGCGCGTTCGCCGGGGCGTCGGTGTACAGCACGCCGCACCTGTCCGGAGAGCCGGCCGATATGGCCTTGCACCCGCACGGCGACGGCTACTGGATCATCACCACGGCCGGAGGTGTCTACGGCTACGGCAGCGCGCGCCACTTCGGGTCCCCGCTCCAGAGCGGGCGGACCTCGGGCGCGCTGAAGATCCATCCCACGCCGACCGGCAACGGCTACTGGGTGCTCGCCGGCAATGGCGACGTGCTCGCGTTCGGCGATGCACCGGCGTTCGGCGGAGCCCGCTGGCAGCAACCTGTCGACCTGTGGGCGACCACGACGGGACAGGGCTACTGGCTCCTCCTCGCCGACGGCCGTGTCCTCACGTTCGGCGATGCGCGCCACCGCGGCGACCTGACGAACCTCAACCTGCGCTGGACGACGCCGGCGGTCGGCCTGCTCGGGATGCCGAGTGGCCGCGGCTACCTCATCTCATCGGCCGACGGGGGCCTGTTCTCGTTCGGCAGCGCCCCGTTCTTCGGCAGCCTCCACGGCAGCGGGCGCGAGGCCGTCGGCATCGCTCCCGTATTCGTCAGCTAGGACGGCGCTGAGGGCCAGGCGGCGTCGATCTCGCCGAGGATCCGGTCGAGACTCCCCGGGCCTTGGCCGACATAGTCGACCATGCCCTTCCAGAACGCGTCAGCGCCGATCTCGGGTGGCATGACGTCCGACGCGTCGAACCGCCATTCGCCAGCCGCAATGCTCTCCCGGCTGAGCTCGCAGAGCTGGACGCGGATCGGGTTGGACCGCGGATCGGCGTTCTCGGAGGCGCAGCGCTGCGGGTCGAACCCGGCGTGCGCGGGCACGTAGTACGCGTCGGACGCCGCCGCCCACGCTTCGCCCCACGAAGGCCGCAGGATGTGGCGCATCAGCTCGCGGACCTCTGGGCGGTCACGGAACGCGCCGATGTAGCCGGCGCCGCCGAAGGCGGGCACGGGCTGGCCGGCTTCCATCGGCGGGAGCGGGAAGAAGTCGGCGTCCGCGCCGGGTTGCACCACCGCCTGGAAGCCCCCGTTCATCGCGAAGCTCGCCATGTGGTAGAGCCAGCAGCCGGGCGGATCGGCGGACAGCGGCTCCGCAACCTCGAAGAAGTTCCCGGTCGTGACCGCCGGGGCGCCGCCGTCGACGAAGCCCTCGCCGAACGCGATCTCGCCGAACATGGCGGTCGCTTGACGCACCATGGGGTCGGTGAAGCGCATCTCATGGGCGATCCACCTCTCGTACGCCTCGACCCCTCCGAGGCGGAACACGATGGCCTCGACCCAGTCGGTTGCCGGCCACCCGCTCGCCAAGCCCGACTCGAGGCCGAGGCACCACGGCGTGCGCCCGTCGGCGACCATCCGCTCCGACAACGCGATCAGCTCGTCCCACGTGCGAGGCACGGTGTAGCCGGCCTCATGGAACTCGGGCACCGGGTACCAGACCAGACCCTTGACGTCGATGTTGAGCGGCAACCCGTAGAGACCGCCGCTCTCGCTCGCCAGGTCGACCAGGTAGTCGCTGAAGGCCGCCCGCGCCGCCTCCACGTCGAGGTATGTGCTCAGGTCGACGAGCTCGCCCCTGGCGCCGAGATCACGGACCGCGCCGGGCTGGGGCGCGATCGCGATGTCCGGCACGTCGCCCCGCTCGATCGCCGGCGGGATCTCGGCGTACACGTCCCTCGCCTCATAGGACACATGGATGCCGGTGGCCTCCTCGAACCGGTCCAGTTCGGCCTTCAGCCCGCTCGCCGCGTCATCCACACCCCACATCGTGACAGTCGTGCCGGTCAACGAAGGGGTGCCCGCCAGCACATCGCCCTCGGGCGGCTCGAGCACGCGTCGCGGCCCAGCGCTGGCTGGCGAAGCGAGGCCGGAACCGTCGACGGGGCACGGCTCGATCCGGTACGTCGAGCACTCGGCGTCAGTCAACGGCCGCGTGACGTGCCCGCGAGCGAGGGCTACGAGGTCGGCAACTGGTACCCCATACGTGCCGGTGCGCCCGTTCGGCCCGATTCTCACGTCGATCGACCATCCGAATCGGCTGTCGGCGACCGGGTACGCCAACCTGGCACCCTGGATCGCCCAGTGCAGCGCGTCCTCCGTCTCTCCGAGGGCGGGGATCTCCGCCCGCGTCGTCTTCTCCAGTGCCTGCAGCGCGAGCAGCATCGCCAGCTCCGGGTCGTCCTCGGCGACCGCGGCGGACGCCACGGACAGGCGACGCGCCTCCTCGGTCGCCGCCAGCTGGTCTGCCGAACGAGCCGCAGCGTTGCGCTGGACGATGGCGAACGCAGCGAGCGCGACCACAGCGGCCAACACGACGGCCCCGCCGAGCAGCAGCCGGCTGCGACGACGCGTCTGTCGCCGGAGACGGTCCTCGCGCCGCCGGCGCTGTTCTTCGACGGCGTGCTCCGCGTCGCGCTTCGCAGCGCTGGCATCGAGGAAGGAACGTTCGACCACGTTGAGGACGGGATCGGCGCGCTCCCACCACTCGAGTGCCTGCGCCAGCCGCACGCCGCGGTACAGCTCGCTGTCGGGACGGCCCAGCGCGTCCCACGCGTCGGCGGCCGACGTGAGATGGCGCAGGATCCGCTGGCCGTCCACGTCGTCATCGAGCCAGGCGCGCAGTCGGGGCCAGGCACGGGCGAGGGACTCGTGCGCCAACTCCACGACACCCTCGTCGCTGGTGACCAGCCGAGCCTGGACGAGGAGCTCGACGAGGCGTTCGTGAGCCTTGTCACCGGCGACCAACCGCCGAGGAACGCGGGTGCGTACCGGCTCTCCCTCCGGCGTAGGTGTGACCAGCCGCAGGAGGAGGTCGCGCAACGTGGCGCGCTGCTCCTCCGGCACGCGCTCGTACACCGCCTCCGCCGACTGGGCGATCGCCCCTCGGATGCCACCCGTCGCGCGGTAGCCGTCGACCGTGAGCGTGCGGCCCTCACGCCGCGCCCACGTCTCCCGCAGCGCGTGCGAGAGCATCGGGAGCGCGCCAGGCTCGCCCTCGACGTCGCGCACGACCAGGTCGACCAGGCCCGGTTGGAGCAGCAGCCCGGTCTGGCGGGCCGGTCCCTCGATCGCAGCACGTAGATCGGCCTCACCCATCGCGCTCAGGAGGTGCAAGCCCGGCTCGATCCGCCGGACGAACGCCGGGTACGCGGAGATGCTGCCCAGATGGTCGGCCCGAAGTGCGACGACCGACGTGCGCTGCTCGGAGAGCTCGACGAGCGCGTCGAAGAACCGGGTCCGCTCGTCGGGGTCATCACACAGCGTCACCGCTTCCTCGCACTGGTCGACGACGAGCACCGCGTCGGGTCCCGCTGGCGAGAGCGCCGTCAGCGCGTCCATCGGGCGCGTACCGGGCGTGACGATCACGACCCGCCTGCCGCTGCGCTGCAGCGCGGCGGCGATCCCTGCTCGCACGAGTGAGGACTTCCCGCTCCCCGACGGCCCGACGACCGCCAGCACGCCCGAGCGGCTCAGCGTCTGCAGGCACTGCTCGACCTCGGCTTCACGTCCGAAGAACGCGTCGGCGTCACCGATGTCGTAAGGAACGAGTCCGAGATACGGGCACGTCGCGCTCGGCTCGGGCAACGCCGCGGCGGTGACGAGCGTGGGGTCCTGGCGCAGGATCGCCTGCTCGAGCGCGGCGAGCTCGGGACCAGGTTCGACGCCAGCCTCCTCGACGAGCACCCGGCGCGCCTCGTGCAGCGTCCGCAATGCATCCGCTTGGCGACCCGTCTGGTACTGCGCGAGCGCGAGCAGGCCCCACCGTCGCTCGCGCAGCGGTGCCGCCTTGACGCTGGAGAACGCTTCCGACAGCACCTCCCGGTGCCGACCGGCGCGCAGCGCGGCGTCGAGACGGATCTCCTCGGCGTCGAGGCGCAGCTCGTCCAGGCGACCTGCCTCGACGATGCCGGGGTCCCAGCCGTCGAGGTCGGCGAACGGCGGACCACGCCAGAGCGCGAGCGCCTGACCAGACACGTACGCCGCCCGCTCGTGCTCACCGAGGACGAGCAGCTCGCGGCTTCGTGCGACGAGCTGCTCGAAGCGCCGCGTGTCGACGTCGTCGGCGCCGACCACCAACCGGTACCCGTCGTGCACCGTCTCGATCGCGTCGCGTCCGAGCACCTTGCGTAGGCGGACGACGCAGCCCTGGATGACCTTCGACCACGACGGCGGGACCTGTTCGCCCCAGAGCGCGTCGGCGAGCTGGTCGGCGCTCACGCTGCGACCTGATCGGACGACGAGCGCCTCGAGCACGACCCGGTCCCGGCGGCGGAGCAGCGACATGTCCCCGTCGAGGCTCAGCGGACCCAGCACCGCGATGGCCACGGGACGCAGTCTCCGGCCTGTGGAACTGGCCGTCAACGAAGGGTTTACCGCCGTGATACCGGCCGACGACCGCGGTGGTACCGCCGAGCGCGATGACGGACCCGGCAGCGCCCCGCTGTCTCCACCCCGACAGGAGAGACCCATGTCCGTCAAGCACATCCGCCCGTTCCTGATCCTCGGCGTCGCCGGCGTGCTGATCGCCGCCTGCGGCGGAGAGCAGCAGGTCGACACCGGCGCCGAGCGGCCGGCCCCGGCAGTCGAGGCACCACCGGTCGCCGCGTTCCCGGAGGGCTGGCCGCTCACCGCCGACGGCGCGATCCGCCGCGAGCTCGCCAAGCTCGAAGCCGAACACGCCGCCGACCGCAACGCGAGCGCCA
>DASZOG010000044.1:0-16673 GCA_035550895.1 Acidimicrobiales bacterium
ACCTGGTGGGCCCCTCCGCCTTCAAAGCGGCTGGGACGGGCGACCCCCGTCCGGCGGGTTCGATTCCCGTCCACCTCCGCCGGCCTCGTCACACGACGCGTCGGCCGGCGCCCGAAACTCGGGCGGCGCTGATGGCGCTCGCGGGCGGTGCCGCCCTCAGCGGCGAGCGCAGCCATCGCTCCACGCTTCGAGCGTTGAGGTCGTCGGCACGAGATGGGCCCGAGCTCAGCAGGTGCGAGCCTTGACCGCGCAGTCTCACCGGCGGTAGGGAACGTCTCGCGCGGAAGCATGGAGGACCAGGATCCGATGACCGACCGGAGGAAGAGCGACGCTGGGCCGAAGCTGCTCTCGGGTGGCAATCCGCAGATCCCCAAGGGCGAGGGCGACGCCCCGGTGCAGGCCTACATCGCGGCCATGCCTGGGTGGAAGCGAAGCATCGGAGAGCGCCTCGATCACCTCATCGTCGGCACGGTGCCCGATGTGCACAAGGCGGTGAAGTGGAATCAGCCGTTCTACGGTCACGAGGGCGAGGGCTGGTTCTTGGCGTTCCGTTGCTACACGAAGTACGTGCAGCTGCAGTTCTTCCGCGGCTCGTCCCTCGACCCCGTGCCACCGAAGGCGTCGAAGCACGACGAGGTGCGCTACTTCGACATCCACGAGGACGACGAGCTCGACGAGGACCAGCTCGTGTCCTGGATCGAGCAGGCCAGCAACCTGCCCGGGGAGAAGGTGTGACGACGCCGCGGCAGCCGGCCGGCTGCGGAGCTACATCGCGTCGACCTTGGGCATGATCTCCTCCTTCAGCCGCGTGAGGTCGTCGAGCGTCTTTGCCACCGGCACGTCCTGGAACGGCGGCCAGAGGAGCGGCATCGTCAGCCCGGCTTCGTTGTACCGCTTGAGCATGTCCGTGATCTGTGCCGCGGTTCCGGCCAGCAAGTTGGTTCCCTTGCCCTGCGACGTCTGATCGGTTTCCTCGTCCGTGATGACGAACCAGATCATGCTGCTGATCTCGAGATCGTCGATCGAGCGGGAACTGCCGAGCTCCTCGAGCTCGCGCTGGATGGCGCCCCGCCACTGCGCGAGCTCCTCCGGCGTGTCCTGGATCCCGATCCAGCCCGCCAGGTTGTACTTCGCGACGCGGTTCGCAGAGCGCTTCGGGTCCTTCAGCCCGCTGAAGAAAATCGGCGGGTGTGGCTTCTGCACCGGCTTCGCTCCGAACCCGCATCTCCCGAAGTCGGCGAACTCGCCGTGGTACTCGAAGAGGTCGTTCGTCCAGACGCCCTGCATGATCTCGATCGTCTCGCGTACGTGCTTGTGCCGCTTGGGGAAGATGTGCGACGCGCTGGCGGCGGCGAACTCCTCGGGCATCCAGCCGGACCCCACGCCCACGTTGACCCTGCCGTTCGAGAGCTGGTCAATGGTCGCGATCTCCGCGGCGAGGACGCCGGGAGAGCGGAAGGGGGTGTCGGTGATGCTCATGCCGATCCGCACGTTCGTCGTCTTGGCGGCGAGCCACGGGAGCAGTGGCCAGCCTTGGAGCCACTCACCGCGAGAAGACACCGGGAGCGCCTTCGGGAATTCCTCCATCATGCCGAACGAGTACTGGAGCTCCTGACGATCGGAGGCTTCCGGGACGACGATCCGGTCGAGCGTCCACACGGAGTCGAAGTCGAGCTCCTCGGCGAGGTCGGTGAGCTCGGCGAGCTCCTTGACGGTCACCTTGTCGCGGAAGTTCGGCAGGTACAGAGCGAGCTTCATGGCAGACGACCTCCCCATGGTGCGCCATTTGGGTCTGGGACGGAGACACCCCACATCCTTGCCGAGCGGGGGCACCATCACGACCCGCCGGCCTCCGCCTCTGACCGGAGCCGGTCGCGCAGCTCGCGCTTGACGACCTTGCCGTAGTTGTTCGTCGGCAGCGCGTCGACGAACCGGTAGTCCTTGGGCCGCTTGAACCGGGCGATCTGGTCGAGGCACGCCCGGTCGAGGTCTTCCACCGGCGGCGGCGCGGCACCATCGGCAGCCACCACGAAGGCGACCACGGCCTCGCCCCACTCCGCGTCGGGCCGGCCCACGACGGCGGCGGCGCGGACGCCCGGGTGGCGGAGTAGCGCCTCCTCGACCTCGCGGGGGTAGATGTTCATCCCGCCGCTGATGATCAGGTCCTTGGACCGGTCGCGCAGCGTGAGGTACCCGTCGGCGTCGAAGCTGCCCACGTCGCCGGTGTGCAGCCAGCCGCCGCGCAACGCGTCGGCGGTGGCATCGGGCTGCTTCCAGTAGCCGGCCATGACCACGTCGCCCTGGACAACGACCTCGCCGATCTCCCCCGCGGGAAGGGCGCGATCGGCGTCGTCGACAACGCGGACCTCGACGTCGGTGCGGGGCACGCCGACGCTCTGCAAGCGGTCCTGCCACCGAGGATGGTCCCGGTCGGCGTGGTCCGCCTTGGACAGGGCGGTGATCGTCATCGGCGTCTCGCCCTGCCCGTAGATCTGCGCCAAGCGGGGCCCGAAGACGGCGAGGGCATCCTCCAGGTCGGCGAGGTACATCGGTGCGCCGCCATAGACGATCGTCTTCAGATGGGACAGCTCGGCCGAGGCGACGGCCTGGTCGCCGGCGAGTCGCTTGACCATCGTCGGCGCGCCGAAGAACGACATTCCCCGCCACCGCCGCAGCAGGGCGGCGATCTCGTCGCCGTCGACGCCGCCGGAGTGCGGCACGACGCTGACCGCTCCCCGGGCCACGTGGGGCAGCCCGTAGAGCCCGGAACCGTGCGACAGCGGCGCGGCGTGGAGGATGCAGTCCTGCGGCATCACCGGGTCGATGTCGGCGAAGTAGCTGAGCGACATCATCAGCAGGTTGCGGAACGTGAGTGTCGCGCCCTTCGGCCGCCCGGTCGTGCCGCTCGTGTAGAACAGCCAGGCCGGGTCCTCCGGCTGGCGGCCGACGAGCGGTGCCGGTGACGAGGCCGTGAGCCTGTCCCACCGCTCACCTGGCGCGACGACGGCCGCCCGCAGCGCGGCGACGGTGCCGACCAGCGACTCGACGTCGTCCGCGTGGTCGGCGTCGGTCACGACCACGGCCGACTCGCTGTGTTCGAGGATGTACGCGATCTCGTCGCGGTGGAGGCGAGCGTTGACGGGGACGGCCACGAGACCGGCGCGCCAGATGCCGAACAGCGCCTCGAGATACTCGGGCCGGTTGCGCATCACGATGGCCACCCGGTCACCGGGCGACAGGCTGAAGTCGGTGCGCAGGCCAGCCGCCGCGCCGACCGTCCGCGCCGCGAACGCACTCCAGGTGGCGTGGACGCGCTCGCCGTCGGCCAGCGCCGGCTCGTCGGGCCGCAGGCGGCCGTTGCGCTCCACCCACACGGCCAGGTTCATCGGCGCCCGAACGTAACGCCATCGACCTCGGCCGGCCACTCGCATCCAACGACGTACCATCACGCCTGCGATGAGGCTCGCCGAGGACGAGGCACGCGCCCGGCTGGCGGCGCACGACCACGGGATCCTGTGCACCGTGCACGCAGAGCGGGGCGTCGATGCCGTCCCCGTCGCGTATGTCGTGGACGATGACGGCTACGTCGGCGTGCCCGTCGACCGGGTGAAGCCGAAGGCGTCGTCGCGGCTGCAGCGGGAGCGGAACCTGGAGGCGGACCCGCGGGCCACGCTGCTCGTCGAGCACTGGGACGCCGGCGACTGGTCCCGGCTGTGGTGGGTCCGGGCCGAGCTGCGTTGGCAGAGCACCGCCGACGCCGGCCGGGAGGCGGTCCTCGCCACCGGGCTGGCCGGGCGTTATCCGCAGTACCGGGACCAGCCCTTCTCCAGGGTGCTGGTGCTGCGGACTGTCGGCGTGACCGGCTGGGCGGCAGGCGATCTCTGACTAAAGTCAGAGATGTGCAGACGGACTACATCGAGTGTGTTCGGCGGTTCAACCGGACCGTGACGCAGCGCGTCGGCGCGCTCCACGACCACTACCTCGCCCGGAACCACTCGCTCGGCGCATCGCGCGTCCTGTGGGAGATCGGAGATCGCGGCTGCGAGGTCCGGACGCTGCGCCAGCGTCTCGAGCTCGACGCCGGCTACCTCAGCCGGCTGCTGCGCGGCTTGGAAGCCGAGGGGTTCGTCGAAGTCGGCGGTGGCGAGCGGGACCGCCGCGTCCGGGTGGCCCGCCTGACGGGGCGGGGGCGTGCCGAACGGCGGCTCCTCGACCGGCGCAGCGATGCCCTCGCGGCCACACTGCTGGCGCCGCTCTCGCCCGCCCAGTGCGACGAGCTCGTTGCCGCGATGTCTCGCGTCGAGCGACTCCTCACGGCGGCGCTGGTGCGCGTCGACGCGGTCGATCCGGCGGCTGACGAAGCGCAAGCGTGCTTGCAGTCCTATTTCGTCGAGCTCGACGAGCGGTTCGACACGGGTTTCGATGCTTCTATCAGCCTGTTCCCGGATGTCGACGAGATGCGGCCGCCGGCCGGGCTGTTCGTCGTCGCCCGCCTCCACGACGAGACGATCGGGTGCGGCGGGCTGAAGTGGCAGGAGGGCGGGCGGGCCTACATCAAACGGATGTGGGTCGCTCCAGCCGCCAGGGGCCTGTCCGTTGGCCGCCGGCTGCTGCGCGAACTGGAAGATCTCGCCGCGGACAACGGCTGCACCGCCGTGCAGCTGGAGACGAACCGCGCCCTCGTCGAGGCCATCTCGCTGTACCGGTCGGCGGGCTACGTCGAGGTCCCGGCCTTCAACGACGAGCGCTACGCCCACCACTGGTTCGAGAAGCATCTGGCCTAGGAGCACGCCGAGCATTGGAGGCACTCGTCTCGCCGTCTCCGAACGCCGCTGGCGGTGTCTGCCGCCTCGGCAAGCGCTGCGGCAATTGCCTCCGTCGCTATCCTTGCCAGCGACGTCCGGCGCTCGGCGATCCGAGCACGCCAGTTGCTCAGCGCACTCCTCGCCCATTGCACGGCGCTGACGCACAGCGCGTTCAGTGCCAGTCGCTGATCGGCACGTCGCGCGGCGAAGGGGATCCGGTGCCCGTCTCGATGAGGGCCTTCAGGCTGAGGAGGAACACCGCCCACTTCGTGCTGCAGTGGGAGAGGAACTCGACGGGTTCCGCCCAGCCCGCGTGCGTGAAGCGGATGATCGTGAACCCGTCGCTCCGGGAGAGGCGCCAGTCGATCGTCGTGCCGATCCACTCGGGTGGTCCGTCGGTGACCCGCCAGCGGACCAGCTCACCCGGCGTGAGCTCGAGCACTTCCATGTCGAACCCGCCCTGGGGGAACCGGAACTCGATCTTGCCGCCGAGGCCGGGGTCGCCGTGGGTGTCGGTCGTCCACCACCCGGACAGGCCGTCGATGGTGGTCAGAGCGGCGTAGACGTCGTCCGTGGACGACGACTTGACGCCGATGCGGTGATGGATGTCAGTCATCTCGTTCTCCTTGCGCGTTGTCGGGGGACTGCTACTTCTGCTTCGTCTGCGTCTTGCGCTGGCGTTCGAGGTCCTCGGCGATGCGGGCGATGCGCCGCAGCCGGCCGTCCCAGCTGGAACCGACGATGGCCAGCTGCTCGGCGGCTCTGGCCAGTTGGGTGTCGTCGACGCGGTAGCGGCGCTCGCGCCCGGCGGCGGTGCCGTGGACGAGGCCCGCTCGGTCGAGCACTGCCAGGTGTTTGGAAACGGCTTGGCGGGTGACCGGCAGTTGCCCGCTCAACGACGTGGCGGTGCCAGTGCCCTCGACCAGCAGGAGGTCGAGCACTCGCCGCCGCGTCGGGTCGCCCACTGCCGACCAGAGCGCGTCGTCGACCGTCACGGCGCCACCGCCACCGTGGGGGCGTACGAGGCGAGCCGGGGCAGGTAGTAGTCCCAGCCCTCGCCGTGCTCCCGGTACTGCTGCTCGAGCACCGCGACCTCCCAGCCCTTCTCCCGGAAGCCGGTCTCGGTCATCCGCAGCAGGGTTCCGTCGCCCCGGGCGGCCAGCTCGAACGTGACGAGCAGCGAGTTGCCCTCGTGCGCGTCCTCACCTTCGGGGTAGACCCAGCGGAACGAGAACAGCCGCGGCGGCTCCGCCTCGACGACCGTGACCTGCGGGATCTGGGCCTCGCCCGAGGATCGGTCGCCGAAGACCAACTCGCCCACCGCCCCCGGGGTCGGTTCGATGACCGCCTCGTCGGGCCACCACTCCGTGAGGTGCTCGCGGCTGGTGATGACCTCGAACACCGTCGCCGGCGAGGCGTCGATCTCGATCTCCCGCTCGATCTTCCCGTACTCCATCCGTTGTCTCCATCCGCAACTTTCGGTTGCGTATGAGTCTGCCGCATGTCGACCGCAAACGCAACCGGTTATTGCGCGTCGGCCAGAAGCGGCAGGCGCTGGCTCAGAGCTGCGGTGGAGGGGTACCTCGCTGCGGACCGCGGTGTCGAGGGAAAGGACCGCAGATGGGGAGCGACGAGAAGAGCGGCGCGGAGAGTTCGACCGAGCGGGCGAACCGCGAGCTGATGGAGCTCCTGAACGAGCTGCGCGTCGCACTGCCCGGCGTGCAGGTGCTGTTCGCCTTCCTGCTCACCGTGCCGTTCACACAACGCTTCACCGAGCTCGACACCACCGACCGGCGCGTCTACTACATCTCCGTCATCACGACCGCGGCGGCGACGCTGTTCCTCATCGCTCCGACGGCGCATCATCGGCTCCGCTTCCGATCCAGGGTCAAGGAGCAACTGCTCCGCGTCGCGAACGTTCTCGCGCTGATCGGTGTCGCGCTGCTCGCGGTCTCGATCAGCGCCGTGACCTACCTGATCACCGATCTCGTCTATGACGCGACGGCAGCGGCCATCGCCGCGGGTTGCCTCGCGGGCGCGTTCGCCATCGTGTGGTTCGTCCTGCCCTTCCTGTACCGGCCGGAGCCAACGCCGGCGCCTCGATCAGCCGCGGACGGCGGCTGAGCGACACCACCACCCGGCACGCCGCGGGCACCTCCGGCTACGTTCCGCCCATGCGGTTCGGCATCTTCTACGAGCACCAGATGGGACGCCCGTGGGGGGAGGACGCCGAACAGCGCCTCGTGCAGGACGCGCTCGCGCAGGTCGAGCTCGCCGATCGCCTCGGGTTCCAGTACGTGTGGGAGGTCGAGCACCACTTCCTCGAGGAGTACTCGCACTCGTCCGCACCCGAGGTGTTCCTCGCCGCGTGCAGCCAGCGCACGACGCGCATCCGCCTCGGCCACGGGATCATCCTCACTGCGCCGCAGTTCAACCACCCTGCCCGCACCGCAGAGCGCGTGGCCATGCTCGACCTCGTCTCCAACGGCCGCGTCGAGTTCGGGTCGGGTGAGTCGTCCAGCGAAGCGGAGCTGGCCGGGTTCCGCATCGATCCGTTCACGAAGCGCGAGGCATGGCTCGAGGGTCTCGAGGTCGCGCTGCGGTGCATGGTCGAGGTGCCGTTCACGGGCGTCGACGGCGAGTACGTGCAGATGCCGCCGCGCAACGTCGTGCCGAAGCCGGTGCAGAAGCCGCACCCGCCGCTGTGGGTCGCCTGTTCCCGGCGCGACACGATCCTCCTCGCCGCCGAGAAGGGCATGGGAGCGTTGACGTTCGCGTTCATCGACCCGGAAGAGGCGCGCAACTGGGTGGCGGAGTACGAGCGGACCCTGGCCGAGCGCTGCGTTCCGGTCGGCTGGCACGTCAACCCGCAGATCGCCTGCGTCAGCCCGATGATGCTGCACCACGACGAGGACGAAGCGATTCGCCGCGGGACCGAGGGCGCAAACTTCTTCGGCTACTCCCTCGGCCACTACTACGTGTTCGGCGAGCACCGTCCTGGGCGCACCGACGTCTGGGCCGAGTACGAGCAACGCCGTGCCTCGCTGGGCTTCGATCCCGAGGCCGTGATGCGCGCCGTCAAGGAGGAGCGGCTGCAGGCGAAGGTCGCCGCTGGTGACAGTTCGGGCTTGCGCGGCTGCGTCGGCCGGCCGGACCAGGTGCGCGAGTACCTCCGCCGCTATGAGGAGGCCGGCGTCGACCAGGTGATCTTCGTCCTCCAGGCCGGGCGCAACCGGCACGAGCACATCATGGAGTCGCTCGAGCTGTTCGGCCGCGAGGTGCTCCCCGAGTTCGCCGAGCGCGACGGCGAGGCGGTGGCCAGCAAGGCCGACCGGATGCAGCCGGTGATCGACGCCGCTCTCGCCCGCAAGGAGAGCGACACACGCGACCTCGGCGATTACTCGTTCCCCGCGCTGCCCGTCCAGTGGGCGGACGCTGCGCAGAACGATGAGCTGAAGGCGCGGCTGGAGCGCTTCGCCGACGAACGGGCGACGGGCGAGCGCAGCGACTCGCTCGGACTGCTCGGCTGACCGGGTGACCCGTCGGGCCGCAGTGCCCTACACCGTCCGCCGGTACTGGACTTCGGCGATCTCCTGTCCTTCGAGGTCGAACGAGCCCTCCCAGCCCGTGAACGACCACCCCGCCTTCTCGTAGAACCGGCGCGCCCGTGGGTTGTCGCGGAAGACGTAGAGCACGACGTCGGTGAACCCGAGCTGGCGCAGCCGCTCCTGCGCCGCCCCCATCAGCACGTCGGCCGCACCGGATCCCCAGCGTGCGGGATGGACGTAGAACCCGAACAGCTCGCCGTGGCCGGTGGCTGTTCCGTCCTGTGTCCGCTCCTCGCCGACGTGCGCGAAGCCGATCACCTGCCCGTCCGAGATCAAGACCAGCAGCCCTTCCTCAGGACCGCCCTGCGCGATGCGCCGACCGCGCTCGGCCCAACCCGTGCGGCGCTTCTCGGCGAAGTCGCCATCGAGGAACGCGTCGGCGACGAGACCCCGATAGCCGACGCGCCACCCGGCGATGTGCGCCTCGGCCAGATCGTCCATGTCCTCCGGGCGGGCGTCGCGCACCTCGAACATTGCGGGCCGCCTCAGTCGCCGATCGCGTCGGCGACGAGCTCGGCGAAGCGCTGTCGGCCGTCCTCCGAGAGGTGGATGCCGTCGACGTCGAGAAGCAGCTGCGCGTCCTCCGCCACGGCACCGGGCCAGTCGACGACCTCGTGGCAGTCCTGGCGGTCCAGCTCGGCGGTGATCGCCTGCTGCGCGGCGACGACGTTGTCGATGGCCGCCTGCGTCACCGGCGCCTGCACCGCGGGAAGGACCCACGCCACGCACGCTTCCGCACCGATCGCATCGAGCAGCTGGCGAGCACTGACGCCGACGACTTGCGGCGTGCGGCCGCCGTATGCGGCGTCGTTCGTGCCCAGGGCGACGACCCACCAGTCCGGGGCGCTGGCCTGGAGTGGTTCGATGCGCCCGAGCGCGTCGTCGGTGGCGATCGGTCCCGTGATCGTTCGCCCGTTGCACGCGTCGACCAGCGCGCCATCGACCGCGTCGCGCAACTCGATCTGTGACTGCACGGTCAGCGAGTCACCGACGATCGTGACGCGGCTCGCCGCGGGCTCCGCCGAGCTGCACTGGATGAACTGGTCGGGTGCATCGTCGTCACTGCAGGCGACGCACGACAGGACGAGAGCGATGCTCGCCGCGGCACCAGCGCGGCCTGAGGTGCTCAAACGGCGAGGAGGTCGCGCGCGCCGGTGTCCGACGAAGGGTGGCGCAGCTTCGACATCGCCCGCGCCTCGATCTGACGGATCCGCTCGCGTGTCAGGTTGAAGTGCTCCCCGACCTCCTCGAGCGTCCGCGGCTCGCCGCGGTCGAGACCGAAGCGGAGCTTGAGGATCTCCCGCGCCCGCTCGTCGAGCGGCGCGAGCAGCCGGGCGATCTCTTCCGGGAGCAACGCCGTGGCGGCGACTTCGAACGGAGACTCGGCCGACCGATCCTCGACGACGTCGCCGAGCTCGGCATCGCCGTCCTCGCGCAGCGGCTCCGACAGGGACAGCGGCTCGGCGGCGAAGCGCAGCGCCTCGGTCACCTTGTCCTCGGGCATCTCCACCTCAGCGGCGAGCTCGGCGAGCGTCGCGGGGCGCCCATACTTCAGCTCCAGCCGCGCCCGCGCCTTCTGCAGGCGGGCGAGCGTGTCGCCGGCGTGGACCGGGAGGCGGATCGTGCGGCCGGTGTTGGCGATGCCCCGCGTGATCGCTTGGCGGATCCACCAGGTGGCGTAGGTGGAGAACTTGAAGCCCTTGCGCCAGTCGAACTTCTCGACCGCGTGCATCAGCCCGAGGTTGCCCTCCTGGATCAGGTCGAGCAGCGGCAGCCCGGAGGCCTGGTACTTCTTCGCGATCGACACGACGAGGCGCAGGTTCGACTGCACGAACGTACGCTCGGCGATCTCGCCGTCGCGCTCGGTACGGCGCAGGTCGCGCTTGCGGGCGGCCGTGAGGCCCTTCGTCGCCCCGTGCAGCTCCTCGCCCGCGGCCTTGCCGCCTTCGATGAGCTTCGCCAACCGGACTTCGTCGTCCTTGGTGAGCAGTGGATACTGGCCGATGTCGGTGAGGTAGAGCCGGACGAGGTCTTCTTCGTCGCGCTCGACGCGCTCTTTGGCCAAAGATCTGCTCCTCGCGGGAGGCGGGGGATGATACCCGGCCGCCACTCTCGGGTTGTGGACGGCTCTCAGGATACCGGTGCGGTCAACCCCTTTCCTCGGAGGGAAACCGCTGCGTAGGAAGCATTTCGTGCGCAGAACGGGTTCTCAGGTTGGCTGATTCGCCTCCCTGCCAGCTGGCCGATCGGCCTCGCCGCGCGCCCCCGACCCGGCGATCCCGCCGGCGCGCGCGAGCAGCTTCGCGAGGTGCGCCTGCCGCGTCGCGACGCGCTCGCCGAGCTCGGCTGTGGCCGCCAGCGAGCCGATCAGCGCCTCGCCCTCCCGGATGTGGTCCTCCTCGTCTCTGACGATCAGGGTCAGGGCGCGGGCCGTGGGCGCGTCGACGTCGCGGTCGACCCGGTCGAGGTGGTCGCGGTACGCGGCGAGCGTGTGCGGGAGGACCACGCGGTACACGCCGGCCAGCTTCTCGACCGTCGACGCCTGATCGGAGGATGCGGCGAGCGCGTCGAAGAAGGCGACGAGCGCTTCGCTCGCCGGCACGACCAGTTCCGCCGACGCTCGCTCCGGCAGCATCGGCAGCCGCTCCGCGCACAGCTCGGCGTGCCACGCGTGGTGCGCGCAGTGACTGCCGAGCAGCACCTTCGCTGCGGGTTCCGGCACCGTCGGGATCCATCCCCCGAGCGTCTCGAACAGCCGCCGCTCGCCCCAGGCATAGTGGCCGAAGCGGCGCGCCGACTCGCTGATGTCGAGCCAACCGTCCGCCGCCGCGCCCGGCGCCATCACACGGCCTGCTGCGTCCACCAGCGCGCGTCGAGCTCGCCGAGCGGCGTGGCCGGAGGACCGCCCTTGCGGTACTCGTCGAGCATCGCCCGCCAGGGCCCGCCGACCTCGAGCTTGCCGAGCAGCGCGGAGATGCCCCACACGACGCGGTCGAGGATGACGAAGCTCGGCGGCAGGTTCAACTTGCGCACGACGTGCGCGTACGGTCCGTTGACGTCGGCGACACGGGCGATCGTGTCGGCGGTGAAGTCGCGCGTGAAGCGGAACGAGTCGGTGAGGTAGGGCCGGTACGGCGCGCTGACGTAGGCGTAGATCTCGTCCGCGTCGAGGCCGTGGCCGGACTCCAGGAAGCGCACGTCCTCCATCGCCTGCACGAGCCGCGCCGGCTGCTGGTCGATGATCGCGTCGAGGCACGGCTCCAGCCGCAGCCACTCGTCGGCGCTCCACCGCTTGACGAGCCCGAAGTCGAGGAACGTCACGCTGCCGTCGGCGTGGAACCGGTAGTTGCCCGGATGCGGATCGCCGTTGAAGACGCCGTGGCGGATGATCGAGGCCTGCGCGAACCGCCAGATCACCTCCCCGGCGCGCTCCTTGGCCGGCTGATCCGCCTGCGCGACGAACTCGGCCCACGGTGAGCCGTCGACCCACTCGCTGGTCAACACGCGCGCCGTGGAGTGCTCGCTGACGACGTCGGGCACGTGGATGAACGGGTGCCCGCGGTAGCGCCGGGCGAAGCCCGCCTGGTGGGCGGCCTCCAGCCGGTAGTCGAGCTCGTCTCCCATGCGAGCGCGCAGCTCGTCGACGATCGCCCGCACGTCGAGACCCTTCAAGGCGAACGCCGAGAACAACCCGTACAGCACCTCGACGTTGTCCAGGTCGGCGCGGATGGCACGGTCGACGCCCGGGTACTGGACCTTGACCGCGACCTGGCGCCCATCGCGGAGCACGGCGCGGTGCACCTGACCGATCGACGCCGCCGCGACCGGTTGCGGATCCCAGCGGGCGAAGCGGCGCGACGGTTCCTCACCCAGCTCCTCCCGGATCACCCGTTCAGCGAGCTCCGGCGCCATCGGGGGCGCGTCGGCCTGCAGCGCGGCGAACGCCTGCTGCGCCTCCTCCGGCAGGCCCTCGAGAATGAACCCGAGGAGCTGGCCGATCTTCATGAACGCGCCCTTCATCTCGCCCATCGCCGCCACGGTGTCCTCTGCAGAGCGGATGGCGAAGCGCGTGTCGAGCTCGGCACGTTGCTCGGCTGGTGCCCACGCCCGGCGGACGCTGTGCGTGGCGAGATCGCGGGCGCGGCCGGCGCCGAGCCACCACACCTGCGCGGCGCGGCGGAGGCGGGTCCGGCGTAACGGGTCGGCGAGCACGATGGCGCCGCCGGTGGCAGTGGCCGCGGCGGCGACCGCCGCGGCGCGCGCCCAGGCGGTTGCCGTCACGCAGTCGGGAGACGCCGCGCGGTCGGGTCGGCGGCCAGCAGCTCGTCGGGCAGCGGCTCGTCGGTGACCGCGCAGGTCCAATACGTACCGGCGTCGAGCCGGGCGAGCGCGAGCTCGACGCCGTCGAGCTCGGCCGCGACCTGCGCGGCGTCGAGCGCCTCGACAGCGGCCACCGGAGGGTGCTCGTGGGGGAAGGCCGCGGCGTCCTCCATCGACACCGAGCGTATCCGGCGCCGCCTATGGTGCCCCGTGATGGCCGGGGTGCGGCTCAACAACGTGACGAAGCAGTTCGGCGACGTAACGGCGGTCGATTCGCTGCTGCTGGACATCGGTGACCAGGAGTTCCTCGTCCTGCTCGGACCGTCCGGCTGCGGCAAGTCGACCGTGCTGCGGATGATCGCCGGTCTCGAGCAGCCGACGGAGGGCGAGATCTGGATCGGCGAGCGGTGCGTGAACGACATCGCGCCCCGCGACCGGGACGTGGCGATGGTCTTCCAGAGCTATGCGCTCTACCCGCACAAGTCGGTGCAGGCCAACATCGAGTTTCCGCTCAAGGCGCGCGGCGTCCCGAAGGGGGAGCGGGCGAACGCGGCGCGTGAGGCGGCGGCGATCCTCGGCCTCGTCGACTTCCTCCACCGCAAACCGGCCGCCCTCTCCGGTGGGCAGCGGCAACGGGTCGCGCTCGCCCGGGCGATCGTGCGCCAGCCCGAGGTGTTCGCCATGGACGAGCCGCTGTCGAACCTCGACGCCAAGCTCCGTGGCGAGACGCGGGCCGAGCTGATCAGCCTCCACCAGCGGCTCGAGGCGACGATCGTCTACGTCACCCACGACCAGGTCGAAGCGATGACGATGGGAACGCGGGTGGCGGTGCTCGACAAGGGTCTGCTCCAGCAGGTGGGGCCGCCCCAGGAGGTGTACGACCGGCCGGCGAACACGTTTGTGGCCCAGTTCCTGGGTGCGCCAGCGATGAACATGTTCCCGCCGGGCCTGCTCGAGCCCGGCAACCACCTCGTCGGGGTCCGCCCCGAGCACCTCACGATCGACGGCGTCGGCCCCGTGGCGGCACGTGTCACGCTGGTCGAGTCGCTCGGCCACGAGGCACTCCTCACCTGCGTGACCGCGGGGGAGTTGACCGTCATCGCCCGCATCCCGTCGGACGAGGCGCAGCCCAAGGAGGGCGACGCCGTGTTCCTCGACGCGCCGCTGCACCGGCGGCACCGCTTCGACGTCGTCACGGGCAGGCGGGTCGCTCCGTGAGGCTGACCGCGGCGGAGCGGAGGGGGCCGTGAGCAGGAGTCGCGCGCGCGAGGTCCTTCTCGCGCTGGCGTTGCTCGCGCCGAGCCTGATCCTGTTCGGCGTCTTCATCTTCTACCCGCTGGGGCGAGCGGTTTACCTCGGCCGCTACCGCGGCACGAGCGACAACCTGCGGTACGTGGGTTGGGAGCAGTTCCGCAACGTGTGGGAGTCGAACGAGTTCCACGACGCGATGATCACCACGGTCCAGTTCGCGCTGATCACGGTCCCGATCGGGCTCGTGCTCGGGGTCGGCCTCGCCGTCCTCGCCGACAGCTACATCCGCGGCATCGGGATCTTCCGGACGATCTTCTCCAGCACGGTCGCCACGTCGGTGGCCGTCGCGTCCCTGATGTGGCTGCTGCTCTTCCAGCCGTCGGTCGGCATCCTCGCCGATGCGCTGCCGTTCGACGTCTTCACCGAGCCGGGAGTGCTCAACGACGAAGACACCGCGCTGTGGGCCGTGAGCGTGACCACGATCTGGAGCAACCTCGGCTTCACGTTCATCATCGTCACCGCGGCGCTGCAGTCGATCCCGGTCGACCTGTACGAGTCGTCCGCCCTCGACGGTGCCCGCAGTTGGATGCGGTTCACGAACGTCACCGTGCCGATGCTCGGCCCGACGCTGCTGTTCGTGACGGTCGTGCTGACGATCCGGGCCTTCCAGGCCTTCGGTGAGTTCGACCTGCTCACCGGTGGCGGGCCGGGCAACGCGACGACCACGATGACCTACCTGATCTACGGCAACAACTCGTTGATCCGCAACGACCTCGGGCTGCAGTCGGCGAGCGCGGTGCTCTTGTTCCTGTTCCTGCTCGTCCTGTCGATCGTCCAGTTCCGCGGCCTCGAACGCCGGGTGCACTATGGCGCTTGAGGCGCGCGGCACCACACGGCGCGTCCTGCGGTACGTCGTGCTCGTCCTCGTCGCCGCGCTCGTGCTGTTCCCGATCTACGCCACGCTGATGGCCGGCTTCAAGCCGGGCACCAAGGTGCTCGACCATCCGGAGTCGCTGCTCCCGGTCGACCTGACGTTGGACACGATTCGTGACGCGTGGGACACGGGCAACCTCGGCCGGTACCTGGTGAACAGCTTCGTGATGTCGGTCGCGATCACGATCGGGCAGGTGATCACGTCGCTCCTCGCCGCGTACGCGTTCGCGTTCCTCCGCTTCCCGCTGCGGAACACGCTGTTCCTCGTCTTCCTGGCGACCCTGCTCGTGCCAGCAGAGGCAACGATCCTCATCAACCGGGAGACGATCCAGACGTGGGGCTGGATCGACAGCTACCAGGCGCTGATCGTTCCCTTCGTGGCCACCGCGTTCGGCACGTTCCTCATCCGCCAGGTGTTCCTCACGTTGCCGACGGATCTGCGCGAGGCCGCGTCGCTCGACGGACTCGGGCACCTCGCGTTCCTGCGCGAGGTCGCCGCGCCGCTGGCCCGCCCGACGATCGCTGCCTTCGCCCTGTTCTCCTTCCTTGCCGCGTACAACCAGTACCTGTGGCCGCTCGTCGTGACGAATGATCCCGACTACCGGACCGTGCAGATCGGGTTGAAGTCGCTCGCCGCCGCCAACCTCGACCAGATCAACCTCGTCATGGCCGGCACGGTGATCGCCTTCGTGCCGATCCTCGTGATCCTGCTCATCTTCCAGCGCCAGCTGATCCGTGGTCTCACCGCCGGCGCGGTCAAGGGATGAGCGCCCCGTGAAGCTCCGCCACGCGGTCGCCATCGGCGTCGCGTCGGCCGTCGCCGCCGTGGCGTGCACGTCCGGCGAGTCGATCCTGCAGTCCGGCCTGCCGCCGGTGCCCACGACGGCGTCGACGGTCCCGGGCGCGACCACAATCCCCGGTGCGACGACGGTCGCCCCGACCACCACCGCGCAGGAGCTCGCCGGGTTGCCGCCGTGCCCGGTCGACGCGCTCGACGGCGCAGACGGCCCGGTCGACATCACGTTCTGGCACGCGCTGAACACCGAGGCGGAGCGCACCCTCCAGGCGCTGACGCAGCAGTACAACTCGTCGCAGACGCGGGTGCGCGTCCGGCTGATCAACCAGCTCGGCTACGAGCAGAACCTCGACAAGTATCGCACGACGCGCCAGGCGGACCGCCCGGAGCTGGTCCAGTTCTCCGAGGCCGCGCTCGAGTCGATCTCGTCGTCGGGGACGATCGTGCCCGTCGCTGCGTGTATCGAGGCCGAGCGCTACTCGCTCGACGACTTCCTGGCGAAGGCGATCGACGCGTACACGACGCGCGGAGTGCTGTGGACGATGCCGTTCAACGTCAGCAATCCCGTCCTCTACTTCAACCGCCGTGTCTTCGTGGAGGCGGGGCTCGATCCGGACGATCCACCCACGTCGCTCGAGGAGCTGCGTGCAGCGAGCGAGGCGATCGTCAGCTCGGGCGCCGCGGCGTACGGCATCGCGCTCGACTCCGGCACCGACTCGGGTGGAGGCTGGTTCCTCGAGCAGTGGTTGGCGAAGGCCGGAGAGCTGTACGCGGACAACGGCAACGGCCGGTTGGCGCCGGCGACGCGCGTCCTCATTGCCGAGCCGCCGGGGGTCGAGCTACTGACTTTCCTCCAGCAGATGGTCCAGGACGGTCTGGCCGTCAACGTCGGGCCGAACACCGCTGGCACGGACGCGTTGTTCAAGCTGGCAGACCCGAGCGAGCCCGCTGCGATGACGA
>DASZOG010000045.1:0-4760 GCA_035550895.1 Acidimicrobiales bacterium
CAGATCAAGGAGCGCCGCCGCAACGGCTAGGCCGGCCGACCCTCCGCCCACCCGAGCGACGCAGTCGCTCGCGCTGAGTGCGAAAACCAAGCCCGGCAAGGAAGAGGGGCAGGGACAGTGCTCCGCACGGCCCTGCCCCGATGACGCAGCGATGCGCCGGTTTGCAGCCGGGAAGGTGAGCGACGGGATTCGAACCCGCGACCGCCTGGACCACAACCAGGAGCTCTACCGACTGAGCTACGCCCACCACGTGCCGCCCGTGGGCGACGCTTGAGAGGTTACCTGCGCTACCCGAGGGTGACGCGGCGCGTTGCGCGGCGCGTCGCGGTGCCCGGGGCGTCCACCTTGACCTCGAGCGTCAGCGCCGCGCCCTTCGCGCGCGATAGGGCAGCGCGGATGCTGCGCGTGATTCGCACGGTGAAGGTCTTCGCCGCCGACCCGGCGTTCAGCTTGCCGGTTCCGATCGCCACGCTGCCGCCGCTCGTGGGGATGTGCAGGCGGCGCGCCGTCGCGGCGCTCACGATCAGGCGGGCGGTCATCGTGCACTGCGCGGAGCACACGCCGGCCAGCTTGAGCCCGCGCTTCGCGATCCGCGACGGCTTCAGCTCCGGCCGCAGCGCGATCGTGCGCTTGAGCGCGGCCGACCCGGCGGCGGCGGACAGGGTCCCTGTCGCGGTCGCGTCGCTCCGCTTGAGCGCCCGGCGCGTCTTCTTCGTCATGCCGACCTTCACGGCCCCGGTGCCGCCCGCCTTCTTCGAGCCGCCGAGCCGCACCGAGCGCTTGCCCTTGCGCGGCACGCGCAGCTTGGAGGCCGAGCGCGGGGAGACGACCAGCGAGGTGGTCCGCGAGCAGGCTCCGTCGCACGAGCTGAGCGCCGTCAGCCGCCCGGCCGCGACGTCCGCGAGCGACTCCTCGATCGCCACGACCGCGAAGTCGGGGGGCGTGGGCTGTGTCCCCGCTGTGCCGACGCCGAACGTCACGGGCGCGCTCGCGCCGGTGTTGCCCGCGGCGTCCTGCTGGCGCGCCGTCGCGGTGTAGGTCCCGTTCGCCACGTGCGCGAACTGCGCCGTGAACGCGCCCGAGCCGTCACGCGAGGCGACCACGGTCTGCGCGGGCGAGCCGGACGCCGAGGAACCCGCGAACAGGCTCACGGTCACGGTCGACTTGTCGCCGCTCGAGGTGCCGGCCGTCCCGGTGACCACCGGTGTGGCGCCGGCCGCGGAGGCGATCGCGACGGCGGGCGCCGTCACGTCGACCGTCCACGACCAGAGCGCCGGGCTCCCGTCGACGTTGCCGTGTGAGTCGAACGCCCTGACCTCGAACGTGTGGTTGCCCTCGGGCAGGTTGCCGAATGACTGGGGTGAGGCGCACGGGTTGAAGTCGCCGCCGTCGAGCCGGCACTGGAACATCACGCCGGGCAGCGGCGAGCCGAAGTCGAAGCTCGCGTTGCGGGAGCTCGCGAGCGGCGGCGGCGCCGCCTGGATCTCGGTCTCCGGGGCGTTCACGTCCGGGTCGCACTGGGCCGTGCGGATCCTGAGGCCCCAGCCCATCAGCGAGCCGGTGTCGTTCTCGTAGCGGTCGCTCACGCGCAGCTTCCAGGTGCCCTGCTGCTCCATGCCGTCGAAGCGGGCGAGCTGGTCGCCCTGCGGGCGGAAGCTGCCGGTGTACGGCGCGGCGCTCGAGCCCGAGCCGATCGTCGTCGGCGCCTCGTCGTCGAAGACGGTGTCGATCAGGTCGTCGCCGCCGTTGTTCGGCCCGCCGACGTGCTCGATCAGGCGCACGGTCGTGGAGTTGTCGGGGCTGGTGAGCTCCACCTTCAGGTCGCCGACGAAGCTGTGGTCGATGCTGTTGATCTGGACGTCGAGGTCCTTGATGCGGCCGCTCACCGGAACGAACAGGGTCGACTGGGCGCCGCCCGCGTTGTCGTCCGGGATGGCCACCGTCTGGGTCTTCGTGTGGGTGGTCGGCGGTCCCGGGCGGCCGGTCGGGATCGTCACCGGCACCGGCTGCGTGCCGCCCTCGGCGCTCGTCACGTCGAGGATCCCGGTGGCGTCCACGCCGCAGGCGGTGGCGCCGGAGAGCGTGGCCTCGTACGGAGTCGAGTTCTCCTCCTCGGTGTCCGCCGTGATGTCGGGATAGGCCGAGTCGGCCTGCTCGATGTTCAGGCCGGACGCTCCGCTGAGCGAGGCCGTGACGCCCGTCGCGACGTCGGTGCCCGTGTTGCGAACGCCCTGCTGCAGCTCGAACGACTCGCCCGGCTCCAGGGCGCCGTCGCCGTTCTGCCCGTTCTGGGTGTCGTCCACGGTCACGTCGCCCTGGACGAGCACCGGCGAGGACACCTGCTCGTCGGCGTTCGAGACCACGAGCGCGAAGTCCTGGTCGAGCGCCTCGCCGTTGCCGGGCACCCCGTCGCCGCCGAGCGACCTCGCCACGACCTTGACCGACATCCGGCCCGCGGTCCCGGCGGGCAGCACCACGTTCTCGAGGTTGTTGCGGAAGTCGGACTGGCCGCCGGGCAGCGAGACGCCGCCGGCGAGCCAGTTGCCGCGGTAGGTGTGCCCGCCCGCGCTCACCTCGAGGTCGAGGTCGTTCACGAAGCTGTTGCCGGTGACGGTCGCCGGCGGCGGGTCGGTCCAGGCGAGCGTCACGCGGACGGGCTTGCCGGTGTCGGCGACCTCGTAGGAGTGCAGGTCGCTCTGGCCGGTCGCGTTGAGGACTGTCTGCTGGTCGAGGTACTCGCGCTCGGTGTCGTCGAGCGCGGCGCCCACGTTCACGCGACCCCAGCCCTCGTCGGTGTTCGGCGCCGCCGGGATCTCACTCGACTTGCCGCTGTCGCCGCCCGCGATGTCCACCGCGCTGTTCACGAGCGCGGCCTTCGTCATGGCCGGCGACGGCGGCTGGGCGGCGACGTTCCGCACGTACCAGTCGCGCAGCAGGGCGGCCGCGCCGGTGACCTGCGGCGCCGCCTGCGAGGTGCCCGACACGAGCGAGTAGAAGGTGTTGCCGGCGAACTGCGAGTTGCAGACGGAGATGCCGGAGTAGCTCCCGTGCTGCGGCGACGCGCCGGTGATGTGCGTGCCCGGCGCGACGATATCCGGCTTCACGCGGCCGTCCTGCGTCGGCCCGCGGCTCGAGAAGTTGATGATGTCCTTGACGCTGTCGGCGCCGCCGTTCGTGACGTTGCAGCCGTCGGTGCCGGAGGCGCGCACGCTCTCCGCCGCGCCGACCGTGATCACGTTCTTCGCCGTGCCCGGCGAGGTGATGCTGCCGTAGCCCTCGTCGCCCTTGGGGTCGGCCGGGTTGCCCTTGCCGTCGCCGTCGTTGCCCGCCGAGAAGATCTCGACCATCTGCTGGTTGCCGGGCGTGCCCGACTGGGCGTCGCGGACCAGCGCGTCGTAGGCCTGCGAGGTGGCGTGATAGCCGCCGAAGTTCGAGATGCCCCACGAGTTGTTCGAGATGCGCGCGCCGGCGGCGTACGCGGCCGACGTGAGCGTCGAGTAGTTGACCGGCGACGACGCTCCGTTGCAGCGGAAGATCTTCGACGCGCCGACGTCCGCGTACGGCGCGATGCCGAGGCCGTGCTTGTAGCCCTGCGCGTCCTGGCCGGTCGCCGTGGCGAGGCCGGCCGCGATCGAGGTCACGTTGGTGCCGTGGCCGCCGCAGTCGGTCGCGTCCGGGTCGGTCGTGTAGTCGGTCGCGTAGTCCACGCGACCGAGCAGGTCCGGGTGGACGTTCACGGTGTCCCCACGATCGAGACCCGAGTCCGTCACGTCGATGGCGAAATCGAAGGGGGCTCCGAATCCCTTCGTGGCCAGCCACGCCTCGTAACCCGGACCACTCGGCGCATTGCCGGTCAGGTTGCCGGCAACGATCTGGGCGGCCCGCTCATCGTGCAGCTCCGGGACGCCCGCGGGCTCGATCGCGACGACCGCGGGATCCGCGGCGAGGTCGGCGACCTCGGCCGCGCTGAGATCCAGGAACTGAGTCCGCACGTGGGCGGCGGACAGCTCCGGAGCCAGCTCGCTGCCGGCATCCCCGGCGGCCGCGCGGGCATCCTGACCGGGGGCTCCAGCCACGGTCTGGACGGCCACGCGGCCGCTCGAGGCGCCACGCTCGACCTTGTCGCCCGAGCGGAGCGCCGTTGCTGCGCGCACCGCCGGATACGACCCGACGAGCTCGGTCACGCGGTCGAGGGCGTTTCCCGCCGCGTGCACGATGTAGCCGTTCTGAGCGGCGTAGCCCAGAACGGTCGCACCGGTGGCCCGCAGCTTCGCGAGCCACTCGTCCTTCACGGGTCCTACGAACTGCACGAGCACGAGCGCCTCACTGCGCTCGGGCCCGTCCTTGGCGGCGAGCGACGGACGCGCCGCGGGGTCGACCTGGCCGCCGGCCAGCGCCACCTCGCGCATGTCGTCGCGGCGTCCGGCGCCCGCGCCACGCAGAAGCTGATCGTCCTCACCCCCGGCCTCCACCAGGGAGAAGTCGCCATAGCGGGCGACCACTCTCGCGTCCGCGCGCGCGAGAGCGAGCTCGCCGCGGGCTGAATCCGGGACTACGAGGAGGTGAGCGGCCTGGTCAGGGGAGGCGGACTCGGCGCCGGCGAGCGACGCGCCTGCGACGAGAACGCCGAGGGCGGCTGTTGAAACAGCCAGATGACGAAGCCAAGTGAGGTCTATCGGAGCCCTTTCCCGCTCTACAACGCCATGCGGGACCTATAGGTGTATCGGCAACTTGCGAAAAAACAACAGTCCAGGCGAAAA
>DASZOG010000046.1:0-3392 GCA_035550895.1 Acidimicrobiales bacterium
GTCATCCTCGGCTACGCGACGTTCATCTACGGCAGCGCGACGCTGACGTCGATGTTCGTGTCCCAGGAGTTCCGGCGATTCCGTGCAGACCAGAGGAGGCAGGCCATGCGTCAGGATCTGACAAGCCATGTGATCGTCGTCGGGTACGGGCGCGTGGCGCGCGCCGCCATCTCGTCCGTCGGCCGGACCGACCGGGGCCTGGTGGTGATCGAGGACAACCCCGACCTGGCGGCCGAGATCGAACACACCGGGGCGATCCCGCTCATCGGCGACGCGCGCAAGGAGGAGACGTTGCTCGAGGCCGGGATCGAGCGCGCGTCGGCGCTGATCAGCGCGGTCGACGACCCGACGAACCTGGTCGTCGTGCTCACGGCCCGGTCGCTCAACCCCGACCTGCGCATCGTCAGCAGGCTGAACGAGGAGGCGTGGCGGCACCGGCTCCGCCGGGCGGGGGCCAGTGCCGTGGTCGCCGTCTACGAGAGCGCGGGGCTCGGCCTGGCGACCCACGCCGTCGGGCGGGACGTGATCGCCACGATCGATCTCCCGGAGCTCGGTGTGCACAGCGGCGAGGTTGTCGTCGAGGCCAACTCCCCGGTCGTCGGCCGTGATCTGGCCGCCGTGCTGCGCGACGTCTCCGAAGTCCTCCTCCTCGGCGTCCGCCGCGACGGCAGCGTGCTGCGCTGGTTCGAGCTGGAGGATCCGCTGCGCGCCGGCGACGTGCTACTGGCCATCGGCACGAACGAGAACCTCGCCGGGCTCCAGCAGGCGGCGAGTTTGCCGGCAGCGGCCCCGGCGAGTGCAGTTGATTGACGGGCGTACCATCGCGACATGAGCGCCGGCACGCACCTCTCCGACGTCTGGTTCTCGGTGACGGACCTCGAGGTGGCGACCGGTCACGGATCCTGGGTCACGACCGTCGACGGGACGGAGTACCTCGACTTCACCTCGGGCATCGCCGTCACGTCCACCGGCCACGCGCACCCGAAGGTCGCCCAGGCGATCGCCGAGCAGGCGGCCCGGTTCGTCCACGCCCAGGTCAACGTCTACCGCCACGACCTGCTCGAGCCGCTCGCCGCCCGGCTGGCCGAGATCACCCCGGCGGGCATCGAGCGGTTCTTCTTCGCCAACTCGGGCGCCGAGATCACCGAAGCGGCGGTCAAGCTCGCCAAGCAGGTCACCGGCCGCCCGAACGTCATCGTGTTCTCCGGCAGCTTCCACGGCCGCACTCATCTGGCGATGGCGATGACCACGTCGAAGACGGTGTACCGCGCCGGGCACAACCCGCTTCCCGCCGGCATCCACGTGGCGCCGTTCCCCGATCCGCTCGCGGCCGATCAGGACGCCGAGATCGATCGGGCACTGGCGGCTGTCGATCTGCTGCTGAAGACGGTCACTGCGCCGGCGGAGACGGCGGCGATGATCATCGAGCCGGTGCTCGGCGAGGGGGGCTACGTCCCGGCGCCGACGCGCTTCCTCCACGGTCTCGTCGACCGCTGCCGCGAGGACGGGATGCTGTTCATCGCCGACGAGGTGCAGAGCGGGTTCGGGCGCACCGGAAAGATGTTCGCCGTCGAGCACCACGGCATCGAGCCGGACGTGATCTGCATGGCGAAGGGCATCGCTTCCGGCTTCCCCCTCTCCGCGCTCGGCACGACGGCCGAGCTCGACGCGCGGTGGCCGAAGGGCAGCCACGGCGGGACGTACGGCGGCAACGCGATCGGCTGCGCGGCCGCGCTGGCGACGATCGAGGTGCTGACCGAGACCGGCTTCCTCGCCGCCGTGGAGGCGCGGGGCGAGCAGCTCCGAGCGGGGCTGACCGACCTGCAGACGCAGGACGACGGCATCCTCCAGGTGCGCGGCCCGGGGCTGATGGTCGGCACGGAGTTCTCCGACCCGGCGCGGGTCGCAGCGATCCAGCGGCACTGCCTGGAAGAGGGGCGCCTGATCCTGATGAGCGCCGGCACGTTCGGCAGCTGCCTGCGGTGGATGCCGCCGCTGGTGGTCACCGAGCACGAGATCGACCTGGCCCTGGCTGCGTTCGGCGGAGCGCTCAAGGCGACGTCATAGGGGGACGGCGATGCCCGCCCGCCGGCCCGACGCTGCCCAGCTGGCCGCCTGGCGGCAGTTCCTCGTCGCCCACGCCACGATCGTCCGCCAGCTCGAGCGGGAACTGCTCGAGGAGCGCGACCTGCCGCTCGGCTGGTACGACGTCCTCGTCCAGCTGCAGGAGGCCGGGGGCAAGCTGCGCATGCAGCAGCTCGCTGTGCGCCTCCTGGTCAACAAGTCGAGCCTGACGCGGGTCTGCGACCGGATGGAGGAGCTCGGCCTCGTCGAACGGAGGTCCGCGCCCGACGATCTGCGCGGCGTGCTCGCCGTGATCACTCGCGACGGACGGGAGACGCTGCGCCGGGCCGCGCCCGTGCACCTGCGCGGCGTGTACCGCCACTTCGCCCGGCACCTGAGCGAGGCGGACGTCGCCTCGCTCCACCGTGTCCTCTCCAAGCTCCCGGCCTTGGAAGGGGACGGCGGCGGCTAGCCGGCACCCCGGGAGATCCCGTTCGTACGGGCCGTTGTCCCACCCAATTCGTAGCCTTCAGCTCGTTGGTTTGCCGGTCCCGAACCGGGCTCCACTGCGCTGCGATACTTCGCCTAGGAGGTGAACGGATGCTTCGCGACGACCACCTGCTGCAGGCTATGCACGCGGCGGGCGTACATCGTCGCAACGTCGTCTATGTCAGCGTTCCGATCACGTCCGGCGAGCGAGAGATCGCGTTGCTCGACGAGACGGGGCTGCGTTCGTCCCTCGAGTTGCGAACCACGAAACCTGATACGTGGCGTGAGAGGGTCCTCGAACCGAACTCGCAGGACGCCGACAGGCGAGCGACGGCGGTCCGGAGCGCGGCGTGGATTCCCCACGACTTCGTGGTCGTCGATCCTTCCCGCATCACCGTGCAGGGATGGGAGCAGGACGACTACAACCGGTTCTGGGTGCGCTTGATGGAAGAGCACGTCCGCTATCTCGTCTCGACGCCAGGATGGCAATTCAGCAGAGGTGCGAGGACAGAGGTCGGCTATGCCCTCACCTTCTCCGACGCGACGCTCGAAATTGTCGACGTCACGGGGACGCCGCTGTCTCCGACAGGCATTCGGGCTTCTGCCGAGGAGGCGCGCCGCGGTCTGATGCAGAGGGGTTGGTTGCAGGAGGAGATCGACGCCTACCTCCCGCCACTTCGCGAAGAGCGTCCTGACCTCTCTCCGAGCGCGCAGAGCCAGGCCTTCGGTTGGCTGATCGCCGAGCGCCGCTTCCAGGTCCGTCACTACGGGCCGGAGCAGGATGACCGGCATCTCGTCGACGGTGGCCTCCGGCCCGAGGGGTGGTGGTCGAAGCAGTT
>DASZOG010000047.1:0-7618 GCA_035550895.1 Acidimicrobiales bacterium
TGGCTGCGGCGGACGAGACGGATCTCGACGAGGGCCGGCGCGTCCGGCCGGCGGGCCGCGTGCGCCACCGCCAGCTCGCCGAGGAGCGCCGGGTCGGCGACGAAGCGCGGGATCTGCCCCTCGAGCTCGGCGCGACGCAGCCCATAGGCCGCGCCGGGGACGAACACCGCTTCACCAGTCGCGGTGACGGCCTCGATGCGATACCACGACGTGCGCCCGTCGAGGCGCTGGCGCGTGGCGTACATCCGGAACGGCCCGAACGGGAAGTCGTCGTCCTGCCCGACGAACGTGCCCGCCAGCAGCAGCGTCACGACGCCCGCCGCCAGCGCCATCCGCAGACGTCGTCCGACCGCCGTCATCGACGGGTCATCCTCTCACGCCTGCCGACGCGGGCCGGCTGGCTGTCGCGACCACACCGGTAGCGTTCCGCACATGTCCGACGTGCCGCCGTTCTCCCTCGTAGCGACCGACGGTCCGCACCAGCCGCCGGTCACCCCGGAGCTCGAGGACCTCTACCGCGGCTTCGAGAAGGCCCTGCTCATCCCGCTGTGGACCGAGATCGGCGGGCTGATGCCGCTCGAGCCGCGATCGAAGGCCGCTCCGCACCTGTGGCAGTGGGCGACGTTGGTCGAGCTGGCCGCCGCCGCGGGCGAGCTCGTCCCGGTCGGGCGCGGTGGCGAGCGGCGGGCGATAGCGCTCGCCAATCCGAGTCTGGGTGGCCGCCCGTACGCGACACCGACGCTGTGGGCCGCCATCCAGTATCTGATGCCCGGCGAGAACGCACCTGAGCACCGGCACTCGCAGAACGCGTTCCGGTTCGTCGTCGAGGGAGAGGGCGTGTGGACCGTCGTGGACAGCGATCCGATCCCGATGCGCCGCGGCGACTTCCTCCCCCAGGCCGGGATGCACTGGCACGCGCACCACAACGCGGCGACCACGCCGATGGCGTGGATCGACGGCCTCGACATCCCGTTCCAGTACGAGATCGAATCGCAGTTCTTCGAGCCCGGGCGGGAGGCGCTGTCGTCCGAGGAGCTGACCGCGCCGGATCGCTCGCGCGCGGAACGGCTCTGGGGACACCCGGGACTCGTGCCCGTCTCGCAGTTCGGTCCGAGCGCTGGAAGCCCGCTCCTCGCCTACCGCTGGGCCGACACGGATGCCGCGCTCGCTGACCAGCTGGCGCTGGAAGTGGAGGGGTTCGCCGGCACGATCGAGCCCGGGCACGCGCTCGTGCGCTACGTCAACCCGACGACCGGGGGCGACGTGCTCCCGACGATCCGGGCGCAGTTCCACCGCGTCTCCCCCGGGACGGAGACCGCTCCGCGGCGCGAGACGGGCTCGTCGGTGTTCCAGGTCTTCGACGGCGCGGGCCGCGTCACGGTCGGCGAGCACGCGTGGTCGGCCAGCCGCGGCGACCTGTTCGTCGTCCCGTCGTGGATGCCGCTGTCGATCCGCTCCGACGCGTCTCCGTCCGATTCCGACTCCGGCGCACTCGACCTGTTCCAGTTCAGCGACGCACCGCTCTTCACGCAACTCGGCCTGTTCCGGTCGCACTCCGAGACGCCTTCGTGACGTCGCGCGCGTGGCCGCGAGCCGACCCGCGATGACCGGCGCAGCAGCCGTGACGCGACCGGACGTGCTCGTCGTCGGCGGCGGCATCGGCGGGCTCTCGGCGGCGTTCGCCCTGCACCGCAAGGGCCTGCACGTGCGCCTGTACGAGCGGGCGGGCGAGTTCGGTGAGGTCGGCGCCGGACTGCAGATCGCCCCGAACTGCACGCGCATCCTCGCCGACTACGGCCTGCTCGACGAGGCCGTCTCGGTCGGCGTGCTGCCGGAGACGATGGTCATGTACGACGCCACCGACGGCTCGGTGTTGACCCGACTCGACCTCCTCGATCTCGGCCGCCGCTACGGCTTCCCGTACATGGTCATCCACCGCAGCGACCTGCACGGTCTGTTCCTCAGCGCCTGCCAGCAGGCCGGCGTCGAGCTGATCACGTCCGCGGTGTGCGTCGGCTACGAGAACGTCGCCGGTGGTGCACGCGTGACGTTCGCCGGCGGCGCGACCGACGAGGCCGAGGCGGTCATCGCCGCCGACGGACTCCACTCCGTCGCCCGCCAGCAGCTCGTCGGCGACGAGCCGGTCAGCTCGAACTACGTCGCCTACCGCGGCGCGATCCCGTTCGACCGGGTCCGCGAGCACGGTGTCGACGACAAGGCGGTCGTCCTCTACATCGGTCCGCGGTGCCACTTCGTGCAGTACCCGTTGCGCCGCGGCGAGGTGTTCAACCAGGTCGCGGTGTTCCAGTCGCCGTCGGCCGTCGCCGGGGAATCCGAGTGGGGCACGCCCGCCGAGCTCGACGCCGCATTCGCCGGCATGTGCGCACCGATCCAGAAGGGCCTGCCCCTGATGTGGCGCGACCGCTGCTGGCGGATGTTCGACAAGGACCCGCTCCCGTCGTTGGTGTTCGGCCGCATCGCGCTGCTCGGCGACGCCGCCCACCCGCCACTGCAGTACATGGCGCAGGGGGCGATCATGGCCATCGAGGACGGATGGGTGCTCGCCGAGCACGTCGGTCGCCAGTGCGCCCGCCGCGCGGGGACGTCGTCCGGTGTGGATTGGGCGCAGGCGCTCGCCGCCTTCGACGCCGTGCGCCCGGAGCACTGCCGGCGCGTCCTCACGACTGCACGCGAATGGGGCGCGCTCTGGCACCACGACGGCGTCAAGCGCCTGCAGCGCAACGCGCTCCTGCGGGCGCGGGACACGTACGACTACTCGTTCACCGACTGGATCTACGGCCCGACCGCGTTGACACCGGAGAGCGAGCCGGCGCTGTACGAGAGGATCCCGCTCGATTCTGTGCCTTTCCCTGCCTGACGGCGCCGGCGTTCGGGTCGAGGCGGGATCAGGCGAGGGCGACCAGGTCGAGCCAGTCGTCGTCGAAGACGTCGAGCTGGCCGTCGGGCATGAGGAGCACCTTCGTCGGCTCCAGGCGCTGGACGAACTCGGTGTCGTGGCTGACGAGCACGATCGCGCCCGGCCACGACGCGAGCGCCTCGGCGACCGCCTCGCGGCTCGGCGGGTCGAGGTTGTTCGTCGGCTCGTCCAGCAGGAGCAGATTGTGCCGCCCGACCATCAGCTGGGCGAGGGCGAGCTTCGTCTTCTCGCCGCCGGAGAACGTGCCTGCTTCCTGGAAGACCTTGTCGCCGGAGAGACGGAACGAGCCGAGTATCGAGCGCAGCTGCGTGTCGGTCGAGCCGCGGACCGCCTCGGCGCGGAGATGGTCGAGCGCCGTGCGCTCGGCGACGAGCTGGTCGTGCTCCTGCGCGTAGTACCCGGCGGACACGTTGTGGCCGAACGCCACCGTGCCGTCGTCGGCGTCGGTCACCCCGGCGACGATGCGCAGCAAGCTCGTCTTGCCGGCGCCGTTGAGACCGAGGATCAGCATCCGCTCGCCGCGGCCGACGTCGAACCCCACGTACTCGAACACCGGCGGGCCGCCGTAACCCTTCGTCAGCCCGGTGACCTCGAGCACGGTCGCGCCCGGCCGAGGCGGTGCCGGGAAGCGGACGCGGTGCCGGCCCTCTCCGCGGCCGACCTCGGCGCGGTCGCGCTCGATGCGCTCGATGCGTCGCTCGAGGTTGTGCGCGAACGAGGCCTTCGTCGCCTTCGCCCCGAACCGGTCGACCAGCGTCTGTAACCGGTCGACTTCCTTCGCCTGCGCGGCCGCGAGCTTCGCCGCCCGCTCCTCGTCCCGCGCTCGTGCCGCGCGGTACTGGCTGTAGGTCCCGCGGTACGCGATCAGCTGACCGGTTTCCTCCTCCCCGGTCCGGTCGAGATGGAGGACGCGGGTGATCGCTTCATCGAGCAACTCGAGGTCGTGGCTGATGACGAGCAGCGCGCCGCGGTAGGCGCGGAGGAACGCGAGGAGCCAGTTGCGGGCGTCGACGTCGAGGTGGTTCGTCGGCTCGTCGAGGAGGAGGATGTCGCTGCCGGCGAAGAGGATCCGGGCGAGCTCGACGCGCCGCCGTTCCCCGCCGGACAGGACGCCCAGCGGCAGGTCGAGCCGGTCGGCGCCGAGGCCGAGGCCGTGGCCGATGGCCCGGGCCTCGGACTCCGCGGCGTACCCGCCGGCAGCGCGGAACTCCTCCTCTGCGCGGCTGTAGCGGGCGACGTTGCGGTCGCTGGCGTGCTCCGCCATCGCCAGGCGCAGCTTCTCGATGCGAACCAGCGACTCGTCGATGCTCCGCCCCGACAGCACGTGCGCGATCGCCGTGCGGCCGTCGAGCACGCCGGCGAGGCGCGGGTCCTGGGGCAGGTACCCGAGCGCGCCGCCGCGGTGGACCGCCCCGGCCGTGGGATCCGCGGCGCCGCCGAGGACGCGCAGGAGGCTGGTCTTGCCCGCCCCGTTCCGCCCGACCAGGCCGACCTTGTCCCGAGCGCGCACGGTGAACGAGGCGCCCGCCACGACGAGGCGGCCGCCGACCTCCACGGAGAGCCCACGGGCCTGGAGCACGGTGTCCCAGCGTGCCGGGACCGCCGCCCGGGCACAACTGGGTTCGGTCGAACGCGGGCGCGCCGCCCTCACGGTGATCTCACCGGATCGTTCTGGGCGCGAGATGTTGCGCATACCGCACCAATCCGCGCCCAGAACGAGCATCGGCGCGGCGCACACGTTCGGCCCTACGCTTCCGCCGTGCACGCGGTCGCTCGTCAGCCCCGGCGCGTGTGGTCGAGCGCCGTGGGCGTGGCCGGGGCCGCGGCGCTGGCCTACGTCGTCGCCGTCGACCCGGCCGACGCCGCGGTGGCGGTGCCGTGCCCGTTCCACGCGATGACCGGCTGGTGGTGCCCCGGCTGCGGGCTGACGCGGGCCACGCACCACCTGCTGCGCGGTGACGTCGCCACTGCCCTCTCGTACCACGCGCTCGTGCCGGTCGTGCTCGGCGTCGGCGTCTGGGTGTGGCTCGCCTGGTGGCTTCCTGCGGTCGGCCGGCGGTCACCTCCTGGACCGGCGACGCTGCCGGCCCCGGCGTGGATCGCGCTCGCCAGCGCGCTGATCGCGTTCGCCGTCGTGCGCAACGTGGCGTTGTTCACCCCACTCGCCCCGTGACGCCCCGCCGCCGGGCCGCTCCACCGACACGGACCTCGCCCGCCATGGTGGACTGAGGGCGATGGAGGGGTACGGGGCGGCGAGCTACGGCGACGGGATCGCCGACGTCTACGACGAGTGGCACACGCATCCCGACGACACCGACGCGGCGATCGAGCGGCTCGCCGCGCTCGCCGATGGCGGGCGCGTGCTCGAGCTGGGCGTCGGCACCGGTCGGCTCGCCTTGCCGCTCGCGGCGCGAGGCGTACCGATCGAAGGCGTCGAAGCGTCAGCGGCGATGGCCGCGCGGCTCCAGGGGAAACCCGGCGGTGACGCGATCCCCGTCACGATCGGCGACATGGCGACAGATCTTCCGGCGGGCCCGTTCCGGCTGATCTTCGCCGCCTTCAACACGTTCTTCGCTGTGCTCAGCGCCGAGGCTCAGCGCACTGCCTTCCGCACCGCAGCCGCCCGGTTGGAGCCGGAGGGGCACTTCCTGATCGAGGCGTTCGTGCCGGCCGCCGTCGAAGCGGGCAGCCGGGTGGAGGTCAGACACCTCACCGCGGACAGTGTGGTGCTGATGGTGTCGCAGGACGATCCGGAACAACAGCGTTCGGCGGGCCACCTGGTGGAGCTGTCCGAGGCGGCAGGAGTACGCCTGCGCCCGTGGGCCATCCGCTACGCCCCGCCCGCCGAACTCGATGCGATGGCCGCAGATGCCGGCCTCGTGCTCGAGGAACGCTGGGCCGATTGGGCCGGTGGTGACTTCGGGCCGGACAGCGCGGGACACGTCTCGCTGTACGGCGCGGCCGCCGACCTTCGACGTAGATTGGGAGAACGGTGAGCCAGCTCCGCTTGAACCCTCTGAACGGTCGGTGGGTGACCATCGTCGCCAGTCGAGCTGAGCGGCCGACGGACTTCGCGCCGCGCACCGAGGCGGTCGAGGCCGACCCTGCCCGGCCCTGCCCGTTCTGCCCGGGCAACGAGGACTCCACCCCGGACGCGCTCGACACGTACGACCGCCGCGGCCAGTGGCAGGTCCGCATCGTGCCGAACCTCTTTCCCGCGTTCGACGGCAACGACACGATGGCGGTGCGCAACCTGGGGCCGGTCCACGTCCAGGCCGATGCCAGCGGCATCCACGAGATCCTCGTGCTCAGCCCGGACCACGGCAGCAGTTTCGCCGACCTCGACGACGGCGACGCGGGCCTGGTCATGGCGGTCCTGCGCGACCGCTTCGAGGAGCACGCCCGCTCGGCGCACGTGCGGTATACGCAGGCGATCGTCAACCACGGGCGGGAGGCCGGGGCGTCGCTCAGCCACCCCCACGGCCAACTCCTCGGGATGCCGTTCGTGCCGGGCGAGATCCTCGACGAGGAGAAGGCCTTCAACCGGTTCGAGGGCGGGTGCATCATCTGCGTCACCGCCGAGGCGGAGCTCGCCGACGGCGATCGCGTCGTCGCGGCGAACGATGCGGTCGTCGTGATCAGTCCGTTCTGGGCGGGGTCGCCCTACGAGCTGCTGATCGTGCCGACCGAGCACCGTGGCCACCTGCACGAGGCGGCGCCGGCCGACCTCGCGGCCGTCGGGCGGGCGATGCGCGACGTGTTGCGCATGCTCCGCGATCGCCTCGGGGACGTGTCGTACAACCTCGTCATCCACACCGCGCCGCACCACCACGACGGGACGTTCCACTGGCACGCCCACCTGTGGCCGAAGCTGGTCACGGTGGCGGGCTTCGAGCGCGGCACGGGCGTGCACATCAACATCGTCCCGCCCGAGCAGGCGGCCGCCGAGCTGCGCCGCGCCACGGCCATCGCTGCCGGCTGAGGCTCGCGTCCGGCGCGTGGGCCACATCACCGTCGGCATCGACCTCGACGCGCGTCCTGACGAGGTGTGGCGGGTCGTCGAGCGCATCGAACGCCACGTGGAGTGGATGGCCGACGCCGTCGCCATCCGCTTCGAGACCGAGCAGACGCGCGGCGCCGGCACCCGCTTCGTGTGCGACACACGGGTCGGGCCGCTCCGGCTGAGCGACCGCATGATCGTCACCGAGTGGACGCCCGGAGTGGCCATGGGTGTCGACCACACCGGCCTGGTCACGGGCTCCGGCCGGTTCACGCTGGCGGCGCTACCCGCCGGCCGAACCCGGTTCACCTGGGAGGAGGAGCTCCGGTTCCCGTGGTGGCTGGGCGGCCCCGTGGGCGCGTTCGCCGGCGGGCTCCTGATGAGGGCGATCTGGCGCCGCAACCTGCGCCGGCTCGCCGCGCTGGTCGCCCGCGAGCGGGACCAGGCGGCGTAACCGACGGTTCAGGAGCCGTGGTGTGCTCCGAGCCACCGCTCCGCAGCATCCGCGGACAGATGCTCGACAACCACCGGCTGGAACCCGCCGAACCACCGCTCCGCAGCATCCGCGGACAGATGCTCGACAACCACCGGCTGGAACCCGCCGAACCACCGCTCCGCAGCATCGGCGGACAGCGTGAACCGGCTGGCGGCCGCCGGAGACCCGTCGTCGCGCCCGCCGG
>DASZOG010000048.1:0-5464 GCA_035550895.1 Acidimicrobiales bacterium
GTTCCTCGGGATCTGACCGGTGCCACCGGCCCCGCGCTACTTCAGGGCCGAGAGCGCCCCGTCGTAGTCGGGTTCCTGCCCGATCTCGGGTACGAGCTCGGTGTAGCTCACGGTGCCGTTCTCGTCCACGACCACGACGGCCCGCGCCATCAGGCCGGCGAGCTTGCCGTCGGCAAGGCGCGTGCCGTAGGCGTCGCCGAACTCCGGGTTGCGGAACGTCGACGCCGACTGCACCCGCTCGATGCCCTCGGCCCCGCAGAATCGGCCCTGCGCGAAGGGCAGGTCGGCCGAGACGTTCAGTACCGCGGCGTTGTTCATACCGGCCGCCAGCTCGTTGAACCGCCGGACGCTCGCGGCGCAGACCTTCGTGTCGATGCTCGGGAAGATGTTCAGGACGAGCCGTTGCCCGGCGAACTTGTCCAACGTCACCTCGGACAGGTCACCGCCGGTGAGCGTGAACGGTGGTGCAGGCGACCCGACGGCCGGCAGCTCACCGACCGTGTTGATGGGTTCTCCTCCGAGCTTTGTCTGAGCCATGGCGTGACCCTCCCACAGTCCTGCGTCAGCGGCACACGGTGGACGTGCCGTACTTGCGAGCCAATTCTTCCTTGATCCCCTTCGCGCCATACCCGCTGACGACGCGGTGGGCGAAGAGCAGATCCCGTTGCGCCGGCACCGAACCGGCGAACGCGTCGGCGCAGAGCTCCGGCTCGAGGTTGGCGGCGGCGAGGATCATCCCCGTGCATCCGAGCATCCCGGCGTAGGCGACGATCGCCGCGCTCCCGCCGTAGATCGGCTTGTGGAAGCAGGCGAGCATCTCCAGCAGCCGCTCGGGATCGCCCGTCGAGTCCTTCACTCCTGACAGCCGCGGCTCGAGCGCCTTCAGCTCCTCCATCGTGATGCCGGGAGCCGAGACCTTCGGCCAGTGATAGGCGATGACCGGCATCTGCCCGGCAGCAGCGACGACCTCGCCGTAGAACTCGCGCACGTCGCCGTGCTTTGGGGAGAGGACGAGCGCGGCGTCGGCCTTGCGTTCCGCGGCCTTCTTCGTCAGCGCCGGCACACTGACTCCGGCGGCGAGGTCGCCGGTCCCGAGGAGCACGGGCACCCAGTTCGGCACGCCGGTACGCACGGCGTCGAAGAGTTGCAGCCGCTCCTTCATCGACAGGTGCGAGGCCTCGCCCGTACTGCCGGCGACGACGATCGCGCGCACCCCTCGCTCGCAGAGGTGCGCTGCGTGGCGGGCCGTCGCCTCGCCGTCGACGCGGCCGTGCTCGTCGAAGAACGTGACGAGGGCCGCGGCGATGCCGGTGAACACGGGCTTGGGGATCATGCGCGCTCCTGCGAGTCGTGGGACGGAGACGGAGGGGAGGTGTCGGGCCGGGCGAGCGCAAGCGCCCGGCGGCCGGGGCTGGTCACTCGCCCGGCCACGACGCCCGTTCGGTCGGGAGGGGTGCCAGTCGCCTGCGGGTGGCGTCAGACCTGACGGCTGCGCCAGCCACCGCGGCGACACCCCGCTGCATGGAGCGACCCTAGCGCGCAGTACCGCTGCGCCGACAAGGCCGAATCAGGGTTCGGGCGGGGGCGGCGGAATGCGCGGGCTCGAGCGGGTCGAGCGCTGGAAAGAGGTCAGCACGCTGAGCACCAGGAATGCGGCGACGAGCCACCACTGGTACCGGTCGATCCAGTCGAGGAGGCGATCGAGCGGTTCCTCGAACGTGATGCCCAGGAACCAGAACGTCGCCAGGCGGATGACGATCCCGACCGACAACAGCGCGGCGAAGCGCGCCGGGCTCATCTTCCGCACACCGACGAGTGCGGCGACAACATTCGAGGCCGGCATGAGCACGACGAGCGCGGTGCCGGCGCGGTCGACGGCCCGTTCCAGCCAGACGAACGTCGCCGGCAGCTCGCCGTTCGTCTGCCGTTCGATCCACGCCAGGCCACGGTCGCCGAAGTGGCGCCCGAGCATGTAGCAGACCGCGCCGGCGGCGGCGAGGCGAGCGCCGCCCACGAGCCAGTAGGCGACGGCGTCGATGTTGGCCGCGACCGTGAGCAGCAGGTGCCGCATCCGCGCCGACAACGCGAGCAGCAGCGTCGGCTGGTCGTTGACCATGCTCGGAGCGAGGATCGAGCCGATGTTCGAGGCGACGACCAGCGTCGTGTACGCCCCGAGGAGCAGCGACAGCAGGCGCCGGTCGACCGGCAGCGGCGCCGCGGCCGAGGCGGCCACCGGCGGCGGCCAGAACGGCGCCGGCCGGTGGTGCGGCGGAGTCGCCGACCCGGGCATCACCCGCTGCAGGCTAGTGATGGCGAGGCCCGGTCACAGGGCCAGGTTCTCCACGCCCGGTTAGGGTTTCCGGCGAGGGATCCCGGCGCACGCCGGGTGCTCGACGACGGAGGGGGTCTCGTGAAGGGGTTGATGCAGGACCATCCGCTGACGCTCGTCCACTTCTTCGAGCGGGCCGAGCGGCTCTTCTTCGACAAGACGGTCACCACGGCGACCGGCGCCGGGACCCGGGAGCGGATCACCTACGGCGAGTGGGCACAGCGCACGCGCCAGCTCGGCGGCGTGCTCGACCAGTTGGGCATCTCCTCCGACGGCCGCGTCGCCACGTTCGCCTGGAACACCGCCCGCCACCTCGAGCTGTACTTCGCCGCGCCCTGCTCGGGCCGCGTGCTGCACACGCTGAACATCCGCCTCTTCCCGGATCAGCTGACGTACATCGTCAACCACGCCGAGGACGAGGTGATCTTCGTCGACCGCTCGCTCACCGCGCTGCTGTTCCCGCTGCTGAAGACGTTCACCACGGTCAAACACCTCGTCGTGATGGACGACGGGCGGGGCGACGTCCCGGAGGACACGAACGGTCTCCCGCTCCACGACTACGAGCAGCTCCTCGCCGCGGCGGAGCCGGTGCGGTTCCGCATCGAGGACGAGAACACCGCGGCCTCGATGTGTTACACGAGCGGCACCACCGGAAACCCGAAGGGCGTCGTCTACTCGCACCGCTCCAGCTACCTCCACACGGTCAGCGCGATGACCGTGGACAGCCTGGGTGCGCGGGAGAGCGATGTGATCATGCCCGTCGTGCCGATGTTCCACGCCAACGCGTGGGGCCTCGCTCACGCCGGTGTCGCCGCCGGGTCGAGCCTGGTGATGCCCGGCCCGGACCTGTCGCCGAAGGCACTCGCGGACCTGATCGTCGACGAGCGGGTCACGGTGGCGGCCGGCGTTCCGACGATCTGGATGGGCGTCCTGCCGGAGCTGAAGGGACGGGATACGTCGAGCCTGCGGGCCATCCCGTGTGGCGGCTCCGCGGTCCCGAAGGCGCTGTCCGAGGCGTACAAGGAGCAGCTCGGGCTGCCCATCTACCACGCGTGGGGAATGACCGAGACGAGCCCGATCGCCGCCGTCTGCCACGTGAAGACCACTCTCGCCGCCACCCATACCGAGGACGAGCTGGCGGACCTGCGGGCGAGCGTCGGGCCCACGGTGGTCGGCGTCGACTTCCGCGTCGTCGAGCCGGGGACGACCAACCCACTGCCGTGGGACGGCGAGTCGTCGGGCGAGCTGCAGGTCCAGGGACCGTGGATCGCGCGCACGTACTACGACGACGAGCGAGCGGGCGACTCGTTCACCGACGACGGGTGGCTGCGCACCGGCGACGTCGCCACGGTCGACGCGCACGGCTACATCCGCCTCGTCGACCGGACGAAGGACCTGATCAAGTCCGGTGGCGAGTGGATCTCCTCCGTCGAGCTGGAGAACGAGCTGATGGCCCACCCGCAGATCAAGGAGGCGGCGGTGATCGGCGTGGCGCATCCGAAGTGGGCGGAGCGGCCGCTGGCCTGCGTCGTCCTGCAGGAGGGTGCGGAGCTGACGAAGGAGGAGGTCGTCGCCTACCTCGCGGACAGGGTCGCCAAGTGGCAGGTGCCGGACGACGTCGTGTTCATCGACGAGGTGCCGAAGACCTCCGTCGGGAAGTTCTCGAAGAAGACGCTGCGCGACCGCTTCGCCGACTACCAGCTCGACACCTGATCACGCCGGCGCGTCGGCTCGGCGGAGCGTCGCGCCGACGAGCTGGGCGCGCGTCGTGACGCCGAGCTTGGCGTAGACGCGGCCGAGGTGGGACTCGACCGTGCGCCGCGAGATGAACAACCGCTGGCCGATCTCCGTGTTCGTCAGCCCCTCGCTGACGAGACCCACCACCGTCTGTTCCGACGCCGTGAGGCTCGCCCAACCGTGTGTGGGATGAGCGGCGGCGCGGCGCGGGCGCATCGCCACGCCGCACGACCGCAGATCGGCGCGCAGGCGGAGATGCAGCTGGTCTGCGCCGAGTGCGTCGTAGGCGGCGAACGCCTCCTTCGCCAGGCGACGGGCGTCTCCGCCGTCACCTCGGCGGGCGGCGATGATCGCGGCATCGTGTCGGGCCCGGACGGAGCTCGGCGTTCGCTGGCAGCGGGCGAGCTCGTCCGCCGCGTCCTCCACCTCGGATCCGCATGCGTCGTGGAGCCCGCGGGCCCAGCGGGCGATGGCGCTCGCCACCGGTGAGGAGGAGCGGGACGCGATGGTGTCGACCTCGTCGACCACGTGCCGTGCGGCTTCCATCCGGCCGGTGGCCACCGCCAGGCGCACCGTGTCCGCTGCCATGTTCAGCAGGAGCGTCGGCACGCGGGCCGCGATGATCCGTTCCGTGACGTTCGACAGGAGCTTCGCGGCGACCTCGACGTCGCCATCGGCGTCGTGCACCATGGCGTCGGCGTACGCCAGCCACTCCGCCCCGAGCGCCCGCCGGCTCGTCACGGCTCGCGAGCGGTCGAGCCATTGGCGTGCCGTCGCCTGCTGGCCGCGGGCGCAGGCGATCAGCGTGCCGATCGCGTACGGCCAGTAGGTGCCGAGCCCGAGGTCGGCCTCGTCCGCCGCCAGGAGTCCTGCATCCACCTCCGCCAGCGCGTCGTCCCACTCGCCGGTGCGGAACAGGACCAGCCCGACGCCGAGCTGCAGGAGTGGCGGCGTCCACCGCGGCGTCGTGACCCGCCCGACAGCGTCGCGCAACACGTGCAGCGCCTCATCGCTCCTGCCGAGGAAGTCCAACGCGATGGCCAGCACGAGCGTCGGGCTGCCCGGCGTGGCGCGGTGCGTCGTATCCCCGGCGGTCTCCTGCAACGCCGCCCGGCCGTGCTCGACGGCGGCGTCGAACGATCCCTCCACAGCGTCGACCCACGCCCGGACCGTCTCCACCGATGCGCGCCTGAAGGGTGATGCCGCAGTCGGCGACGCGTCCACCCAGTCGACCAGCCGCCGGGCGTCGGCGAGCCGCTCGCTGCTCACCCAGAGCAGGCCCATCTCGGCGGCCGCGTCGACGACGTCTCGATCGCCGGGGTCGAACCCGTCCAGCACGTGGTCGACGTCGACATCGGCGAAGCGGTCGATGACGTCGTCCAACCGCCCGGTGAGGCT
>DASZOG010000049.1:0-8343 GCA_035550895.1 Acidimicrobiales bacterium
CCAGCTCGAGTACCCGCTCGACCGCCTGCGGCCGCAGACGGCAGGCCCGCTGCTGCACGGCGAGGTCGCGCGCCAGCGGGACCTGCGGCGTGTGGTCGGGCACCGTGCCGAGGTCGGCACCGATGACGAGCTCGTCGGCGAGCAGGACCATCGGCGCGTCGGTGCCGCCGCCGAGCGCGGCCCGGGCGGCGTCGGTCACCTCGTGCAGGCCGGCGGAGGGTCTGCCGCGCAACGTCGCCAGACCTTCCGCGAGACGGGTCGCCTCGACGACGTCGGCGGGGGACGTGTCCGCGCCGGCGTCACGCAGGACGCGCGCCGCGCGGGTGAACCAGACGGCGACGACGTCCGGTCCGGGGTGCGTGAAGAGGTGGTCGTACCACCCGGGGGCGAGGACGCCGGCGCGGTATCCCGACGCGGTAGCCAGGCGCCGGTGGGTCCACGGGACCCACGTGCACGCCACGGGCACCTTCGGCAGCCCGGCGAGCAGCGCGCGGTCGTCGCGCTCCGCCACCGGCCGGGCCAGCGCAGGTGTGTGCCAGGCACCGCAGATGACGGCGATCCGGGCGTGCCCGGTACGTAGGGCGCGCCGCACGGCACGGCGCATCGCCGCCTCGCGCCTGGCTTCCAACACGGTCGGTCCGTGCCCGTCACGCTCCAGCTCTTCGCGCAACGCGGTCATCGCGTCGTGGATCGCGGCGAACGGCGAGCCGTCCCGGTGCTCGACGACGTCCTCCCACCAGCGCTCGGGATCGTCGTACCCGGCGGCCTCGGCGAGCAGCCGGATCGGGTCCGCAGGACGGCCGCGGGCGTCGATCGGGTCGTCCAGTGCGAGCAGGTGCGTGAGCGGGAGGTCGATGAACCGCACCTCCCGCCCGTGCGCCGCCGCCCAGCTCAGCGCCTGCCACTCGGGGCTGAACACGGCGAACGGGTGGAACACGGCTCGCTCCGGACGGTCGCGCGCGTACCCGAGCAGCGCCGCCGGCGGACGCATCGCCGGGTCGCCGGCAAGCACGGCGATCGCATCCGCCTCTGGTGGCCCCTCGACGAGGACCACGTCCGGGTCCAGATCGCAGAGCGCAGCGCGGACCGCGCGCGCGGAACCGGGGCCGTGATGGCGGATGCCGAGGAGCGTGACGTCAGGGGCTGCCGCCATCGCGCTCCAGCCCGACCGTGTCGACGTACTCGCGCCACGCGACCGCGTCGTGCACCGGGTCGCGCACGACCGCCGCCTCGATGCCAGGGAGCAGGTCGTCGACCCTGACGCGGCCGTCACCCAGATGGGCAGCGAGGGCCATGCCCTGCACGACGACGGAGATCGCCTCGCCGGTCGAGAGCGTGGACGACGGCGTCTTCAGCTTGATTCGCCCGTCTGCGGTCTGGCCGGCGCGCAGCTCGCGGAAGATCGTCACCACGCGACGGATCTCGTCGGTCGGGGGCGGCACCGGAGGCAGGGAGAGGGCCCCGGCCAGCGCGGCGACCCGCTGCACGACGATGTCGACCTCCTCCTCGGCGGTGGCCGGAAGCGGGAGGACCACGACGTTGAACCGGCGGCGCAACGCGCTCGACAGCTCGTTGACCCCGCGGTCACGGTCGTTCGCCGTCGCGATCAGGTTGAACCCGGGCCGCGCCTGGACCTCGATGCCGAGCTCGGGGACCGGCAGCGCCTTCTCCGAGAGGATCGTGATCAGCGCGTCCTGCACGTCGGCCGGGATGCGCGTCAGTTCCTCGACCCGCACCAGGCCACCGGCCTCCATCGCCCGCAGGACGGGTGACGGCACGAGCGCCCGCTCGCTCGGACCCTCGGCGATCAGACGGGCGTAGTTCCACCCGTAGCGCAGCGCCTCCTCCGCCGTGCCGGCCGTGCCCTGCACCAGGCGTGTCGAGTCGCCGCTGATCGCCGCGGCAAGGTGCTCGCTGAGCCAGGTCTTCGCCGTGCCGGGGAGCCCGAGGAGCAGCAGTGCCCGGTCGGTGGCCAGCGTGGCGACGGCGACCTCGACGAGGCGGCGGGCGCCGATGTACTTCGCCGAGATCTGGGTGCCGTCCGGCAGCCCGCCGCCGAGCAGGTAGATGACCACGCCCCACGGCGACAGGCGCCAGCGCGGCGGACGGGGCCGGTCGTCGGCGGCGGCGATCGCCGCGAGCTCGCGCGCGTACTCCTGCTCGGGGTGGGGCCGGAGGACCTCGGTCCCGTGCAGGCCCGGAGAGGCAGGCAACGCGTCAGCGGGCTCGACCGACATGCGCGGCACGCTACCGGCGGGGTGCGACGCGGTACCGTGCCGCGGGGAGTTCGCTGAGGGGCGGACGCACGGGGGTGCGCCATGGGGGGAGTCGGACCGACGTCGGTCCCGGCAGGCGGCAGGTCGCGCCGTCGAGGCCTCGTCGCGATCACGCTGGTGACGGTCGCAGTCCTTGGCGCCTGCGGGTCCGGCGACGACGACAGCGACGCCGCCGGCGACACGACCGCAATGATCGACGCGTCGGGCACGTCGGTCGCCGGGACGACGGTGGCCGGGCCCGGGGCGACCACGACCTCGGGACCGACGGTGGTCTCGACACCCACCGTCTCGGTCCCGCCCGGGTACACGACCGAGCCCGCCGACGGTGCACTTCGCCAGGGCCAGGCGGGGCCGCGCGTCTACTTGTTGCAGTCGCAACTGGTCGCGCTGGGGTACGACGCCGGACCGCTGGACGGCCAGTTCGGGGCCAAGACGCACGCTGCCGTCGTCGCCTTCCAGCGCGACAAGACCCTGGCGATGGACGGCGTGGTCGGTCCGCAGACCGCGTCCGCGCTGGCCGCCGCCTGCCGTCCGGTCCCGTCCTGCCCGTCGGGCTGAGGTTCGTCTGCCTCAGCTGTAGCCGGGAGCCGGCTGCCAGAGGTGGAACTCGACCCCTTGGTCGTCCCGGCAGACGGCGCTGGGACCGGCCTGGTAGTCGGTGACCGACAGGACCTCGCCGCCGAGGTCGCGCACCTTGGCCACCGCCTCGTGCACATCGGCGACGCGGTAGTAGAGCGTCGCGCCGGGATAGCGCGGATCGCTCGTCACACCGCACGGCACGCCGGTGTTCTCCACGTGGCGTCCGAGGTGCACGCCATCTGGCGTGGGAGTCGCCTCGTGGAAGCTCCACCCGAACAACTCGCCGTAGAACGCCGCGGCGCGGTCGACATCGGGGACGAACAGCGTGTAGTAGCCGAGCTCGCCGGACACCGCGCTGAGCGCGCGGGTCGGCGGCCCGTCCGGCAGCGGGGTCGAGATGCTCCACCGATGGCCGAACGGGTCCCGTAGCCAGCCGGCCCGCGAGCCGTGGAACTGGTCCGCGGGCGGCCGTTCTCCGATCGCGCCGGCGTCGAGCGCGCGCTGGTACGTCGCGTCCACATCCGGCACGTACACGACGAACGAGACGCTGGTGCCACCGCGGGCTGGGGGCGCGAGAACGTCCATCTCCGGGAACTCGTCCGCGAGCATCACGACCGTGTCCCCGATGCGCAGCTCGGCGTGGCCGATGCGGCCGTCGTCCATCACGATCGGCTCACCGCGCCGCGTCGCGCCGAAGATGTCGACGTACCAGTCCATCGCCGCCAGTGCGTCGCCGACCGAGAGATATGCGTTCACGGCGTGATAGCCCTCGTGGACGCGGGTCACAGGCGTGCCGGACGTCGCGGCTGGCGTGGTCTGCCGAGCTGCGCCGGTCTCCGGCCGGTCGAGGCCGAGCTCGTGTGTGATCTGGCGACGGAGCGCGGCGACGAACTCCGTCCGCGGGTCCAGCGGGGCGATCGGCTGGCGGAGCGTGTCGAACGGGTCAGCCATCGTCGTCCCTCCCGCCGTACGCCGTGCGGAACGCGGCGCGGGCCCGCACGAGGAGCGCTTCGGTGGCGTGCACCGTGCGCCCGAGATGATCGGCGACCTCCGGCACGGACAGGCCGTCGAGGTAGCGCAGGGTCAACGCGGCGCGGTGGTGCGGGCCGAGCCGGTCGAGCACGTCACGGGCCCGCGCCGCGTCGAGCTGCGCGTCCCACGGATCGTCCATTTCGCGGATGTCCTCCGCGGCGAGCTGCAGGTTGCGCTCGTCACGCGCCGCTCGCCGCCAGTGGTCGACGAGCTTGTGCCGAGCGACTCCGACGAGCCAGGCGATCGTCATCTCGGGGACTGTCCCGCGGCGCACGGCGGACACCGCGGCGAGGAAGGTCTCGCCGGTCAGGTCCTCGGCGACGGGCGCGCTGCCGCAACGGGACACGAGGTAGCCGTAGACCTGCGGCACGGCGCGGTCGTACAGGGCGAGCAGGGCGCGGCCCTGGTCAGCTGTGGCCGCGCCGACCTCGCTCACGCCACGATCATCGTCCGCGGGGCGCGACCTCCGACACCCCGCTCATTGCCGATCGGCGAGCAGGGCGCGACCGAACCAGTCGTCCTCGTCGCGCACGCCAGGCAGCGCGAAGAAGAAGCCACCGCCCACGGGCTGGATGTACTCCTCCAATGGTTCGCCCTTCAGGCGTGCCTGCACGGCCAGGAAGCCCCGCAACAGGCTGCGCTGGAAGGAGGCGAACAGCAGTCCCTGGTCGAGGCGCCCGGCGCCGTCGAAGCCGCGTGAGAAGCCGAACCCGGGATGTAAAGCCTCCCTAACTTTTGGTCTGTGGCGCTTCGTCTTCGGGCGTGAATGCGGCCGCGAGGTCGTACCGAACGCGGGCGAGATCGGCGAGCTCGCGCCGCAGCGGCGCGGTGAGCGGTTGGCCGGGGATGCCGTCGAGCGCGCCGGCCAGCCGGAGTAGATCTGCCGGTGCCATCGTGAGCACGGCAGCGCGCAGGCTGCCCCGGAGCGCGCCGGCGCGCCCGGAGGCGAAGACCTCGACGATCGCCTCCACTGGATCCCTACTGTTGAGGACGGACGACGAACCGCCCGCCAACGACGTTTTGGCGGCCTCGGGCGCGTCCATTGCCGTGGGATCTGCCGCCGCTGGTTCGTTCGCCGCAGCGGGCGCTGCCGCGGGTGTGGGCCGGGCGAGCGTCGTGCTCGGCGTCGCGGCCGGCGCGGCGGACGGCGCCGTCTGGTCGGCGCCGCCGGTCGCCCGAGCGCCGGCTGCGGGTCGGTCGGGTTCGAACGCGGCGTCCAGCCAGGCGGCGAGCGGCCCCGCCGCCGCCCGGGCCGGGGCGTCGAGCTTCGGATCACCTGCCGCGCGGTGCAGCACAGCGGGAGCGTGCTCCGCCGGGAGTCGCCAGCCGCGGCCCGCCGCCCGGGCGAGCCACTCCCCCAGCAGCTCCCGCTCGCCGCGGCCGAGGATCCGCCCGAGAATGCGTGCCGCGGTTGGCGAGCAGGGCGGCCGAGCGTCGGTCTCCGGCGGGCGGAGGCGCGGCACGGACGGCAGCGGCCGCGCTCCGGCACGCCGAGCGGTCACGAGGGCCGCCGCCCGGTCGAGCAGCGCAACGGCCGGATCGGGCGATGACGACCACGCGGCCAGCTCCGGCGGCGCCTCGGGCAACGACCGGCGGTCGGTCCCGAGCACGGCAGTGGTGACGAGCGCCGCCCACTCGTCATCGACGTTCACAGCACCACCAGCCGGCCTTCTGCCCACGCAGTCAGCGGCAGGAACCCGTCCGCCGACCACTCCCCCGCGACCACCACCGGATCGGTAGCCGTGAGCGCGGCGAGCTCGGGTACGCGCCGGAACCCGAGCGCCAGCGGCAGGGAGCCGGTGTCGTCCGTGAGCACCCACCGCCCACCAGCCACTGGCGCGGCGCAGCCCGTGACGCACAGCGGAGCGCGTTCCAGCCATGGCTCGGCGGCGATCATCCGTCCCGCCTCGGCGAGCGACGACTCGATCGAGCCCGGGGGCGGTCCGTGCGGATCGGCGCGGGGATCGCTGTACATCGTCCCGACGAGGGCGCGCAGCCGCAACCGGGCCGGGTACCAGTGCAGATCAGCGTCGAGGACCGTGCCGGACGGCAGGTCATCGGTGAGCGACTCGCCGAACGCGGCGAACGACAGGACAAGCGCCCACGCGAGGGAGTGCGCTCCGCGCAGCCATGTCCGGCGCACGACGACGCGGTTCTCCTCTGTTTCGCTCCGGCCGCACACGTGCCAGCAGTCGGTAACCGGGACCCCGGCGAGCACGTCGTCCCGCGCCACCGTGTAGCCGACCGCGCCGCGCACGGCGTCGGCGAGCGCCAGCTCGAGCTCGCCGGCACGCCCACCGGCGCTCGCCAGCACGTGGAGCACGGCCAGCTCGGCGAGCACCTGGTCGTGCCAGCGCTCGTCGGTGCCGACCCGGCCTGCGACCCGCAAGACCCGGTTCGCCAGCCCGCCGCACTGGGCATCGACCAGGCGCGCTACGGCCCGCTGCCACGTCGCCGGCTCCGCGAGCTCCGGCGCGGCGAGCCCCGCCCGGACCCGATCGGCGAGCCACCGGTCCAGCTCTTCCAACCCGGCGCGGACACGAGCGGCGCGCTCCATCGCCCGCCGGTTCGGTGGCCCGGTGTCGCCACCCGACCCCGCTCCGATCCGCCGCCTCGCCGGCGTCTGTGCACCGTCGGCTCCCGCCGGTGCCGCCTCCGCATGCGCCGGCGGTCCGGCCACCGGGCCGTCGCGATCCGTCCGGGCCGCTCGCCGGGCTGCGGCCGACGCCGCCCGTTCGGCCCGTTCCATCAACCACCGGTGGGCGAAGCCGAGCCGGCGCGCTTCCGGCACCTCGCCGGCAGCCACGAGCAGCAACAGCCCGAGCGTGTGCTTGCACGGCACCTTCCGGCTGGGACACGAGCAGCGGAACGCGGGGTCGCGCAGGTCCACCGCCACCTCGTAGGGCTCCGCCGCGGTCGCGATGTACCGGCCCCATGCACCGGCGTCGTCACGCCCGGCAGCGGACCACGACGACGGCACGGCCGTCGCCCGGGCGGCGCGGGCTGCCGCCTCGTCCGGCGCGAGCGCCAACACGTCACCGGCAGAGATGCCGGCGGGTGGAGACATCGGAATCAGCCTACGAACGGCCTGGGACACGGAAGGGCCTGGACCCGGAACCACCCGCGGCACGCGGAAGTACCCTGGATGCATGGCTTGGGGCGAGGGTTCGGGCGACGAGCGGCTGCGCGGGACGCTCATCGCCGACTCCGTCCTGGACCTGATCGGCAACACGCCGCTGGTGCGCCTGGCGCGGATCAGCGCCGCCGACCGGATCGGCTGCGTGCTGGCGATGAAGATGGAAACGGCGAACCCCGGGGGCTCGTCGAAGGACCGCCCGGCGCTGGAGATGATCCTCGCCGCCGAGCGCGACGGACTGCTCCAGCCGGGCGGCACGATCGTCGAGCCGACCTCCGGCAACACCGGCGTTGGTCTGGCGATCGTCGCCGCGCAGCGGGGCTACAAGTGCGTCTTCGTGATGACCGACAAGGTCGCGCCGGAGAAGGTCTCCTTGCTGCGCGCCTACGGCGCCGAGGTCGTTGTCTGCCCCGTCGCCGTCGCCCCGGAAGATCCCGAGAGCTACTACTCCGTCGCCGAGCGGCTGACCCGCGAGCGGGGCGCGTTCCGGCCGAACCAGTACGCGAACCCGGCGAACCCGCGCGCCCACGAGCAGACCACCGGGCCGGAGCTGTGGAGACAGACCGCCGGGCGGATCACGCACTTCGTCGCCGGCGCGGGGACGTGCGGGACGATCACCGGCACGGCCCGGTACCTGAAGGCGCAGAACCCGGACATCCGGATCATCGCCGCCGACCCGGAGGGATCGGTGTTCTCCGGCGGCTCCGGCCGGCCGTACCTCGTCGAGGGCGTCGGTGAGGACTTCTTCCCCGACGCGTGGCAGCCCGAGCTGTACGACGAGGTGATCGCCATCTCCGACGAGGCGAGCTTCCTCATGGCACGGCGCGTGTCGCGCGAGGAGGGGATCCTCATCGGCGGGAGCGGCGGGCTGGCGGTCGCCGCCGCGCTGCAGGTGGCGCAGCGGGGCGCGCCCGACGACATCGTGGTGGTGCTCAACCCCGATTCAGGCCGCGGCTACCTGTCCCGCGTCTTCGACGAGGGGTGGATGGCGAACTACGGGTTCCTGCGCGAGTGCGAGCTGTGCGTCGGCGCCGTGCTCGACGCCCGGGGCGACACACCGGCCCTGCTCTACGTCAACCCGGATCAGACGGTGCGCGACGCGATCGACCTGATGCGCGAGAACGGCGTCTCACAGCTGCCGGTGTGCAAGAACACGCCGCCGTTCGCCGCGGCCGAGGTGTCCGGCGCCGTGGACGAGCTCGAGCTGATGGACGCCGCGTACCGCGATCCTTCGGTGATGAGCACGCCGGTGGAGAAGGTGATGGGCCCGACGCTGCCGACGATCGGCGTCGGCCAGGCGCTGTCGCTGGCCGTCGAGAT
>DASZOG010000050.1:0-13009 GCA_035550895.1 Acidimicrobiales bacterium
GCGGTGGAGCAGATCACCGCCCTGGATACCGACCGCCCCGACCTCGATCAGCAGCCCTCCCGGGCGCACCTGCGGATCGGGGACGTCCTCGTAGCGGAACACGTCCGGTCCGCCTGTCGCGTAGTACACCGCTGCCTTCACCCGGCGCACCGTACCGTCGCCGGTGAGACCGGCCGTGAGGTTGCCGAGGAGACCCGTCGGGCATCAGTCACGGATGCGCAAACTCCTGACGGTCGCGCTCGCCTCGGCTGCCCTGGCCCTCTGCGGCCTCGCCTGCACTTCAGCGGTCGGCCCCCACTCCCTCGGCGTCGACACCGCGTGGCGGTGCCCAGAAGTGGTCGCCGCGGCGCACCGCGTCGGCTGGCCGGCCGCTCGACTCCCGTGGGTCGACCGGATCGCCTGGCGCGAGTCGGGCTGCCGGGCCGACGCGTGGTCGCCGACGCGCGACGCGGGCGCGATGCAGATCCACCATCGATGGATCGGGTGGGGATTGTGCCGTGCCGCGATCGCCTGTCACGTCACGTCGCTGTTCGACCTCGACGTCAACCTCCGCGCCGCGGCACACGTTTACGCCCGCCAGGGTCCGGGGGCGTGGGCGACGAACTGAGCGACTCCGGCTGGCCGCCCACCTGCGCCACGGCGCGTTCCGCAGCGCGCAGTCCCCGTCCGAGACATGCGCCGGCATCTGCGCCGTCGACGACGCCGGCGAGGAAGCCCGCGGTGAACGCGTCGCCGGCGCCGGTGGTGTCGACCACGGTCGCGGGGCGAGCCGCGCCTTCGAGCAACGGACCGCCTCGGCAGGCGACGAGCGCCCCGTTCGGGCCGCAGGTCACCGCGACAGTCGGGGCGACGTCGAGCAGCGCGGCCGCGGCGTCGGCCGGCGAACGGCAGCCGGTGAGCAGGAGGGCCTCGTCAGCGTTCGGCAGCAGCACATCGACCCCGCGGACCGTGTCGAGGAACCGCTCGACGCCGAAGCGGACGAGCTCGCTGCACGACGCCGGGTCGACGGACAGGCCCAGTTCGCGACGGCGGGCCTCGGCCGTCGCAGTCGCGGCGACGTCCGGCCCGTGCTCCCCGAAGATCGCGTAGCCAGAGACGTGCACCCACCGCCGCGCGGCCGCCAAACCGGGGCCCAGGTCGGCGGGTGCCAGCGCTGCCGCCGCGCCACGGTCGCTGAACATGTCCCGCTCTCCTGTCGCCGGGTCGACGAGCACGACGATCGTCCCCGTTGCCCGCTCCGCATCGCGTTCGAGGAACGGAGCGATCCCGACCGCCCGCAGCTCCCACGCGACCACCTCGAGATCAGCGATCCCGATCCGCGCCGCGAGGCCGACGCGCGTGCCCTCGGCAGCGAACCACGCCGCCTGGTTCGCGCCTTGTCCACCCCGGCGGTGCTCGATGCGCGCCACCGTGTCGCTGCCGGCAGTCCGCGGGCCGGCCGGACGCACGATGACGTCGATCAGCAGATCTCCGACGACGAGAACGTCGACCGGGTCCTCGTCTCGACGCGCAGCCATCGTCCGAGTGTCGACGGCGGCGATCGGCGGAGCAAGCGAGCGGTGCCGCGCGATGATGCGGCGTGTGAGCGTTCCGGTCGACGAACGGCTGGCGGAGGCGCGGGCGGCGCTCCGCGTCGGAGACGGCGCCGCTGCCCGCCAGGCGTTAGCGGACGTGTCCGTCGACCCGGCGTCGGCGCCTGTACTGGAGGCACTGGCACGTGCGGCGTACCTGGAGCTCGACTTCCGGGGCGCGATCGAACGCTGGGAGGAGGCGTACGCCGCCTACCGGGAGTCGTCCGACGACGTCGGCGCCGTCCGCGTCGGGCGCACGCTCGCCGGCATGTACTACTCGGTCGTCGGCGACCGCGCCGTGTCCAGCGGCTGGATGGCGCGCGCTCAAACGCTGCTCGCGGACGCACCCGAGACATCCGAGGGCGGCTGGGTCGCGCTGAACATCGGCATGTTCGAGAACGACCGCTCGCGCAAGGAAGCGCGGTTCCGCGAGGCGTTGGCCGCCGCGCGACGACATCACGACGCGGACCTGGAGTTCGCCACGCTCGCGTACCTCGGGGCGAGCCTCGTTCATGGCGATCGCCACGAGGAGGGGATGCTCCTCCTCGACGAAGCGCTCGCCGCCGTGGCAGGCAACGAGGTCGAGGACTTCTTCGTTCTCGAGGAGATCTTCTGCCAGCTCTTCGCCGCCTGCGAGCACGCCGGCGACGTAGCCCGGGCCGACGAGTGGATCCGCGTCGGTGAGGCGATCGCGCAGCGACGCGGCCTGCCGGCGGTGTCCGCGTTCTGCCACACGCACTACGGCGGAGTGCTCACGGCGGCGGGTCGCTGGTCGGAGGCGGACGCCGCCCTGACGGATGCGATCCGCGTCTGGAGCCTCGGGCAGCGCTCGGTGCTCCGCGGCGGCGCACTTGCCCGTCTGGCCGAGCTGCGCATCCGCCAAGGGCGGGTCGACGAAGCGGCACAGCTCCTCGAGGGCGTCGACCCGAGCCTCGATCTCGATGTCGTCCGCCCGGTCGCCGCCGTCCACCTGGCTCGGGGCGAGCTACCCCTCGCCCGCGAGGTGCTCGAACGCGGTCTCGAGCAGCTCGACCCGGCGAGCAGCGCGGTGGCACCGTTCCTCGCCATGCTCGTCGAGGTGCACCTCGCCGCCGGTGACCTCGACGCGGCCAATGCTGCCGCGGAGCGGCTCGCGGCGAACGCCTCCCGGCACGGTTCACCGCACATGTACGCGACCGCCGCGCTGGCCCGGGGACGGATCTGCCTCGCCAGTGGCGCCGGTGATCCTCACGCCTGCCTGCGGGAGGCGCTGACCGGCTTCGCCCGTTCCCGACTGCCGTTGGAGACGGCACGTGCCCGGCTGGAGCTGGCCAACGCGCTCGCGAGCGAACAGCCCGAGGTCGCCGTCGCGGAGGCGCGCTCGGCACTGGAGGCGTTCGAGCGGCTCTGCGCGGCGCGAGACGCCGATGCGGCGGCGGCGCTGCTCCGCTCGCTCGGCGTGCGCACGCCCGCGGTGCGGCGGGTCGACGGTGTGTTGACCAAGCGCGAGGCGGAGGTGCTCGACCTCCTGGGGCGCGGGCTGTCGAACCCGCAGATCGGGGAGCGGCTCTACATCAGCCGGAAGACGGTCGAGCACCACGTCGGGAACATCCTGATGAAGCTCGGTCTGCGCAGCCGCGCCGAGGCGGCGGCGTACGCCGCCCGCGCAGAACCCGCCAGCAGATAGGGGAGCTCCCCGATACCTCGTCGGCGCGTTCTCGTCATCGTGAACGCACCGCCGAAGGAGGAGGAAGATCCCGATGACCGACACCTACGACGCCATCGTCGTCGGCGCCCGCTGCGCCGGCGCGCCGACCGCCATGCTCCTCGCCCGGCAGGGCCACCGGGTGCTGCTCGTGGACCGGGCCGAGTTCCCCAGCGACACGCTCTCGACGCACGTCGTCCATGCCCCCGGAGTTGCCGCGCTCCGGCGCTGGGGGCTGCTCGACGAGGTCACCGCGACTGGCTGCCCGCCGATGCACACGTACTCGTTCGACTTCGGCCCGTTCACGATCAGCGGGCTCCCACATCCGAGCAATGGCGGATCCGTGGCGTACGCGCCCCGGCGCACCGTGCTGGACAAGCTGCTGGTCGACGCTGCCGACCGCGCCGGCGTCGAGATCCGGGAGGGGTTCACGGTCGACGGGATCGTCGTGTCCGGCGGAGCTGTCACCGGCATCCGTGGTCGCGATCGCCACGGCGCCGCTGTCGTCGAACGGGCCCGTGTGGTCGTCGGCGCGGACGGGACGAACTCGCGCGTCGCCCGTGCGGTGCGGCCGCAGGAGTACCACACCAAGCCGAGCCTCCAGTGGGCCACGTACACGTACTGGGCGGACCTCCCGGTGGACGGCTTCCAGACGTTCATCCGGCCCGACCGGGGCTTGGCGATGATCCCGACGAACGACGAGCTCACACTGCTCGTCATGGGCTGGCCGTCCGCCGAGGCCAGCGCGTTCAAGGCCGACGTCGAGGCGAACTACCTCGCGACGCTCGAGCTCGTCCCCGAGGTCGCCGAGCGCGTCGAGGGCGCGACACGGGTGGAGCGGTTCTACGGCGCCGCGGTGCCGAACTTCTTCCGCACCCCGTTCGGCCAGGGCTGGGTGCTCATCGGCGACGCCGGCTACACGAAGGACCCGATCACCGCGCAGGGCATCAGCGACGCGTTCCACGATGCCGAGCGATGCGCGGCGGCTCTCGACGACGTGTTCACGGGACGGCGGCCGTTCACCGACGCGATGGCGGCGTTCCAGCAGGAGCGCGATGCGGAGCGCCTGCCGATCTACGAGTTCACGACGCAGCTGGCGACGCTCGCCCCGCCGCCGGAGGAGATGCAGCACCTTCTGGCGGCCATGCACGGCAACCAGGAGGCGATGGACGCGTTCGTCAGCGTCGTCGCCGGAACGCTCTCCCCCGCCGACTTCTTCGACGAGGCCAACCTGGGTCGCATCCTCGCCGCTACACACGCGGCGTAGGCAGCGCCCCGCGGGGTGATCCGGGGAGCTCCGCTCCGTTCTGGGCGCGGAATGGGGCGCCTGGCGCAACATCTCGCGCCCAGAACGGCCTCGGGGGGGTCGACCGGGGGTCAGCGATCGTCGGCGGGGAGACCGAGCGCGAGGCGACCGGCGTGCTGCAGCGTCTCGTCCGGCCCGAAGGGGTGGAACTTGGCGGCGCGCACGTCGCGGTAGCTCTGCTCGATCGGCGACGTGCGGTAGTACGCCGCGCCACCGGCGACGTCCATCGCCAGGTCGCAGACCTCGACACCGGCGAGGGCGACCTCCCGCTTGGCGGCCATCACCGCGGCGACGGTGTCCATCGACGGCTCGGGGTCGTCACCAACGACACGCAGCGCGCCGTCGAGCGCCCAACCGGCGACATGCAGCCGGTTGTCGATCTGGCCGATCTGGCGCTGCACGAGCGGATCGTCGGCACGCGGCGTGCCCCGGACGGCGGCAACGGCGTGGTCGCGTGCGGCCTCGGCGATGCCGAGGTACACGGCGGAGATCGGCGGGAAGGCGATGCTGAAGATCACCTGCAGCGGGGGGTCGACCTTGCCGTACGGGCGGCGGGCGAGGACTCGCTCTTCCGGGACGAACACGTCGTGCAGCTCCACGTCGTTGCTGCCGGTGCCGCGCATGCCCAGCGCGTCCCAGTTGTCGAGCACCGTGACCCCGTCCGACGCCAACGGAACGGCCATGTTCAGCACGATGCGCCCGTCGTCGGGGTCGTCGAGCGGGAACATCGTCGACATCACCGTGCCGACCGGCGACTGGCTGGCGAAGATCTTTCGCCCGCTGACGCGGTAGCCGCCGTCGACCCGGACAGCTTCGCCGCGAGGTCGCGTCGTGTCGGCGCCACCGGTGGAGACCAACACGATGCCCTCCTCGGCGACGCGCCGCAGTGTCGCCTCTGCGCCCGGCAGGCCGCGGCGGTAGCGCCACGCAGTGAACAGCACGACGTGGTGGTGCATCACGGAGGCGAGCGCGGTCGACGAGCAGTGCCGCGCCAGTTCGCGCTGGGCCATCGCCACCTCGCGGATGGACGCGCCGGAGCCGCCGAGCTCCTCCGGAACGGCGAGGGCGAGGTACCCGGCCTCACGCAACGTCTCGTAGGCCTCGGTGACGAACGTGCCGTCGCGGTCGTGCACGGCGGAGTACTCGCTGATCTTCGTGCCGAGCTCCGCTGCCCAGGCGACGAGCTCGCGTTCCCGATCTTTCGTTTCCAGCTCACGGGTCATGGTCATGCAGGGATCGTGCGCTCCGACTCGGCATGTCACTAGTGCTGGATCTGTACCTGCGCGACCATGCACTGCTGTGACCCGGGATTACGGGCAGTACTGCCCCGTCTCGCTCGGCAGCGAGGTGCTCGCCGACCGCTGGACGCCGCTGATCCTGCGCGAGATGGTCCTCGGGAACACCCGGTTCAACGACATCGAGCGCGGTCTGCCGGGCATCTCCCGCTCGCTCCTCGCGCAACGACTGCGCCACCTCGAGCGCAAAGGAGTGCTCCAACGGCGTCCGGCCAGTGGGGGCCGCGGCAGCGAGTACCACCTGACCCCCGCCGGACGAGACCTGGAGCCGGTGATCATGGCCATCGGCGAGTGGGCAGTGCGGTGGCTGTTCACCGACCCGGAACCCGCCGTCGTCGACCCCGTCACGTTGACGTGGTGGATGCACCGGCGCGTCGACGCCACGCGGCTACCGGACCGGCGCGTCGTGATCGAGTTCGACTACCGCGGCGAGAACGCGACCGTGATCTGGCTCGTGCTCGACCGCGGTGAGCCCTCCGTGTGCATCAAGCATCCGGGCTTCGACAGCGACGTCGTGGTCACGACCGACGCGGCATCGTTCATGCGCGTGTTCTCCGGCATCGAGTCGCTCGACCACGCCCGCCACCGAGGCGCGGTGACCATCGCCGGACCACCGAGCCTCACGCGCGCGTTCGGGAACTGGTTCCTGTGGAGCCCGTTCGCCCCGGCGGTACGGGAGGTGATTGCCGCGCGGGAAGGCGGCCGTTGACCGTCCGGCTACTCCCGCGACACGAGATCCGTGGGCGAGGGGGGACTTGAACCCCCACGTCCTTGCGGACACAGGAACCTGAATCCTGCGCGTCTGCCAATTCCGCCACTCGCCCGAGTGACCGGGTGAGCGTAGCCCCGGCCTCCGACCGCCCCAACTGGCAACGTGGAGAAGAAGTGGTTGGATTCCAACCACTTCTTCGACACGTCCGGCCGGCGCAGGGTGCCGCAGATGGAGCGCGGGCCATCGGTAGCCTTCCCGCGGATGGGCCTGCAATCGTTCGAGCGCGGCCTGGAGCGTATGGTCGAGGGCGTGTTCAGCCGGGCGTTCCGCTCCCAGATCCAGCCGGTCGAGCTCGGGCGACGCATGCTGCGGGAGATGGAGGATCACCGCACGGTCGACGTCCGCGGGCGGACGATCGTCCCGAACGCGTTCCGCATCCATCTCAACCCGCGTGACCGCGCCGGCTTCGCCGAGTTCGAGGATGCCCTGGTCCGCGAGCTCGCGGCGGCCGCGAGCGAGCACATCGCCAACGAGGGCTACTCCGTCGTCGGACCCGTCACGGTCGAACTCGTCGACGACGAGACCGGGCGTCCCGGGCGGTTCACCGTCGACTCGAAGGTCGCCGAACCCCGGGCGTCGGGATCGCTCGTGCTCTCCAGCGGCGAGCGGCGCACGCTCGGCGACAAGGTGCTCTCCATCGGTCGGCTGCTCGACAACGACGTGGTGCTCGAGGACCCGAACGTCAGCCGCCGCCACGCGGAGATCCGTCCGCTCGGCACGGCGTTCGTCGTCACCGACCTGGGCTCGACGAACGGCACGCTCGTCAACGGCAGCGCGGTCAAGCAGCAGGTGCTCCAGCCGGGTGACGTGATCACGCTCGGCTCGAGCTCGCTGCGCTTCGAATCGTCGTGAGGCCACGGTGCCCGAGTCGTTGCTGGGACTGCTGAAGCTCTGCCTGCTCGCGCTGGTGTACCTGTTCTTCGCCCGGGTGCTCTGGGCGGTGTGGAGCGAAGTGCGCGCCACGCCCCGCGGCGCAGCGGCGGCCACAGCCAGCGGCGGCGCTGACTCGACGAAGGAGACCACCGGACGGCCGGAGCGGCGCAAGGGCCGCGCCCGCACGGGCGCGCCGTCGAAGCTCGTCGGCGTGCAGCCCCCCGCCGTGAAGGGGCAGATCTACCTGCTCGGCGGCGAGATCAACATCGGCCGATCCCCCGGGTGCGCGATCCGCATCCCGGAGGACACGTTCATGTCCAGCATCCACGCCCGGATGTACATGGACGGCGGCGAGCCGTTCATCCAGGACCTCCAGTCGAAGAACGGTACGTTCGTGAACGGGGCGCGGATCAGCGCCTCGACGAAGCTGGCCCGCGGTGACCGCGTGCAGGTGGGCAGCACCTTGCTCGAGGTCGACTGAGGTGGAGCTCCGCTGGGGCGCGGGCACACACCGGGGTCTGGTCCGTGCCGCGAACGAGGACGCCGTGCTCGCCGAGGAAGGTCTCTACGCCGTCGCCGACGGCATGGGTGGTCACGCCGCCGGCGAGGTGGCGAGTTCGATCGCGCTCTCGACGTTGCGGGCGCGGCTGGTCGGCGGGGCGGTCGACTCGACGGCGGTGACCGACGCGATCCGGACGGCCAACGAAGCGGTCCACCAGCGCGCCGTCGAGCAGCCCCGCCTGCGCGGGATGGGGACGACCCTGACCGTCGTCGCCGTCGCCCGGCGCAAGGGCGACGAACTGGAGTTGGTGCTGGCCAACGTCGGCGACTCGCGCGCGTACCTGCTCGCTGACGGGCACCTGCACCAGCTCACCCGGGACCACAGCTACGTGGCCGAGCTCGTCGCCGCCGGAGAGATCTCCGCCGAGGAGGCGCTCGTCCATCCGCATCGCCACGTCGTCACCCGCGCCCTGGGCGTCGAGCCGTTGGTCGCCGTCGACACGTGGCTCGTGACGCCCCAGCCGGGGGACCGGCTGCTGCTGTGCTCTGACGGGCTCGTCAACGAGATCGACGACGAGGCGATCGCCGCGCTCCTGATGGCGGTGGACGACCCGCAGGAGGCGGTCGATCGCCTGATCGCGGCTGCGAACGCGAACGGCGGGCGGGACAACGTCACGGTGGTCGTCCTCGACGTCCACGGTGAACCGTCTGCCGACGCCACCCCCGTGAACGCGCGGGTGGTCGAGCAGGAGCTCGGCGGATGGCTCCCGCTCGGCGTCGAGCAGGAGTTCGCCACCAGCGACACGATCGAGGCGCCCGCAACGCCGCCACCTGGCGCCGCACGGCAGGCGGAGGAGGACGGAATCGCCGAAGCCGCGGCTGAGCAGCGGGCCCGCCGGCCGCGGCGGCGCCGCATCTCGGCGACCGGCGTCGTGTTCAGCGCGTTGGTCGTCGCCGTCTTCGTGGCCGCGTTCGTGATCGTCGCCGCCTACGGCCGCAGCGGCTACTTCGCCGGGTTCGACGACGACGGAGCGGTCGTCGTCTTCCAGGGCCGCCCGGGTGGCGTGCTGTGGTTCCAGCCCACTGTCGAGGAGCGCCGCGACGTCACACGGGACGAGCTCCAGCAGGAAGCGATCGATCGCGTCGAGTCCAACCCGCGCTACTCGTCGGTGGCGGCCGTGGAGCGGTTCATCGACCGGATCCTCGAGAACGAGGACAACCTCGTCCCGACCGTGACGGTGCCGACCACGGACGCGGCCGGCCGCGGCGCGGACACGCCGCCGACGACGCGACCGGGCTCGACGACCACCGCCGGAGCCGGCGGATGATCGCCGCCGAGCGCCGCTCGACCGAGCTCGGCCTGGTCGTCCTCGCCGCCCTGATCACGACCGGCGCCTACGCGCTGGCCGCGCTGGGACGGACCGCCGACCTGCCCGCCGACCTGGCGCCCTTCCTCGGCATCGTCATCGGCCTGCTCGTCGCTGCGCACGTGACGAACCGCTTCCTCGCGCCGAACGCCGACGGCGTGCTCCTGCCGCTGGCGGCCCTGCTGAACGGCCTCGGGTACGCGATCATCGCCCGCCTCGACACCGACCTCGCCGGGCTGCAGGCCACATGGACGCTCGTCAGCATCGGCGCGTATGCGCTCACGCTGCTCGTCGTCCGGCGGGCAACGGACCTGGCCCGGTACAAATGGACGTTCGCCTTCATCGGGATGGCGCTGCTCGTGATGCCGCTCGTCCCCGGGCTCGGCTTCGGCAACGCCAGCGCCCGCCTCTGGGTGAGCATCGGCCCGATCAACTTCCAGCCGGGCGAGTTCGCCAAGATCGCGCTGGCCATCTTCTTCGCCGCCTACCTCACCGAGCGGCGGGAGCTGATCGCTGCCGGAGGGTGGAAGCTCGGACCGTTCAACCTGCCGGAGCCACGCCACATGGGGCCGCTCCTCGTCGCCTGGGCAGCGTCCCTGCTGGTGATGATCGGCCAGAAGGACCTCGGCTCGTCACTCCTGTTCTTCGCGCTCGTCGTCGTGCTGCTGTGGATCTCGACGGAACGGGCCAGCTTCCTCGTCTTCGGTGCGTTCCTGTTCGCCACCGGTGCTGTCCTCGCGTGGAGCCAGTTCTCCCACGTGCAGGACCGGGTCGACGTGTGGCTCGACCCGTGGGCGCAGGCGGAGGGCCTCGGGTACCAGCTCGTCCAGGCGGTCTACGCGCTGGCATGGGGCGGCACGACCGGCACCGGCCTGGGGCTCGGTGACCCGTCGCGCATCCCCGAGGTGCAGAACGACTTCATCTTCGCCGCGATCGGTGAGGAGCTCGGCCTGCTCGGGGCGACGGCCGTCATCGCCGCGTTCGTGCTGATGGTCGGCGCAGGGATGCGCGTTGCCGTGCAGGCCGAGCGTCCGTTCGAGAAGCTCCTCGCCGCCGGGCTGACCACCATCCTCGGCGTCCAGGCCTTCATCATCCTCGGCGGCGTCACCCGCGTCGTGCCGCTGACGGGCGTGACGTTGCCGTTCGTCTCGTACGGCGGCTCGTCGCTGCTCTCGAACTACATCCTGCTCGCGCTGCTGATGCGCATCTCCGACTCGGTCGGCCGCCCGACCGCGGGTACGGCTCGCGTCGGCTGGCGGGCGCGCCGGTCGCAACGGCGCGCAGACCGCCGCGCCGCCGGAGCCACCGCGGCGACGGCCCCTTCCACGCCGGGAGGTGTCCCGGCGTGAATCGCCAGATCCGCCGCTTGACGATCGCCCTCCTGGCCTGCTTCACGGTCGTCTTCATCCAGCTCAACGTGGTGCAGGTCGTCCGTGCCGACCGGTACAACCAGAGCCCGACGAACGACCGCGAGGCCGTGCGCGACTTCTCCCGCGACCGCGGGTCGATCATCACCGCTGACCAGGTCGTCGTCGCCGAGAGCATCGACTCCGGAGACCGGTTCAAGAAGCAGCGCCGCTACCCGACGGGAGCGCTGTTCGGCCACGTGACCGGCTACCTGTCCTTCGTCTACGGCAGCGACGGCGTGGAGCGGACGTACAACGACGTGCTCGCCGGGCGGACGCCTGAGCTGCAGCTCGAGAACCTCGACGACCTGTTCAGTGACCGCTCCAACGTCGGCGACGTGATCCTCACGCTGCGCGCCGACCTGCAGCAGGTCGCGCGTGACGCGCTCGGCGAGCAGGAGGGGTCGGTCGTCCTGCTCGACCCGCGCTCGGGCGCGGTGAAGGCGATGTGGAGCTTCCCGGCCTACGACCCGAACCTGCTCGCCGGCCACGACTTCGACGAGGTCGGCGCGGTGCGGACGTTCCTCCTCGCCGACCCGCGCAACCCGCTGCTGGCGAACAGCTACCGGGAGAACTACCTCACCGGCTCCACGTTCAAGGTCGTCACCGCGTCCGCCGCGCTGGAGAGCGGGGTGTACACGCTCGACAGCTTCTTCCCGCCGACCGACTCGTACACGCCGCCGCAGACGGACAACCCGATCCAGAACTACGAGGGCTCGACCTGCGGCGGCACGTTCCCCGAAGTGTTCCGCCGCAGCTGCAACACGGCGTTCGCCGAGATGTCGGTCACGGTCGGGCCCGAGATCATGGTCGACAAGGCCGAGGACTACGGGTTCAACATGGCGCCGCCGTTCGACCTGCCGCGACCGGCGGAGTCGAGCTTCGGGACGGTCGATTTCTTCGAGGACAACCTCCCGCTGCTCGCCATCGGCGGGTTCGGCCAGGGCGAGACGATGGCCACGCCGCTGGGGATGGCGCTCGTGGCTGCCGGCGTGGCGAACGGCGGCGTCATCATGGAGCCGCACGTCGTCGCCGAGACCCGCGGCCCCGACGGCAACCTGCTCGAGCGCACCGAGCCGCAGCCGTGGCGGACGGCGATCGAGCCGGACCTCGCGCGGACGATGACGGACCTGATGGTCCAGGTCGTCAACGACGGCACGGCACGATGCTGCATGCAGCTCGCCGGAGGCGTGCAGGCCGCGGCGAAGACCGGCACCGCGCAGCTCAACCCGGAAGGTGAGCCGCCCGCCAGCCACGCCTGGATCATCGCCTTCGCCCCGGCCGAGGCGCCGCGGTTCGCGATCGCGGTGATGGTCAAGGCGACGCCCGAGGTCACCGCAGGTACCGGAGGAACGGTGGCCGGACCGATCGCCCGCCAGGTGCTCGACGCAGCGCTCGCCGCCGAGCCGGGATGACGCCACGGGAACCAGCAACGGTGCACGCGACGTCGGAAGAACCCTGCCCGGTTGGCGACCGGGCCCGTCAGTAACCTGGACCCGCTCATGCCAAACGGCGAACTTCCCATCTTCAACGATCGTTACGAGATCCAGTCGCGCATCGGGCGCGGCGGCATGTCTGACGTCTACGTCGCCCGTGACCGCCTGCTCGAGCGGCGCGTCGCGGTCAAGGTGCTGTTCCCCGAGTTCGCCACCGACCCGAGCTTCGTCGAGCGGTTCCGGCGCGAGGCGCAGGCCGCCGCCAACCTGACCCACCCGAACATCGTCGCCGTCCACGACTGGGGCCAGCAGGCCGGCACGTACTTCATCGTCATGGAGTACGTCGACGGCCACTCGCTCGCCGACCTCCTCCGCACGCAGGGACGGATCAATCCGCAGCGGGCCGCCGCGATCGCCGCCGACACGAGCGCCGCGCTGTCGTTCGCCCATCGTGGCGGGGTCGTCCACCGGGACGTGAAGCCCGGCAACATCCTGCTCACGGCGGCGGGCGACGTGAAGGTGGCCGACTTCGGCATCGCCCGCGCCCTGGGCACCGCGACCGAGCAGGGCCTCACCCAGGCCGGCTCGGTGATGGGGACGGCGGCGTACTTCTCGCCGGAGCAGGCCCAGGGCGGCCAGCCGGACCCACGCAGCGACCTCTACTCGCTCGGCATCGTGCTCTACGAGATGGTCGCCGGGAAGCCGCCGTTCACCGGTGAGAACGCGGTCGCCATCGCGTACAAGCAGGTCCACGAACAGCCTCGCCCGCTGCGCGAGCTCGTCCCTGACGTGCCCGTC
>DASZOG010000051.1:0-6134 GCA_035550895.1 Acidimicrobiales bacterium
CAGCGCCAACCGCCGGGTGGTCGGGTCGAGCGTGGCGAACAGCCGGTCCTCGACCAGGACGCCCGCCTCGGTCAGCCGGTTCAGCAACGTGGACTTCCCCGCGTTCGTGTAGCCGACGATCGTGACGTTGCCGAGGCCCGAACGCGCGCGGCTCTTGCGCTGCAGCTGGCGTGTCCGGCGGAGGTCGCGCAGGTCGGCTTCCAACCGGTTGATGCGGCGCATGATCCGCCGCCGGTCGACCTCCATCTGCGTCTCACCGGGACCGCGGCGGGCGCCGCCGAGACCGCCGCTCTGCTGCGTGAACTGCGCCGTGCGGCCGCGCCGCGTGCGCGGCAGGCGGTAGCGGAGGATGGCCAGCTCGACCTGTGCCCGGCCTTCTGGCGTGCTCGCGTTCTGGGCGAAGATGTCGAGGATCAGCGCCGTGCGATCGAGGGCCGTGCGCCCGAGCCTGCGCTCCAGGTTGAGTTGCTGCGCTGGAGTGAGCTCGTTGTCGAAGACGACGGTGTCGGCGTCGACGGCAAGGCACACCTCCTTCAGCTCGTCGGCTTTGCCCTTCCCGATGAACGTGGAGGGATCCGGGCGGTCCCGGCGCTGCACGACGCGCGCGACCACGTCGGCGCCTGCCGTATCGACGAGCTGGGCGAGCTCGTCGAGCGAGGCGTCGGTCTGGTCCTCGTCCGCCGGCGGGAGCGTCACGCCGACGATGACGATCCGCTCTCGCCGCGCGCGTTCGATCAGCGTCTCGCCGAGCGCTTCGTGGTAGGGCGTGTTCACGATCTATGCCTCGACGTAGACGGTAGCGACGTGGACCGAGGGGCCGACCAGGGTGACATGGCCGGCAACCGGGGAATCGAGCAGCACCTTGGCATCACCACCGTCCATGTGCACGGTGATTTCCCCGCTCGGGGCGGCAACGAGTCCCCAGCGGGCGGCGGCCCACGCCGCCGCGCACGCCCCGGTGCCGCATGCCTCGGTGACGCCGACGCCGCGCTCGTGGACGCGCATCGTGATCGCGTCCGGCTCCGGGCCGTCCGCCACGACCTCGAGGTTGACGTCGGGCAGCACCGCGCCGATCGCGGCCAGATCGAGGTCGTGGACGTCCTCCACGCCGACGACGGTGTGCGGGTTGCCGAGCCCGACGTGGGTGACGGGCCGGGCCGGATCGGCACCGACCGCCGGCCATGCCGCGGGCGCGTCGATCGTCGTGATCTCGCCCATGTCGACGCTGGCGAAGGCCGTTCGCCGATCGTCACCTGGCGTCACCTCGATCTCGCGCACGCCCGCCTCCGTCGCGACCTGGTAGGTCACCGGGCCGCGCCGCTCCTGGGCGCGGTAGGCGGCATGGGCGAGGCAGCGCACGCCGTTGCCGCTCATCACGGCGCGGCTGCCGTCCGCGTTGTGCAAGCCCATCGCCAGGCGATCGGGAGCGTGGAGGTCCCAGCTGAGCAGCAGCAAACCGTCTGCGCCGACCCCGCGGGTGCGATGGCACCAGCGGCGGGCGAGCACGTCCCACGAGATCCGCGGGAGGGGCTGCGCCATGTCGCAGACGAGGAAGTCGTTGCCCAGACCGTGCAGCTTCTGGAGGACGACGGTCGGCATCAGCGCAGGACTGCTCGTTCCAGCTCGGCGAGCGCGGGACCCGGGCCGTCGTCCACGGAGATCCAGCGTATGCGGGGGTCGCGGCGGAACCAGCGCTCCTGCCGGGCGGCGAACTGCCGGGTGCGGACGACGATCCGCGCCACTGCCTCGTCGAGCGAGACCTGCCCGTCGAGGTGGTCGAGGAGCTCCTTGTACCCGAGCGCCTGGCGGGCGGTGCGCGAGAGACCGCGCGGCCGCGCCGCGAGCGTGCGGACCTCGTCGAGCAGGCCTGCCGCGATCATCTGGTGGACGCGCTGTTCGATGCGGGTGGCGAGAGCCGGGCGTGCGACGCGCAGGCCGATCTGGGCGATGGCGCTCTCGGGGTAGGCGTGGAGTCCCGGGCCGAACGAGCTGAACGGCCGGCCGCTGCCGACGGTCACCTCGAGGGCGCGCACGATCCGCCGCCGGTTCTGCGGCGTCGTCTTCGTCGCCGCGGCCGGATCGAGCTGCTGCAGGCGCCGGTGGAGCGCGCCCGTGTCGCTCTCGGCGTCGAGCTCGGCGCGCACGTCGGGCCACTCCCCCGGCGGGGTCAACCGGTCGACGACGGCCCGCACGTACAGGCCGGAACCGCCGACGAGCAGCGCGAGGCGGCCGCGCTCGGCGATGTCGGTGAGCGCGCGCTCCGCGGCGAGCCGGTACCGCGTGACGGTGAAGGTCTCGCTCGGATCGACGAGGTCGATCGCGTGGTGCGGGACTTCGCGCTGCTCTGCGGCGGTCGGCTTGGCCGTGCCGATGTCCATGTCGCGGTAGACCTGCATCGCGTCGGCGGCGACGATCTCGATCCCGGGGTGAACGCGGGCGGCTGCGAGGGCGAGCGCCGACTTCCCCGTTGCGGTGGCGCCGACGATGGCGAGGGGGTTCGCGGTCACCCTGGTGGTGCCGTCGGCCCGAGCCGACGATGCGCGCGCTCTCACCCGGCGAGGACGGGGATGCGGGTGCGGTGGGTCGGTTCGCTGACCACGTCGACGAGGCGACCGCGGAGGTGGTGCGGCGCGGCGTCGGTGATCTCGACCATGGCGTACGTGCCCGGCCGGAGCGGCGCCTCCGTTGCGACGTGGACGAGCTTGTTCTGCCGCGTCCGTGCCGTGGTGACCGCACGGTCCTTCTTCGAGGGTCCCTCCACGAGAATCTCCTCGTGCCGCCCGATCCGGGCCCGGTGCTTGGTGAACGCCGAGCGCTCGACCACCACCTTCAACCGGTCGAAGCGCTCGGCGGCGATGTGCGGCGCGACGTAGCGGTCGGTCATCGTCGCCGCCGCCGTACCGGGGCGAGGTGAGAACAGGAACGTGTAGGCCGAGTCGAACTCGGCGGCGGCGGTCACCTCGAGCGTCCGCTCGAAGTCGTCGTCGGTCTCGCCGGGGAAGCCGACGATGATGTCCGTGGTGACGGCCAGATCCGGGACAGCGGCGCGAGCGTCGTGCAACCGGTCCAGGTAGCGCTGCGCCGTGTAGCCGCGGTGCATGGCGGCGAGGACCCGATCGGATCCGGCCTGCAGCGGGTAGTGCAGGTGCTCACACACTGCCGGCACCTCGGCCATCGCGCTGACGGTCTCGGCGCGGAGATCCTTCGGGTGCGGGCTCGTGTAGCGCACGCGGCGGATCCCGGCGATCGCACCGACGGCGCGCAGGAGGTCGGCGAAGAGCGGGCGCACACGCGCCGCCGGGTCGCCGGCTCGGCGGGCGGCGAGCGTGAGGTCGCGCCCGTAGCTGTTCACGTTCTGGCCGAGGAGCGTGACCTCGCTCACCCCGTCGGCCGCCAGCGCTGCGACCTCGGCGACGACCTCGTCGAAGGGGCGGCTCATCTCCGGTCCGCGCACTGCGGGGACGATGCAGAACGCGCACGTGTTGTCGCACCCGATCTGGATCGTCACCCACGCGTTGTACGAGCGTTCGCGGTGCGCCGGCAGGGCGCTGGGGAACATCGTGTGGTCGTCGAGCACCGCGGCGTCGAGGATCTCCGTGAGTGGACCGCGCTCGGCCGACGCGGTGAGCAGGTCGGCCGCTCGGTGGACGTTGTGCGTGCCGAGCACGACGTCGACGTGCGGCGCCCGGTCGCGCACGAGCTCGCCGTCTTTCTGCGCCAGGCACCCGGCGACGACGATCTGGCGACCCTCCCGCTCCGCCTTCCACCGCTTGAGGTGGCCGAGGTTGCCGTACAGCTTGTTGTCGGCGTTCTCCCTGATGCAGCAGGTGTTGAGAACGACGACGTCGGCGTCGTCGTCGGAGGTGGCACGCGCGAGCCCATCCGCTTCGAGCAGGCCGGCAATGCGCTCGGAGTCGTGCTCGTTCATCTGGCATCCGAACGTGCGGACGACGTACCTGCGCTCCACGGGGCCAGGTTAGAGGCGCGTGGTCAGATGGGCAGGTCGATCGTGCCGTCGTCGCGGATCGGCCAGTGCGGGTTGTGCGCCACCTCCCACAAGTGGCCGTCGGGGTCGGCGAGGTAACCGGAGTACCCACCCCAGTCCGTGGCGTGCGGCGGTCGGACGACCGTTCCACCGGCGGCGACCCACGTGTCGACCGCGGCATCGACGCTCTCGGGGCTGTCGAGATTGCAGGCGAGGGCGACGCGCCGGAAACCGTCGCCCTCCGCGGATACGCCTGCATCAGCCGCGAGGCTGCTCGCCCGCCACAAGCCGAGCACGCTGCCGGCCGTCCGCAGGAACGTGACCTCACCTTCGACCGAGGCGCTCGATCGCTGCCAACCGAGCGCCTCGTAGAACGTAGTGGATCGGCCGACGTCCTCCACGCCGAGCGTGACGAGGCTCAGCCGTGGAGCGACGGGCATGTCAGTCGAGTTCGATCGGGACGTCGTCCGGCGAGGGGTACGCCGACGCCGTCGGCAACCCCGACTCGCCGTTGGCGGTGTGCTCGACGGTGGGCTCGGGTTTGGTGCTCAGCCCGGACTCCTGCAGGACCCGCTCGGAGACCTCGACCATGATCTCCGGGTTGTCCGCCAGGAACGTCTTCGCGTTCTCCCGACCCTGGCCGAGCTGCTCACCGTCGTAGGTGAACCAGGCCCCCGACTTCTTGACGATGCCGAGGTCGACCGCCATGTCGAGCAGCGAGCCCTCCCGGCTGATCCCCTTGCCGTACATGATGTCGAACTCGGCCTGACGGAACGGTGCAGCGACCTTGTTCTTCACAACTTTCACGCGGGTTCTGTTGCCGACGACCTCGGCGCCGTCCTTGATCGACTCGATGCGGCGGATGTCGAGGCGGACCGACGAGTAGAACTTCAACGCCCGCCCTCCCGGCGTGGTCTCCGGTGAGTTGTGCACCATGACGCCGTCGGCGAAGAAGTTGTGCGTCCCGGCGATCTCGAGGTCGAAGCGGTGCATGCTGCGCGTCGGTGGCTTGACCTTGATGGCCGTGATCGGCATCGGCGCCAACTCGTGACGCTCCGGGGCGAAGACCGGCTCGACGGCGAATCGACCACGATATGCCGGGAGCAGCTTGTACTCCATCGACGGATGAACGAACGGGGCGATCAGCGCATGGAGCTTCGCCGTCTCGTCCTTCGGGAAGACGAGCACCGCCTTGCGTGCCGCGCCCGACGCGATGAGCTTCGCTCGCACTCCCCACGTATCGGCCAGGTGCTCGCAGAGCCGCATGCGGGAATCGGGGCTCATCGCCTCGACGCAGATTGTCGCCCTGCCACTGCCACCCTCAGTCCGGCGCTGTTTGCCCTCGGTCCGCAGCGCGAACGATCCGTCGTCCATGTACCAGATGGCCAACGACAGCGGCGTGAGCTGCTTCAGGTAGTCGTGGCTCAACACCTTCTTGCCACCGAGATACACCGCATCACGCAGCTCGGCCAACTCGGGCAGCGGATGCATGTCGTGGAACACCGCGCCCTTCAGGTTGGTCGACCGGCTGACGGACAGGTTGGCGAACAGCGACGCCTTCCAGTCGCTGTACTCGACCTGCTTCGCGCCATGGCCCCAGCGGAACCGGGCCCCGTGGCCACTGCGGGTCCTCGAGAGCGCGCCGTCACCCATCAGCCCGCCGAGGATCACCTGCCACTGGAAGTCGGACAAGTGATGCGACACCGATTGCATCACACGGTCGCCGACGATGAGCTCACCCGCTGGCCGCCAACCACCTGGTGTGGAGACGAGATGGTTCTCCGTCGCCGCGAACTGGGCCCTGCCGTTTCCGCCGCCGCGCGCGACCGTGAACTGCAGGAACCGCTCGGCCACGCCGTTGTCGAACCAGTTCGTGATCTTGCCGGGCACCAGCCGGCCGGCGTCGAAATCGTACGAGAGGACCTCGACGTCCATCCGCTGGTTGACGATCTTGCCGATCTTCTCCTGTGTGCCGTCGGCCAGCGTCACTCGGGTGCTGTAGCTCATGCACCCAAATAACACCCCGATCTTCTCTCGGAGTTGGTTGATGAAGACGGCGATGGTCTTCGTCTTGTTCAGGTTGGCGGTCAGCTTGCGCAACGCCTGGCTCATCAGCCGGGCCTGGAGGCCGACGTGGCTGTCGCCCATC
>DASZOG010000052.1:0-1947 GCA_035550895.1 Acidimicrobiales bacterium
TCGTCGAGGTCGCCGGCGCGGGCTGCGATCAGCTGCTGCCGATCGCGGTCGAGGCGCTGGATCGATACCTCGCGGAGGTCTGATTCCGCGGCCGCGTCTCAGCCGTCGGTGGCGTAGTGCTGGGCACCCAGGAAGTGGAGCGAGACGTACGGCTCGTCTCCAATGACCCAGCTGTCGTGGGGCGTGGCGGGAATCGAGAACAACTGACCGGCCTGCAGTTCGACGACCGTCCCGTCATCGAACGCCGCGGTGGCTCCGCCCGCGAGCACGAGCCCGACGTGCTCGAGCGGACAACGCGTCAGGCCGAGCGACGGCCCCACGTGCTGCGACCACCTCCACCCGGGCTCATAGGTGGCACGTCCGATGGTGATGCCACCGACGTGGACGAGCTCGAACGTTCCGAGCGGAAAGCTCCGGGTCTCGTCCGGGGACTCGAACCGCCTGAGAACCACGCCGACGTCTTCCATGCCGAGATCTCCCTTCGCAGCACGCCGTTGGGACCGTGCACCGCTGAGTTTCGTTCGCCGAGGGCGTCCTACCCGGCAAACTCGACCGACCCGTACGGTGCATGCAATGAGCAGGCGAGCGTGGACGGCCTTCGCGGCCATGTCGCTGATCTGGGGTGTTCCCTACCTCTTCATCAAGGTCGCCGTGGACGACGGCGTGCCGCCGGCCTTCCTGGCGTGGGTGCGCGTCGTGATCGGGGCCAGCGTGCTCGTCGCCATGGCATGGCGGGCGGGGCTGCTGGGCCCGGTGCGCCAGCGCTGGCGGTGGCTCGCAGCGTTCGCCGTCGTGGAGATCGTCGTGCCGTTCCCGCTCATCGCCGCGGGGGAGGAACACGTCGACTCGTCGGTGGCCGCCATCATCATCGCCACCGCACCGCTGTTCGTCGCTCTGCTCGCACTGCGGTTCGATCCCAGCGAGCGGACGGGCGGACGGCGGCTCGCCGGGTTGTTCGTCGGGCTGGGCGGCGTCATCGCGCTGGTCGGAGTCGACATCGCCGGCGAGGCGGACGAGCTTCTCGGCGCCGCCGCGCTCGCGACCGCAGCCCTCGGCTACGCCGCGGGACCCATGATCCTCAAGCGGCACCTGGCGGACCTGGACCAGCGCGCCGTGATGGGCGCCGCGCTCGTCGTCGCCGCCGTGCTCCTGGCGCCGGGCGCAGCACTCGATCCACCCGAGGCCATGCCGTCGGCCGCCGCGCTGGTGGCGCTGGGCGTGCTGGGCCTGGTGTGCACGGCGGCGGGGCTCGTCGTCTACGGCATCCTGGTCACCGAGGCCGGAGCCGGCCGGGCGCTCGTCATCACGTACGTGAACCCGGTCGTCGCCGTGGCCTTGGGGATGGCCTTCCTCGGGGAGCGTCCCGGAGCCGGTGCGGTCGGGGGACTAGCGCTCATCCTCGCCGGGTCGTGGCTTGCGACCAGCTCGCGAGCGAGACCCGAAGAGGACACGATCGAAGAGGCCCGAGCCGCAATCGAGCCCGTCCGCTAGTACCCGTCCGGCCGCCGTTGGGTGTCGGCTCATTCGAGCTCGCGCAGCAGCCGGCCGAGGCGCTTCGTGACGCCGCCCGACTCCTCCTGGGAACGTACTCTTGCGAAGTGCGTGCCGTCCGCCTGCACAGTACCGGACTCGCAATCGAGGAACTCGAGACGCCCCGCCCGCAGGAGGGCGAGGCACTGGTCCGCGTCCATGCCGCGGGGATTACCCGCAACGAGCTGACCTGGCCGGTCGACCGGCTGCCCGCCATCCCGTCGCACGAGCTCTCGGGTGTCGTCGCCGACGTCGGGCCGGGCGTGGACGACGTGGCGCCGGGCGACGCGGTCTTCGGCCTGACGCCGTTCGACCGTGACGGCGTTGCCGCCGAGTATGCGGCCGTTCCGGCCGCGGTGCTCGCACCCAGGCCCGCCAGCCTCACGCACGTCGAGAGCGCGGCGCTCACGCTCGCGG
>DASZOG010000053.1:0-6007 GCA_035550895.1 Acidimicrobiales bacterium
CGCTCGCGCCGTTGGCGCCGAGGCGCGCCTCGGCGGCCATCACGTCCGTGTCGAGCCTGGCCAACCGGCGGCGGAGGTCCCCATCGGCAGACGTGAGCTCCGTGCGCTGGGTGGCAAGCGCGGCCAGCCGGGTGCGCAGCCCACTCAGCTCCCGCCCGGCGAGGTGGACGCGCAGCGCGGTCAGCTCGGCGACGACCTCGCCGTGGCGGCGGGCGGCGTCGGCCTGGCGCTCCAGCGGGCGGAGCTGGCGGCGCACCTCACGCAGGAGGTCCTGGACGCGAGTCATGTTCGCCTCGGTCGCCTCGAGCCGGCGCTCGGCCTTCTCCTTCCGGCGGCGGAACTTGAGGACCCCAGCGGCCTCTTCGATGATCGCCCGCCGCTCCTCGGGCCGGGCATTGAGCACGCCGTCGATCTGGCCTTGGCTGACGATCACGTGCTGCTGCCGTCCGACGCCCGAGTCGGAGAGCAGCTCCTGCACGTCGAGCAGCCGGCAGGGGACGCCGTTGATCGAGTACTCGCTGTCCCCGCTGCGCCACAGCGTGCGGGCGATCGTCACTTCGCTGAACTCGATCGGCAGCAGACCGGCGGAGTTGTCGATCGTCAGGGCCACCTCGGCCCTGCCGAGTGCCGGCCGGCTGGCGGTGCCGGCGAAGATCACGTCGTCCATCTTCTGGCTGCGCACGGCGGACGGCGCTTGCGCGCCGAGGACCCAGGCGATGGCGTCGACGACGTTCGACTTCCCGCTGCCGTTCGGGCCGACCACGACGGTCACGCCGGGCTCACACGTGAGCGTGGTGCTGTCGGCGAACGACTTGAAGCCCTTGAGCGTGAGCGAGCGGAGGAACATGGTCGAGGATCGACGCTAGCGGCGCCTCTCGCGGAAGTCCGGGATGCCCAGCCTCAGCCGGCGCGACGGATCACACCTGGCAGCGAGGGCAGTAGTGGGCCGAGCGGCCGGCGACGACCCTCCGTTCGACGATCCCGCGGCTGCAGGTCCGGCACCGTTGCCCGCCGCGCCCGTAGACGAGGTGGTCGACCTGGAAGCCGCCGCCGTTGCCCATCAGGTCCACGTACTGCGCGTCGCCGAGGCTGCTGCCCCCGGCATCGACCGCCCTGCCGAGCACGTCGTGGACCGCGGCGTGGAGGCGGGTGATCTCCCGCCCGTGCAGCGTGTCGCTGCGCCGCTCCGGCCGGACGCGCGCGCTGTGCAGGATCTCGTCGACGTAGATGTTCCCCAGCCCGGCGATCACGTGCTGGTCGAGGAGCAGCGCCTTCGCCTGGCGGCGGTGGCCGAGCAGGATCCGCCGCAGCATCGGCCGGTCGAGCCCGTCGACGAGCGGGTCGACACCGAGCGCGGCGATGTCCGGTGCCTCGGCCACGAGGTTGTCCGGGTCGACGACGGCGACCTCGCCGAACGTCCGCTGGTCGACGAAGCGCAACTCGTCCCCGTCGAGGCCGAGCACGACGTGCGTGTGCACCGACCGCGGCGCCCCGGCGGGAGCGAGGACGAGCTGGCCCGTCATCCGCAGGTGCACGAACAGCAGGCGACCGGTGTCGAGCGGGCAGAGCAGGTACTTGCCGCGTCGCCCGGCGGCGGTGATCGTCGCGCCGGTCAGCCCGTCCACGACCGCTTGTGGGGACGTGCGCCGCACGGTCCGCAGGCCGTGGACCTCGACCCGGTCGATGCGCCGCCCGACGACCCGCTGCTCGAGCCCTCGCCGGACCGTCTCGACCTCGGGGAGCTCAGGCATCGACGGCCGGCGCCGGCACCTCGGCCGGCAGCTGCTCGGCGAGCCGGGCGCGGGCGGACTTCGCCGCGGCCTGCTCGGCCTGCTTCTTCGAACGGCCCTCCCCGTTGCCGATCACCTTCCCGTCGATCATCACCTCCGCCTGGAAGCGCTTGGCGTGATCGGGGCCGTCGGCGGTCAGCCGGTAGACGGGCGCCGCCTCGTACAGCCGGGCGACCAGCTCCTGGAGGGCGGTCTTGTGATCGATGCCGACGAGGAGCGTGGCCAGGTCGGCGACGCGCTCGCCGATGTGCCGTTCGACGAGGTCGTGGGCGGCGAGCGGGCCACCGTCGAGGTAGACGGCACCGATCACCGCTTCGAGCGCATCGGAGAGGATCGAGCGCTTCCGTCGCCCCCCAGCTGCCGCCTCACCCTTCCCGAGCAGCAGGGTGGTGCCCACGTCGAGCGACTCGGCGAGCTCGGCCAGCGCGTCGGCGTTGACCACCGCCTTGCGCAGATCGGTCAGCTTGCCCTCGTCGAGGCTCTGGTGGTGGCGGTAAGCGAGGTCGGCGACGACCCAGCCGAGCACGGCGTCGCCGAGGAACTCGAGCCGCTCGTTGGACGTGTTGCCGGGATGCTCCGCGCAGTACGAGCGGTGCGCCATCGCCTGGCGCAGGAGCGCGAGATCGAAGAACTCGTAGCCGAGTCGGTCGCTCAGGGCGACGAGAGCCGCGTCGTGGTCGTTCAGCTGCTCTGCACCCTCGCGTAGACGTAGTCCACCGCGTCGCGCACCGTCTTCAGGTCCTCGAGGTCCTCGTCCGCGATGCGGAACCCGACGGTCCGGTCGGCAAGCTCCTCCTCGAGCGCCTCGACGAGCTCGATCAGCGCCAGCGAGTCGGCTTCCAGGTCGTCGACGAACGACTGCCCCTCGGCGATGCCCGCCGGGTCGATCTCCAGGATGTCGGCCAGCCGGTCGCGGACGATCTCGAAGATCGCGTTGCGGTCGAGCGGTCCCTGTTCGACGTGCGTCTCGGCGGGCACGGTTCCTCCTGCGTAGGCGGCGCGCCGGAATGGTACTGCCGGCGTCCCGCGAGCGCGCTCCTAACCCAAGGCCACCGCGAGGACGTCGTCGACGGTCTCGGCGAGATGGACGGTGACCTCGTCGCGCACACGGTCCGGGACGTCTTCCAGGTCAGGCCCGTTGCGTCCGGGGAGGACGACCTCGGTCAGCCCGCTGCGGTGCGCGGCGAGGACCTTCTGCTTCACCCCACCGATCGGGAGCACCTTGCCGCGCAGTGTGACCTCGCCGGTCATCCCGACCGTCGGCTTCACCGACCGGCCCGTGAGCAGCGAGACGAGCGCGGTGGTCATCGTCACGCCGGCCGACGGACCGTCCTTCGGGATCGCCCCGGCCGGCACATGTACATGGAAGCGCCGGTTCAGCGCGTCCGGATCGATGCCCAGCTCGTCTGCGTGGCCGCGAACGTACGAGAGGGCGATCTGAGCCGACTCCTTCATCACGTCGCCGAGCTGACCGGTCAACGTCAGGCCGGCCTCGCCGTCGGATGCGCTCGCCTCGATGAACAGCACGTCGCCGCCGACGCCGGTGACGGCCAGCCCGGTGGCCACACCCGGGACGGCGACGCGTTCGGCGACCTCGTCCACGAACTTCACCCGGCCGAGGTGCTCGCGCACGTCGTCCCCGGACACGACGAGTGGCGTCGCCGGAGCATCCGTGGCGACCTTTGTGGCCAGCTTGCGGAGCAGCTTGCCCAGCTCGCGCTCGAGGCTGCGCACGCCGGCCTCCCGGGTGTAGTCGGCGATCACCTTGCGCAGCGCGTCGTCGCTGATCTCCACCTCGTCCGGACGCAGGCCCGCCCGCTCCAGCTGGCGCGGCAGGAGGTGCTCCCGACCGATGAACACCTTCTCGTCGTCGGTGTAGCCCTCCAGGCGGACGAGCTCCATCCGGTCGAGCAGCGGCCCGGGGATCGTGTCGGCCAGGTTGGCCGTGGCGATGAAGACGACGTCGGACAGGTCGAGCTCGACCTCCAGGTAGTGGTCCCGGAACGTGTGGTTCTGGGCGGGGTCGAGCACCTCCAGGAGCGCGGCGGTCGGGTCTCCCGACCAGGCGCCAGCGGTGAGCTTGTCGACCTCGTCGAGGAGCACGACCGGGTTCATCGATCCGGCTTCGGTGATCGCCCGCACGATGCGGCCCGGCTGCGAGCCGACGTACGTCCGGCGGTGGCCGCGGATCTCCGCTTCGTCACGGATCCCGCCGAGCGCGACACGGACGAACTTGCGGCCCATGGCCCGGGCGACCGACTCCCCGAGCGAGGTCTTGCCGACGCCGGGCGGACCGACGAGGGTGACGATCGCGCCGCCACCGCGGCGAGCAGGGACGTCGCCGTCCGGCACCGCGTCGAGCCCACGCTCGGCGCGCAGCTTGCGCACGGCGAGGTACTCGATGATCCGGTCCTTGACCTCGTCCAGGCCGTGGTGGTCGGCGTCGAGCACCTCCCGCGCCGCGCCCAGGTCGAGGTTGTCCTCGGTCGTGGTGCCCCACGGCAGGTCGAGGACGCGGTCGAGCCACGTGCGGATCCAGCTCTGCTCGGGGCTCTGCGCGCTGGTCCGCTCGAGCCGGTCGATCTCCTTGTCGACGGCCTCGCGCACCTTCGCCGGCAGTGGCAGCTCGGTGGCGCGTGCCCGGTAATCGGTCGCCGGGTCGTCGGCGTCCTCGCCGAGCTCCTTGCGGATCGCGGCGAGCTGCTGGCGGAGCAGGAACTCGCGCTGCTGCTTGTCCAGGCCCTCGGCGACGTCCGTGCGGATCTCTTCGCTGACCTGCAGCTCGGCGAGGTAGCTGCGCGCCCAGGCCAGGACGAGCTCGACCCGGGTGCCGACCTCCGTCGCCTCGAGCACGGTCAGCTTGTGGTCCGGCGAGGCGTCGCTCCACGCCGTCGCCGCGTCGGCCAGCGCACCCGGGTCACCGACCGAGCGGAGGATCTCCGGCAGCCGCCGCGACCGGCGGAGCCCGGCGATCTCCTCCAGCACGACGCGCAGCTCACGCCCCTGGGCCTCGACACGCGGGCTCGGGCGGGCGTCGGTCAGCGGCTCGACGCCGAGCAGCTCGCCGGAGCGCTCGACGGTGATCGCCGCGCCGAGCCGGGCCCGCTGCAGCGTGCGCACGATCGCCGCCGTGCCCCCGCCCGGCAGCTGGCCGACGTTCTCGACCTGAGCGATGACGCCGATCGTGGCCGGCCGGCCCTCGATGTCGGGGACGAGCACGACCCGCCGGTCCGACGCCGAAGCCGCGGTCGTGATCGCGGCGCGGTTGGCGTCGTCGAGGGTGACCGTGACGACGATGCCGGGGAGGAGCACTGCGCCGACGAGAGGGACGGCAGGAAGAGCGGCAGTGGCCGTTTCAGTCATACCTAAACCCTACCGACGCGATCGGGATTCACAATCTTCTTGCGCGGTGAGCGCGCAGGATTGTGACTCAGGACACGACGGCGGCGCGTAGCTCGTCGACGATCTGGTCGTCGGCCATCTCCCGCGCCACGCGGATCGCGTTGAGGATCGCCCGCTCGCTGGACGAGCCGTGGCTGATGATGCAGATCCCGTCGACGCCGAGCAGCATCGCCCCGCCGTAGGTCTCCGGGTCGAGCGTCTCGTAGACCGGCAGCAGGGCCGGCATCAGGGCATCGACATGGCGCTGGTACTCCGGATCCGAGCCGAACGCCCCGACGAGCGCGTTCATCACGGCCCGCAGGCCACCTTCGAGGGTCTTCAGCACGACGTTGCCCGTGAACCCGTCGGTGACGATCACGTCGACCGCGTCCGTCATCACGTCGCGCCCCTCGACGTTGCCGATGAACTCGATCGCCGGCGCGACAGCGAGCAGGTCGTACGCCGCCTTGCGGAGGGCGTCGCCCTTGCCCGGCTCCTCGCCGATCGACAGCAGCCCGACGCGCGGCGTCGGCAGCCCGAAGCGGTGCTTGGCGAAGACCGAACCCATCTGCGCGAACTGGACCAGCCACTCCGGTTGGACCTCGGCGTTGGCGCCGGCGTCGAGCAGCCGCGCGTCGGACTCCTGTCGATCGGCGAGGAGCCCTCGAAGGGCACGCCGCTGGTGAAGGAGACCCACGCGCTCCTCGATGGCTCCAAGGCGCTTCGCGCCGCCGGTGGGGTGTTCATCGGCAACGTCGAGGGGCGCGACGTGATGACGCCCGAGGTCGACGTCGTGATCACCGACGGCTTCACCGGCAACGTCGTCCTCAAGACGC
>DASZOG010000054.1:0-1625 GCA_035550895.1 Acidimicrobiales bacterium
GGCCAGCACCAACAGCGACGAGCGCGTGTCCATGTGGTGCACATCGGCGCCTTCGCCGACCGGCTTCAGCCTTGTTCGAACGACGGAAACCGCGCGTGCGTGACGTGCATCACGGCGGCGTCGTCGCTGCACGGTCAAGAATCGCGAGCTCCCCGCCGATACCTCAAGGCAGGCAGGCATCTCGGATCATCTGCACCGCATGACATCCCCCCGACCCTTGTTCCTACGCGCCCTCGCGGCCGTCGTCCTCACGGCGGCCGTTTCGTCTGTCGCCTCGCCGGCGCACGCTCGGTCGGAGCTCGAGAGCTCCATCGCACGCCGCGCGACGATCGCCACGACGATCACGAGGCTGCGCGAGCGACGTGCCGGTACGGCGGACACGCTTCGCCTGGCGATCGGACGGACGACGGAACGGCTCCAGCAGATGCCTCGGAACGCAGCCTCGAACCGGCGGCGGTTCCGTCACGTGCGGGCCATCCTGTTGCGCGAGCGGCGGGCGCTCTCCTGGCGGCTCCACCGAACCGAGCGTCTCGTCGCCCGCCGCGTCTCGGCGCTGCGAGCCGATCGGCGATCGATCAGCCGCTGGATCGCCACGTGGGGCGTCTTCCGGCACTGTCCGATCGCGGGCGCACACGCCGTCTCCGACAACTTCGGGATCACGGTGCGGCTGCCCGACGTGCCGGTGCACCGGCACACGGGCAACGACATCGTCGCGGCCGCCGGCACGCCGATCGTGGCGCCGTTCGACGGATACGCGTCGGCGTCCTCGAGTGAGCTCGGAGGGCTCGAGGTTCGCGTCGAAGGCTCCGCGGGGTACGTGTACAACGCGCATCTGTCCTCGTACGGCACGCTCGGTCGGGTGCGAGCGGGCACCGTGATCGGCTACGTCGGCGACACCGGCGACGCCACGACCGCCCACGACCATCTGGAGTGGCATCCCGGCGGGGGCTCGGCCGTCGACCCGTATCCGTACCTCTCGGTGAGCTGCAGCTGAGCAGCTTCCTTGCGTCCGGCGCTAGTGACCGTTGGCCGAGAAGTGCTGGTAGTCCTTCTCGCCCGACCAGTCCCCGCCCCACTCCCATCCGGCGGCCCGGAACGCCCACCAGACGCGATCACGGTGGAACACCATGCCCCGGCGGCGGTCGGAACGGTCGAGGTAGTTCCTGCCCGCGGGCGGTGAGACCCCGCCGCTCCAGATGTAAGGGTTCTGCACGGGGTTCAGGTCCAACGCCTTGCCGTAGGCGTGCTGGGACCAGCGACAGCAGACCCCGCCACGCCATCGGCAGTTGAACGCCGACGTGTTGTTCGCCGCCATCGAGCGCTTGTCGTCGGCCCCGTACCGATCGACGAGGCGCATCTGTTTGATCGGGAACCGCGTCTCGAAGAGTCGTCGGAACACCCGCACCATCTCGTCGGCGTACCAGCGGTGCACGACCAGGCGCCCCGCGTGCGCCCGGCGGTCGAACCCCCAGAACGTGACCCGCACGATGCGCAGGGCGGGGAACCCGACGGGGCAGCCGGGCCTCCAGGACCTGCCCGTCATCAGCTCGCGCGTCGCCGGGCCGATGCGGGAGATCCGCGCCTCGTAGCCGGAGGCCCAGGCAGCCGCCGGACCCGACGTCGCG
>DASZOG010000055.1:0-2549 GCA_035550895.1 Acidimicrobiales bacterium
ATCTCGACGCGCAGCACCGTCTCCTCGTACGCGGGATGCACCTCGATCGTGTCGCCGCGGACGCGGAACTTGCCGCGACCGAGCGTCATGTCGTTGCGGTCGTACTGCAGGTCGACCAGGCGACGCAGGATCGAGCGCTGGTCGTAGTCGACGCCGACATGGAGCTCCAGTAGCTGACCGCGGTACTCCTCCGGGTTCCCCATCCCGTAGATGCAGCTCACGCTCGCCACGACGATGACGTCACGGCGGGTCAGAAGGGCGGCGGTGGCCGAGTGCCGGAGCCGGTCGATCTCGTCGTTGATCGAGCTGTCCTTCTCGATGTAGGTGTCGCTCGACGGGATGTACGCCTCGGGCTGGTAGTAGTCGTAGTAACTGACGAAGTACTCGACGCGGTTCTCGGGGAAGAACTCCCGGAACTCGCTCGCCAGCTGCGCGGCGAGGCTCTTGTTGGGGGCGAGGATCAGCGTCGGCCGCTGCACCTGTTCGACGGTCCAGGCGATCGTCGCGCTCTTGCCCGATCCGGTGATGCCGAGCAGCGTCTGGTAGCGGTCGCCGCGCTCGATGCCCTCCGCCAACTGGGTGACCGCGCGGGGCTGGTCGCCGGCCGGCTCGAAGTCGGAGACGACCTTGAAGGGGGGCACGAAGCTCAGCCTACCGCTGCGAACGTCCGTTCGGGATGAGGGCGTTTGGGGTCGGCAGTGCGGCACGCTCGCCTGAGCAGCGCGTCCAGCGCTTCGGGCTCGAGGCCCCGCTGCCGTTCCACCTCGACCCGCTCCAGGACGGCACGGAGGTGGGCGAGATCGGTCGACGGCTCGACCGGGCGATCGAGTGGCCGTGCGGCCGCGACGGCGGCACAAGTGAAGCACGAGTCCGGATCGGCCGGTCGGAACCAGTCACGCGCCGGGCGAGCGAGGATCCCGCACAGCGTCGGACGGCGGTTGTGCGGCTGCGCCAGGCCTGCAGTGCGCATCGCGTGGGCGAGGCCGTTCATCGGGCCGATGGTGCCCCGCTCGTAGCCCGGCAGCTTCTGGAACCCCGGCGGCACGCGCCGTGGCGGCGGCGCCGGAAGCGGCGCGGGCGGCGGCAGCCACGCGGTGACCGAGCGTCGTTCGTACGCCCGCTGGCGGCACGAGCGACGGCAGTAGAGCCGCGGCCGCCCCGGCCGGCGGATGACTTCGACGGCCTGTTGGCACCACAGGCACGCTCGCAGCGGAGGTTGTTCCATGGACGCGGACGGTACGCAGCGGGTGGGACAGGATTCGTCCGGGTCTCGGGTTCAGCGGACATCCGCCGGTGAACAGTCGCCCGCTTGACCGCGCCGTGGCCCCGTGCGGATGCCGTACCCGAACTGTCACTCCAGCGATGCGCCTGCCCGTCAACCTCAAGCAGGCCCACACGGGAGTCCGTGGCCGAATCGCCACGTGACGAAACAGGAACGCGAGCGCCCCGCGCTGGCCGCGCCGCCGCATTACGTCACGTGGCGATCGGGCACGCCTGCGTGCGCCCTCCCGGGCCGCAATTACGTCACGTGGCGATTCGGCCACGGAGGCAGCCCACGCGCGCCCTCCGCGGACTGCAATTACGTCACGTGGCGATTCGGCCACGGAGGCCCACGCGCGGTCATTTGATGTGCGGTGGCTTCGGCGGCCGCTGCGGTGGACCTCGTACACGCTGTGGGGGCCGGCGGCGGTCGTCGCTGGTGGGCGCGCGACTTCGACGCGGGGCTCGACAAGGGCGACCTGATCGAGAACGCTGAGCTGGGAGGAACCGTGCCGCCCCTGGCAACGGATCGGTTACCACGCAGCGGTCACGTTCCGCTACTGAAACGGAGGCACCATGCCGACACGCACTGCGAGGACCGCCTGGACCGGGACGCTCCAGCAAGGCTCTGGTCGAGTGGACATGACCAGCTCCGGCGTCGGGACGTACGACGTGTCGTTCCCCAAGCGCGCGGCCGACGACGCCGACGGCACCACGAGCCCGGAGGAGCTGATCGCAGCGGCCCACTCTTCGTGCTACGCGATGTCCCTGGCGAACGAGGTGGCCAAGCTCGGAGGAACGCCGAAGACCCTCGACGTGCAAGCCGACGTCACGCTCGGTGCCGACCCAGCCGGCGGCTTCAAGCTCACGGGCATCAACCTGGTCGTGTCGGGCGATGTGGATGGGATCGACGCCAGCGGGTTCGAGTCGGCAGCCGAGGCGGCAAAGGTCGGATGCCCGGTGAGCAAGGCGCTGACCGGCGTCGACATCACGTTGCAGCTCAAGACGTAGGGCGCGGTGACGGCGGGCCGCAGGGTTGCGCGGCAGCGACTCGTGGCGCCGCCGCGAAGCTCGTCGCTCGACGCGGAACGACGCCAGCTCGGAGTGCGGCGCTCCGTGCCTGCCGGGCCAGCGCCGCGCGACTGTTCATCGAGCCGAAGTGTTTCCCCGCCGGTAGCGTGCGCCGGCGGCGGCACCGAACTGTGAACCCATGGCTGACTCCCCCGACCCGCCTCCCGAGGTGCTCCGACGCCTGCGCGAGCTGTGCCTGGCGATGCCCGAGGCCTACG
>DASZOG010000056.1:0-23446 GCA_035550895.1 Acidimicrobiales bacterium
CGCCGAGTACGGCGGTCCGCAGGACATCGAGTGGGCGATCGACACCGACGGCACGCTCCGCCTCCTGCAGGCGCGCCCGATCACGACGCTGTACCCGCCCGACCCCGGCAAGGGCCCAGTGCTCGGTCCGGGGCCGGTGGCCGAGACCTTCCCCGAGGCGCTGTCGCCGCTCGAGCAGGACCTGTGGGTCCCGGCGATGCGCACCGGCATCGTCGAGGCGCTGAACCTCTCGTCGACGGCCTCGGCCCGGGCGCTGCGCCGCTCGCCGGTCGTCGCCGTCGTCGGCGGCCGCGTCGCGGCGGATCTCGACCTCCTCGGCGCGCGCAAGGTGAAGCGCTCGATCCTGCGCAAGCTCGACCCACGCCCGTCCGCCCGCCGGCTCGGTGCGGCATGGCGCGTCGGGCGCCTGCGCGCCGCGCTCACCGGCCTGTCGAGCGATCTCGTCGACGAGATCGACGATCACCTCCTGACCGTGCCACCGCTCGACGCGCTGGCCGACGCTCAGCTCGTCGGGCTGATCGAGCGGGTGCGTGAGACGCTCGCCGTGGCCCACGGGCACGAAGTGCTCGCCGGCCTGATCGGGTCACAGGACCACGCACCGGCCACGACCGGCGCGTCCGCGGCACTCGCCGCGCTCGCCGCCGGCCGGGCGGCCGGGCACGACGACGCGCGCATCGTCACCGAGACGCCTGTCGTCCTCGCCCTCGTCCCGCCGCGCATCGCCGCCGCCCCGGCGCTGCCGCAGGGTGCGATCGCCCCTCCGCCGCCGAGCGGTGAGGTCCCAGACGACGCCGCCCTGCTGCGGGAGGCGCTCCGCCTCCGGGTGCGCTGGTTGCAGGAGCTGTCCGCTCGTGCCGCATACGAGCTCGGTGCGCGGCTGGCCTCCCGCGGCCTGCTGCACGCCCCGGAGTCCGTGCGCTGGCTGAACTTCGACGAGCTCGCCAACCTCGTCCACGCGCCGACCGCGCCCCGGTCGCTCGGGGGCACGATCGTCGAGCGGGCCGACGCCGACGAGGCAGCCCCGCTGCCGGTCGCGTTCCGCCTCACCGAGGACGGCCGGCCGGCCCCCGTCGCCGACGGCGTGCCCTCGGGCGCCCGCGGCGCAGGTGGCGGTCGCGGGACCGGCCCGGTCCACCAGGGCCCGGGCACGCCGCCCGCCGGGTCGGTGCTCGTCGTGCGGACGCTCGACCCGAACCTGGCGCCGGTGCTGCCGCATCTCGGCGGCCTGATCGCCGAGACCGGGAGCATCCTCTCCCACCTCGCCATCCTCGCCCGGGAGTTCGGTGTGCCGACCGTGGTCGGCGTGCCCGAAGCCCTGCGCAAGTACCCGCACGGCACGGTCGTCCTCGTCGACGGCTCGGCCGGCGAGATCACCATCGTCCGCGCCGCTGGAGAGGCGGAGGCGGAGTCCACCACCGGTGACGCAGAGGACGCGTCGCCTTCCGCAGGAGCCGCAGCATGAACGCCCGCCGCATCGCCCAGGTGCTCGCCGTCGCCACGCTCGTCGGGGCCGGGAGCTACCTCTTCCTGTACCTGTACCGCTGGGAGTGGAACCGGGCCCTGACGGCCGGGATCTTCGTCCTCGTCGCCGAGATCGCACTCGCCACGAGCGCCATCCTCGGGCGCATCTCCCGCCTGGAGCGCAAGCTCGAGACGGCGGGCACGGCGAGCACCCGTCCGGCATCCCGGTCCGCTGCGGCGGCGCGCCCGATCGACGTGCGCGTCCTGCGCCGGATGCAGGAGTCGACACCGACCACGCGGGACCACTTCGCCTGGCTGGCGTCGAGCACCGACGAGAACCGCTCGAACGTGTTCGTGCCGGTGCTGATGGGCGCTGGTGTCGTCATGTCGGCGCTGGCGTGGGTCGTCGAGCGGCTCGCCCGCTCGACCGCCGGCCCGGCGCTCGAGCGGGGCCTGGTGCGCAAGTTCGAACCGCTGACGCTCGACCTGCCCGAAGGTCTCGTCCCGGCCCCGCCCGCGGCGGCCGACGTCCCGCCGATCCTGCTCGGACCGGGGAGGCGGCCGTGAGGCGGGTCATCGTCATCGCCGTCGGCCTCGTCGTCGCCGTGTTCGGTGTGCTGGCACTGGCCGACGCCACCCAGAACCGGCCGGACCAGATCGATCCGAACAGCTCCAGTCGCGTCGTGCTCCAGGTCCGGACCAAGGACTTCGACACCGCGCTCGCCGCGCAGGGCCTGTTCGCGGCCTGCCACCAGACCGTCGAGCACATGGACGTCCAGGGCGGCGTGACCGCCGTCACCGGTGAGACGGACACGTTCGCCATCGTCGTCCGGCCGAGCCTCGGCGAGCACTCCCGCCGCCGCCTGGAGGGCTGCCTCGAGGACGGCACGATCGACCGGGTGTGGGGCAGCGTCGTGTCGATCGAAGACATGACGGTGGCGCTGTGACCTGCTCGTCGCAGCGCCAGCTGTACGCCGCCGCGCTGCTGGTGCGGGCGGCCAGCCCCGGCCTACAGCACGATGCTGAGGATCCGCCGCGGGGCGTCGAGCACCCGGCTCACCGCGACGACCGGCGCCGGAGGGCCGTCGGTATCACCGTCGAGCGTGGCGGCGAACCAGATCTGCTCGAGCGACGGAGGGCCGACGGAAAGGTTCCGGCGTAGCACCTCGCGGCGGCCGGCCTGGCCCGTCTCGACGAGATAGGCGGCGGACATCACACCGGTGCGCCCGACACCAGCACCGCAGTGCACGAAGACGTTCCCGTCGGACTCCTCGACGAGGCGGACGAACGTGTCGACCTGGCCGGCGCTCGGCAGCTGGCCGTCGCGGATCGGCATCGAGACGACCTTCAGCCCCATGCGCCGGCCATATGCCTGGTCGGTGGAGATGTCCTCTTCGGCGCGGAGGTCCACGATCGTGGTCACGCCGCTCTTCGCCAGCGTGCGGTAGCCGGCCCGCGAGGGCGCAGCACCGCGCCACACCTTGTCGTCCACCAGCCGCAGGTGGGTGACGCCGACCACCTCGGCGTCGGGCCGCACCGACTCCGTCGTCAGTGCCATCACCCGGGACACGGCGAAGATGGCGAGGTTCGACAGGGCGATGACGGCGACGAATCCGAACGCGACCCACCGACCGCACCGGACCCACCGCAACATCGGGCCCACCCTAGCCACGGATGTGCCCGATGCCACTACGCGGCGGTGTAGGCGTTACCTGGTGACGACGACCTGCTGGGAGCCGGCCGCGCCGATCACCACCGAAACGAGGATGCCGAGCGGCAGCGCGCCCCAGTAGCTCACGTTCACCCCCACGTTGCCGAGGAACAGCATCAGCAACCACGTCGCGGGGAACGTGGCGATGAAGAACAGGCCGATTCCGACCAACAGCGCTCCGAACATGGCGAATATCTGATCGCACGGATCGCGCCGAGTGGTGGATGGTCGCCGCGCTCGGCGCGTGAGCTGCTGCTCAACCGAGGAGCTGGCGGGCGACGCGCTGCCACAGGTCCGTCGACAACCCGAGCGACGCGATGTCGACCCGTTCGTTGTTGCCGTGGAAGCGGTCGCTGAACGATTCGAACGACATCGACTCCGAGAACAGCCCGGCGCCCAGCGCGATCGCGCCCTTGTCGCGGAAATAGCGGGCGTCGGTCGCGCCGGTGACCATCCCCGGGACCAGCTCCGCACCGGGGTAGGCGACCTGCGTCGCGTCACGGAGGACGTCCCACAGGAGGCTCTCCGTCGGCGAGATCGACGCCACGTCGTCGAACAGCACGGTCACCTCGACCTCGTCGTAGAGCGGACCGAGCGCCTCGCGCAGATGCGCCTCCACCTCGTCGTGGCCCGTACCCGGGATCGTTCGGATGTCGACCTCGACGACGACCTCGTCGGGGATGGTGTTCGTCTTCTGCCCGCCGTGGACGACGTTCGGCGAGAACGTCGTGTGCGTCAGCGCGTGGCATCGCTTGGCGAGCGGGCGCGGCAGCTGCTCGAACGTCTCCCACAGGCGAGCCGGGTCCAGCAGGCCCGCCTTCGCGTCGGCGTCGAGGTCCATCGCGTCGACCTGCGCCCGCCACAGCTCGTCGATCTGCGGCGTGGGCCGGTACTCGGCGAGCCGGCGGACGATCTCAGCTGCTTTGACCAGTGCGTTGTCGCTGCCGTACGGCATCGAGCCGTGTCCCGGCGTCCCGCCGACCCGGATCCGCCGCCACGCGAGGCCCTTCTCGGCGACCGTGACCCCGACTTGCCGTGGGCGCCCGGCGGGCGTGTCGCTCCAGCCGCCGACCTCGGTGAGGACGTAGTCGCAGGCGATCGCGTCCCAGTGCGCGTCGGCCATCCACTTCGCTCCGCACGTCCCGCCGGCCTCCTCGTCGGCGACGGCGAAGTAGATCAGCGAGCCCTTCGGGCGGAAGCCGGTGCGCGCGAGGTGACGGAACGCGACCGCCATCGAGGCGGTGAGGTTGAGCATGTCGACCGCGCCGCGGCCCCACACCTCGCCGTCGATCACCTCGCCGCCGAACGGGTCCTCGCGCCACCCGGCGGGGTTCACCGGCACGACGTCGGTGTGACCCATCAGGCACAGCGCGGGAGCGCCGGGATCGGAACCCTCGATGCGGGCGACGAGCGACGCACGGTCCGGGTGGTCCGCCGGCGTGAACCGCTCGACCTCGAGCCCGGCGCCGGTGAGAAAGCTCTCCAGCAGCTCCGCGTTGCGCGTCTCACCGCCCGACTCGGGCGTGCCGTCGTTCACGCACGCGTTGCGGATCAGGGATTGGAGCAGCTCTGTCGTCTCACCGGTCAAGTCGTCGTCCACCCGGCCGAGCGTACGCCCCGGCTTCCGCCCGCCACACGTGCTCAGGTGTCGACCGCGTGGGCCTTCAGGTCCTCGAGGCGGACCCACTCGAGTGTGGCGACGTGGGTCGACTCGAGGCGCACCGGAGGAGCGGCACCCGCCTCGAGCGCCTCCTGCCAGCGCGGCGCGCACAGGCACCACTCGTCGCCCGGCTGCAGGCCGGGGAAGCCAGGTCGGGGTGTCGTCAGGTCGTTGCCGCGGGCCTCCGAGAAGGCCAGGAACTCGGCCGTGACCCGGGCGCAGACGGTGTGCACGCCGAGGTCGTCTCCCCCCGTGTCGCAGCAGCCGTTGCGGTAGAAGCCCGTCAGCGGGTCGGTCGAGCACGCCTCCAGATCACCGCCGAGCACGTTCTTGGCCATGACCGGATCGTACGGGCCGTCACGACCGGGCCGGGTCGCCGGCACGGACGCGCCAGGCGAGCAGGGCGACTGCGGCGGTGAGCGCGGCGAGCCCGATGACGAGCGCGGCGCGGCCATGAGGTCCACCGAGCGCGGTTGCGCCGAGCGCGAGCGAGCCGACGGCCGCAGTCCCCACCACGGCGGCGGCGACCTCGACGGTGCGGCGGGCCACAGTGGCGGACGTCTCCCGGATGCGGCTGCGTAGATCGGCGGCCCAGGCGGTCAGCTCGACGGACAGCACGGCGAGGACGGCGAGCTCGACCGCAACATCGCGGGTGCGCTCCGAGGCGAGCGTCGGCACGGGCAGCAGCAGGAGGATGCCGGCCGCCGCCGCCGAGGCCCGGGGCAGGGCTGTTGCCGCGAGGATCACCGCGACGATGCCGATCGCTCCGGCGAACGTGAGCGCACCGCCGCGGTCCACGCCGAGCGAGGCGACTCGAGCGACGAGGGCGACGCTGGCCAAGACGGCGGCGAGCCCGACCACGCCCCGCACGCGCGGGGAAGCGGACGGGACGCGCCGCATCCGCCACCGGGCCCTGGCCATCACGTCTCTCACTGGCGCACCCTCTTGTGGTGAGCTCGGAGCTGCGGTGGTTTCGCGCAGGGTGCACCAGTGAGCCGTCCGCCGCTACGCGGCGGACAACGAACCGTGACATGGAGCTCGCTTCGCTCGCTCACTGGCGCACCCGGAGTGGGGCTCGGCGCCGCCGGCGGAGGAGTGCGACTGCCGCCGCGACGCCGGCCGTCGCTGCCGTGCCGTGATCCGCTCTGGCTCTCGCCGCGCGGGCCTGCCAGCGGGCGACGGGCACGCCGGCGCGTTCGAGGTCTGCGATCCGGTTCTCCAGCGCGAGCGTCCACAGCCGGCCGGCGAGCGCCTGCGTCCCGGTGAGGGGTGGCAGCCAGGCGGACGCATCGAGGGCAACCACGGCGACGTCGCGCCCCTGCCGCCGCAGATCGATCGCCGCCGCGGCGAACCGCGGGTCGTGGAGCGGCGAGATGGCGACGACGAGCGCCCCCGGTGGCAGCAGGTGGACGGGTGTGCCGGTGAGCGTCCGGTCGACCGCGCTCCACGACGCTTGCGCGGACAGCAGCGCGTCGAGCACGGCGTAGCGCGCGGCGCGGCCGACGGACGGAGCGACCCATCGCGGGTACCCGCCGAGCGCGACGACACCGACCCGGTCGTGGGCCGCGAGATGGGCCCGCGCCACCGACCACGCGGCCGCCGCGGCGGTGGGCAGCCACGGCGCGGCGTCGACCCGGTCGTCGGCCAACGTGTCCAGCAGCAGGACGACGTCGCCGGTGCGCTCCGGGTGGCGGACCGAGACGACGAGGTCGGCCGTCGTGCGGCGCGGGTACGGGCGCCGCGCGCGCCGGGCGCTCGCCAGCCAGTTCACGTCGGCGAGGCGGTCACCGGGCGCGATCGGGCGTAGCTCGGCGAAGTCGGTGCCCGTGCCGCGCGCCGCGCTCGGGTGGATCCCGGCGATTGCGCGTGGCGCCGGGTGGAGCAGCTCGCGCAGCCGCTCCGGCCGGGGCAGGACCCGGGCCGTGGCCGCGACCGGCAGCGACCACTCCTGCCGGACCAGCCCGAGCGGACTGTCCGCCCGGACGTCGACGCGGTCGACGCGCGCCAGCCCCCATCCCGTGGTGGCCACTGGGACCGCCGTGTCGATTCCGCCGGCCAGCACCAGCGCCGCACCCAGCGCGTCGCCCGGTCCGTGCGGGTCGATCGGCCCGCGACGGAGCGCCAGCACGTCGAGCCGGGAGACCGGCGGAGCGATCCGGCCACGCACGCGCAGCGCAAGCTCGTCTCCGTGCACGACCCGTTCGGGCTCGAACTCGGCCTTCAGGGCCACGTGAGCTCGGCGGGAGACGAGCACCGCCGCCACCACGAGCAGGAGGAGCGGCGCGCCGTAGACCGCCATGCCCGGTCGCCCGCCGGCGAGTCCGACGAGCAGCGCCCCGGCACCGACGGCGGCGTAGACGAACAGGCGCGGCGCGGCGCGGACCTCTGCCGCGAGCTCGGGCGCCGCCGCACTCACCTCCAGGACGGGGCGGTCACGTTGGCGACCGTCGCGGCGAGCACGTCCTCCGCCGGCACACCCCGGACCCACAGCTCGCTGCGCAGGACGAGGCGGTGGGCGAGCGCCGGCGTGAGCACCGCCTTCACGTCGTCCGGGTCGACGTAGTCGCGCCCGCGGGCAAGCGCGTGAGCGCGGGCGAGCCGCAGGAGCGCGAGCGATCCCCGCGGGCTCGCGCCCACCTCGAGCTGGGGATCGTGACGTGTCGCCCGCACCAGCGCGACGACGTAGGCGACGATCGCCGGGTCCACATGCACGCGCTCCACGGTGCGCTGCAACCCGACGACATCCTCCCCCGCGCACACCTGCTCCAACGCCACGTCGTCCTGCCCGCGCGCGACGCGGCGGGCGAGGAGCTCCTCCTCGTCCGTCGCCGCGGGATAGCCGACTCGGGTCCGCAACAGGAACCGGTCGAGCTGCGCCTCGGGCAGCGGGTAGGTGCCTTCGTGCTCGATCGGGTTCTGGGTGGCGACCACGAGGAACGGGTGCGGCAGCGGATGGGTGACGCCGTCGACGGTCACCTGCCGCTCTTGCATCGCCTCGAGCAACGCCGTCTGCGTCTTTGCCGGCGTCCGGTTGACCTCGTCGGCGAGCAGGAGATTGCCGAACACCGGACCGGCGCGGAACGTGAACTGCCCGCTCGCCGGGTCGAGGACGGTCGCCCCGGTGATGTCGCCTGGCAGCAGGTCGGGAGTGAACTGGACCCGGCGGAACTCCAGCCCGGTCACGGTGGCCAGGGAGCGGGCGATCAACGTCTTCGCCACGCCCGGCAGGTCGTCGAGCAGGACGTGGCCGTCGGCGACGAGGCCGAGCAGGACGAGCTCGAGCACGTCGCGCTTGCCGACGATCGCCCGCTCGAGCTCGTCGAGGATGCGCCCGAGCTGCGCGGCTGCCGCGCCGGCGGCGACCTCGCTGACCGCGGTCATCGCGCCTCCAGCGTGGCGAGCAGCTCATTCACGTCCACGGTGGCTCGGCGGCGGGTGACGAACTCCCACACCGCGGAGCCGAGGACGGCGCGAGCCGCCTCGGCGTCGTGCGGCGCGTCGAGGGACAGCCCGTGGCGGGCGAGCCGGCGGCGGGCGGCGCCTGCGGCCACGGCGCGGACCCGCTCCGGTCGCGGCGACCTGCCCGGAAGATGTGTCATCGCCGCGAGGCGGACGTCCCGCTCGAGCTCGACGAGGCCGGCGGGGAAGGGCGGCGATGCGCGCTGCGGGCGCACGACGTCGAATGTGCGCGAGGTCTCCGGCGGGAGGTGGACCGCGACCGAGCGGAGCAGGTCGACCACGAGGCCGCCCACGGCGAGGACGAGCGCGAAGCGCAGCGCACGCTCTGCCTGTCCGGGCGCCGCCAGCGCCACCAACGGCGCCCCGATGACGACGATCGGGAGGAGGATCCGGGTCACACGCACGCGACAGCTCGCAGATCGTCGAGCGCGGCGTGCAGGCAGTCGGCCGCCTCTTGGCGATGGTCCTCGGTGATCGAGTGCGTCGAGAAGCGCGCTTCGGCGAACAACGCCGCCAGGCGCTCGAGCGGTGCGGGACGGACGCCGAGAAGGCGCAGCGCCCGCGCGACGTGCTCGAACGGGGCTTCGGCGGGCCGGCGGGCGGCTCCGGCGCGGCCCAACCCGTCGAGCAGGCGGGCATAGGCGGCGATCACGGCGGCGCGCGGCTCGGCCGTGGTCGCGAGGTCGTCAGCGGACGCGACGAGGCTCTCGACCGCGGAGGCCGCAGCGTCGTCGTCGCCTGCCTCAGGGCGGACTTCTCCGGCCGGATCGGGTGCAGCCGCACGTCCGATGCGGGTGATGGTGGCTGCGCCGGCCACGACAGCGGCGCAGGCGACGAGGAGCCAGGTCGGCCACGACGTCCCTCCATCGGCCTCGCTGATCGGTGCGGGGGCGGTCTCCAGGGCGGGCGCCGGATCGGTGGGACCCGCCTCGTCGTCCCCTGGCCGGCCGATGAGGGAGGCGATGAGGGCGGCGAACGCGATCGCCGCGAGGCTCGGGATGATCGATCGCCGGTGCGCGACGCGGCGCGGCCCGGGACCCGGACGATCGCGGAGAAGAGTGACGAGGCCGACGACGGCGAGTGCCACTCCGGCGAGCGGGACGAGGAGCAGCCAATCGGGCACATCGCCGACCGCCCGCCCGGCTGACGTGACGCGCAGTGGGTCGCCGTCCGCGGCCAGGGCGACGAGGACCACGGCCACCCCAGCGACCAGGACGACCGCCATGCGCGCAGGGTAATGCCCCGTCTGCCGACCTTCGCCCCGTTCCCGCCGGTCAGACGAAGCCCAGTCGGCAGACGGGGCATTCGTGACGCGGCGCGTCAGACCCCGGCGAGGTTCTCCTCAGGCGAGTCGACCTTGGCGGCGCGCTGCTCGGCGATCGCCTTCGCCCGGCGGGTGTTCTTCCGCCGCTTCCACATCTTCAGCTTCCAGTGCCGCCGCCGCCGGCGCTTCGGTGGCTGCGACTTGACCTTCGCCGGATCGCGGTGGCGTTCGGGCCGCCAGCCGACGCCCGGCTCGACCACGTCATCGGGCTCCATCCCACCGGATACCTGCTCGGCCACCTCGGCCAGCTCGGTGTTGACGCGGTGGCGCTCGGAGCGCGCGTGCGCCCGTTGCTCCTGGCGCGGCGGGAGCGCCGCCTGATCGCCCGCTCGGTGGCGCTTGCTCATCCAACGGCCTCCTCGGTCGCTCGGACAACAACGCCTCCCCCTGGAAGGGAACCTACCAGCCGGCGGAAGCGGCGCCCACCGGGCCGGTACGGTCCGCGCGATGCGGGTCGTGTACAGCGCAGAGCATCGCCGCCACGAGCCCTCGACCGAGGTCGAATCCGGGCGGGCGATCCCCCAGCGGGAGACACCGGAGCGAGCAGAGCTGATCCGCGACCGGCTCGCCGCGGACACACGCTTCTCGTTCGAGCCGCCGACCGCGCACGGCACCGGCCCGATCGAGGCCGTCCACGACCCGGCGATGGTCGCCTTTCTGGCCACGGCGTGGGAGGAGCTCCACGCTGCGGGGGAGCCGCCCGAACCGGTGCCCGACACGTTCCTCCACGTGGCCGTGCGGGAAGGCATGGGCCACCCGCCGGAGCCGGTCACCGCCCACGGCCGCTTCGGGTACTGGTGCTTCGAGACCTACACGCCGCTCGTCGCCGGCACGTACGTCGCGGCCCGCGCCGCAGTCGATGTCGCGCTCGGCGCAGCGGACCTCGTGGCCGGCGGCGAACGGGTGGCATACGGGCTCTGCCGACCGCCGGGCCACCATGCACCGCGCAGTGGGTTCGGCGGGTACTGCTTCTTCAACAACGCGGCGATCGTCGCCCACCGTTGGGCGCAGGCGACGGGGACGAAGGTCGCCGTGCTCGACGTCGACTACCACCACGGCAATGGCACGCAGCAGATCTTCTACGCACGCGACGACGTCTTCTACGTGTCACTGCACGGCGATCCGGCGCGGGCCTACCCGCATTTCGCCGGCTTCGCCGAGGAGACCGGCACCGGTCGCGGTCTCGGCGCGACGCGCAACCTGCCGCTCGAGGAGGGGTGCAGCGACGAACGCTTCGTCGCCGCTCTCGAGGATGCGTTGGCGGCGGTCGACGCGTTCGGCCCCGCCGCCCTGGTCGTGTCGCTCGGGGTCGACACGTACCGCCTGGACCCGATCGGCGACTTCGCCGTCCACACCGAGACGTTCGCCACGTGCGGCGGACGGGTCGCCGCCCTCGGGCTGCCGACGGTCGTCCTCCAGGAGGGCGGCTACCACCTGGACACGCTGGGCGAGAACGTGCACGGCTGGCTCACCGGCTTCCTCTCCGGACCGCGCTGAGATCAGCTGCGTTCGAGGATCAGGCTCTGGGTGGCGCGCCCGAACCGCCCATGGAGGTCGTACAGCGCCGTGTCGGAGAACCCGGCGCCTTCGGTGCCGAACAGTGACGCGCTCCGCAGCCCGATCCACTCGCCCTCCGGTTCGCGGGCGAGATGGACCGTGAGGTCGGGGTTGATGAAGCGGTACTGCTCCTTGGGCACGACGTGGGAGACGCCGTTGGCAAAATCCGCGGCAGCCATGGCGCGCTGCAGCCCGGTCGGCTCCTCGCCGGCGACCACCGGCACGCTGAGGCGGATCCAGACCGCCACCGGGCCGAGCGTGGAGAAGCGGCCCTCGGCGAAGCGCAGCTCCACGGCATCGAGGTGGATCACCAGCCCGTCGTCGGTCCACATCGGCCGGTCGGGCACGCCCTGTCCGGGCGGGCCGAAGGGCGGCTCGGGGCGCACGAGCGGGTCGTCGGGCAGATCGACGTCGGCGCGGCGGATGCGCAGCGCTCGGGCGCGGGCGACCTCGACGCCGTCCTCGTCGCGCAGGAGTGTCGCCTCGACGAGGGAGACCTTCTTCCCGGGGCGCACGACTTCCGTCGCAACGCGTAGGGGAGCGAGCGGCACCGGTCTGGTCAGCTCGACGGTCATCCGGGAGACCTGCCAGTCGACCCCTCCGCCCACGGTGCCCTCGATCGCCCGGGCGAGCAGTGCGGCGACGGGACCGCCGTGGCAGGCGCCGGGGTCCCACGGCCCGCGGGACAGCTCGCCGGGGATGACGACCGCACCGGCGTGCGTGGCCAGTGCGGCGGTCACGACTGGAGCGGCAGGACGGCGTCGGCGAGGTCGGCGAGATGTTCGGCGACGCGGTCCCCGGCCGGTTCGTCGACGGGGACGACGACGAACTTCGACGCCCCGACCTCGATGAAGCGTTCGATCTGATCGCGCAATCCGGAGAACCCGAGCGCGACCAGCTGGCGCGGGTCGATGTCAGGCCGGCGGCGGGCGAGGCGGTCGAGCACCGCGGCGGGGACCTCCGTCGTGACGTAGGGGATCAGCGCGCCGAAGTGCTCCGGGTCGAGCGCCCGTCCGTGCTCGTCGGCGACGGCCGTGATCGTGGCCCACCCGGCGGCCGCCTCGGCTGGCGTGACGAACGACGGCAGCCAGCCGTCGCCCAAGCGGCCGGTGCGGCGCAGCTCGGAGGCCGCCAGTCCGCCGAGCCACACGTCGGGCGGCTGCTGCACGGGCTTGGGCAGGACGCGCAGCCCGCTGTAGTGGAAGCGGGGACCGTCGTGGTCGATGCGGTCCTCCGTCCAGCACCGGCGCAGGAGCGGCAAAGCCTCGTCGAACCACGCGGCGCGCTCCGTGCGCGCCACGCCGAAGGCCTGCTGCTCGTGGGCATCGGCGACGCCGAGGCCGAAGGCCGGCAGCAGCCGCCCGCCGGACAGGCGGTCGAGCGACGCGAGCTGCGTCGCCAGGAGCACCGGGTTGCGGCCTGGCAGGACCAGCACGCTGAACCCGTATTTGAGGCGCGCCGTGCGGCCGGCGGCGAACGCGCAGCCGACGATCGGATCGGGAGCGTCTCCGCCGACCCGCTCGGACAACCACAGGCTGTCGAAGCGCAGCGTCTCGAGGGCGTCGACGCACGTGGCAAAGCCGTCGTCGTTGAGGTGTGTCCCCACGCCGAGGCCGAACCCGATCCGTATCTTCACGAAACGATCCTCGCGCGCGTCGCGCGACCGGGACCCTGTGACGCGCGGCTCAGACCGCGGCGCGGTCGTCCGGCTCGCCGTCGTCGACCGGCTGCAGGAACGCCGGCGCGGCGGCTGGCAGACGGCTGCCAATGACGAGCGCGACGAGCGCAGAGACGATGACGAGCGCCTCGGCCCCGACACCGGCGAAGCCGTGCAGCGCACCGGCCGCCACCGCGACGAGCACGGCAGCGACTCCGGCGGCGCGCACGACGGCCGGCCACGCGGCCACCGGATCGTGACGACGGGGGGTCATCGGAGTCACCATGCCCATCAGACGCGCGGAACAGACGCGGGATGCACGCGATTTCGCAGCTGTCACCGGATTGGAACCTCCCCGTCGCGCCCGCGTCACCGGGGGTGGTGCTCTGTGGCCCGATCGACGCGCCGCGTAAGGGACGCCGGCTCAGCCCGCTCAGCAGTCGTTCAGAGCGAAGGCTGCCGGTGGGCCCACGGCGACGCCGCTTCGAGCTGCGCTGCCACCCTGAGCAGCGCGTCCTCCCCGCCGTAGGCGGCGACGAGTTGCACGCCGACCGGGAGGCCTTCCGGGCTCTCGTGCAGGGGGAGGGAGATCGCCGGCTGTCCGCTGAGGTTGAAGGCAGGGGTGAACGGCACCCACCGCCCGGCGCGGCGCATCGGCGCCATCGGATCGGAGGGATCGTTGGCGTGCTCCCCGATCCGCGGTGGGAGCTCGGCGACGGTCGGTGTGACGAGCAGATCCCACCCGTCGCCGGCTGGCGGCGGCGCCCACCATGCGTGCAACGCGCGCCGGAAGTTGCTCGCCGCCGCCTGGGCCAGCGCGAGGTCGAGCGCGCTGGACTGTCTGGCGTGCTCGGCCATCACGCGGTTGAGGGCCTCGACCTCGTCGTCCGTCGTCGGCCGGCCGACGATCTCCTCGACCCGGGCCACGGCGAGGGCCCGCTGTGTCGCCCACAGCCTGGTGAAGTGGACCGGCAGCGACGGGTCCGCCTGCATCGCCGGCCACGCCTCGTCGACGTCGTGACCCAGCGACGCCAGGAGCTTTCCCGCCGTCCGAGCCGCCTCCGCGCAGGCCGGGTCGAGCGGGAGACCGAGCGGATGTGTCGATTGGACGCCGATCCGCAACCGGCCCGGATCCGCGCCGATCTCGGCGGCGTACGGGCGCGCCGGTGGCGACGCGATGACGGTGTCGCCGACACCTGGCCCGTGGCTCACGTCGAGCAGCAGCGCGGTGTCGCGCACCGACCGGGCGACGACGTGCTCCACGCTCAGCCCGCTCTCGTCGCGTCCGGGACCCATCGACGTGCGGCCCTGGCTGACCTTCAGCCCGACCAACCCGCAGCAGGACGCCGGGATGCGGATCGATCCGCCCCCGTCGCTGGCGTGCGCCACGGGAACCATCCCGGCTGCGACCGCAGCGGCCGACCCTCCCGACGACCCACCGGGCGTGCGGGAGAGATCCCACGGGTTGCGCGTCGGACCCCATGCTTCGGGCTCGGTGACCGGCAGCGTGCCGAACTCGGGAGTGTTCGTCCGGCCGAGGATCACGAGACCCGCGGCCCGGTAGCGGGCGACGAGCGTGCTGTCGGCCGGTGGTCGCCAGCCGGCGTCTTTCAGCGCTCGGTTCCCGTTGGACAACGGCTGCCCGGCCATCGCCGTGCTCAGGTCCTTCAGCAGGAAGGGGACACCGCGCAGCGGGCCGCCCGGCAGATCCGGGTCTGCCGCCCAGCCCAGCGCCTCGTCGAACCACTGGCTGACGACGGCGTTCAACGTCGGGTTCATCTGCTCGATGCGCTCGACCGCCGCGGTGACGAGCTCGGTCGGGTGGACGTCGCCGGCACGGACGAGGGCGGCCTGCTCCGTAGCGTCCATCCACCGCGTCTCGTCGGCGAGCGTCACAGCGCGTTGGCCAGGAAGACGATGCCCGCCGGGACGACGATCGCGGCGAGCGCGAAGAAGACAATGGCGAAGATGGCGAACTGGTACGACTGGTCTTCCGGCGGGTCGCCGGCCGAGCCGATCGTCTCGTAGAGCGCCTGGAGCGGCTCGTCGATCGACAGCCGGATCCGGCGGCGGGAGATCGCGGCCGCCGACAGCACCGACCACGCCGCCCCGACCAGGAGCGCCACGAGGATCAGGACGAGGATCACGACGAGCACGGGATGTCCGAGCGCAGACTCGATCGCGCCCTGCAACGCGCTGAACACGCCGGAGATGAACGCTCCACCGACGAGGAACGCCGGCACACCGAGGGGCTTGCCCTTGATCTCACCGGAGATGGTCTGCATGTGCAACCGGGCGCGGCGTAGCTGATGGTGCTCATCGCTGCCCCACACGGCGTTCGCCTCGCGCAGCTCGTACAGGCGCCGCACGCGGTCGACGACCGTGTTCAGCTGGCTCTTCACGATCCAACGCGTCACGATTTGCACCAGCCACGTCACGGCGGGCTTCAGCGGGCCGAGCCGCTTCCGGATCGTCGGGGCTCTGGTGCCGTTGCGGTACAGCACCTCCAAGCCGCGCACGAACACGCGGTGCGCCGCAGGGAAGCGATCCGGCTGGGCCAACGGCCGCGGATGCGTCGACAGCTGGCGGACGATGTCCTGCTCGGCCCTGCCGCGGGCGCCCATCTGCTCGAGGAGCCGGCCACGGGTCTCGTCGTCGTCGGCCCGCAGGAGGCGCAGCGTCTCGAACTGGTCGTCGAGCCGGTCGAGCAGGGTGCCTTCGGGCGCGCTGTCCGGCTCCTCCCGCATCGCCGCCGACCGTACTCGGGCGTACGTGGTTGAATGACGCCCCGGGTGGACGGCGAACCGAATGGATGCTGACCGAGGAGGCGCGTACGTGAGGAACCTGGCCCGCGAGTTCAAGGACTTCATCAACCGGGGCAACTTCATCGATCTCGCGGTTGCCGTGGTCATCGCCGGCGCCGTGACGCTGGTGATCGGGGCGGTCGTCGAAGGGCTGATCAATCCGATCATCGCCGCCATCTTCGGCGAACAGGACTTGACGCAGGTGGCCACGTTCACGATCAACGAGGCTCAGTTCTCCATCGGTCTGATCCTCGACGCGATCGTGAACTTCCTCGCCGTCGCGGTCGTGCTGTTCCTGATCATCAAGGCGTACAACTCGTTCCGGGCCAAGGAGGAGAACGAAGCGCCGGTCGACACCGAGCTCAGCCTCCTGACGGAGATCCGCGACGAACTGCGCGCTCAGCACGGCACGTAGTTCGGTCGCGCGCGCCGCGGCCGTCGGCGGGTCCTGTCGCCCGCCGACCGCCTGTTCGCTGCGCCGCCGGGCCCCGATCCTGTGTGTCCGGTGACTTGCGTCTGCCGGGCGCGGCCGGTTCGCTTGTCGGGCATGGATCGTCGGCGGCGGCTGGTCGTGCTGCTTGCTGGGGTTGCTGTATGGGCTGGGGCGTGTGGGACTGCCGACGCGCGGGGGGAGGGCCCGCCGCCGAACGCTGAGCCGGTGGTCGATCGCAGCGCTCCGGCGCCGGCGGTGGCGACGACGCGGGTGGCGACGCCGGCGGTCGCGGCCGCGCCGTCCACCACTGCGATCTTCACGACCGTGGCGTCCACGGTGGTGACGACCGCCTCCCCCGGGGTCGCTCCGGTCACCACGGATCCGGAGGTCGTGATCACGGACCCGCGGGTGTTCCTGCTCGGGGATTCGGTGTTGGAGGCGACGTCGTCCGACTACTACGACACGATGGAGCCGCGGCTCGAGCGTCTCGGGTGGGAACCGACGATCGACGCCGATCGCGGGCGCAACACCGCGCAGGCGGAGCGTGAGCTGCGCCGCAATCGGGACGAGGTCGGGGAGACGGTGGTCGTGCTGATCGGGCACAACGATCCGCCGTCGGCGGGGGAGTACAGGTCGCGCCTCGAGGACCTCCTCGACGAGGTGGAGGACGTCCCCCGGGTGCTGCTGCTCACGATCCGCGAGTTCGACGAGGAGATGGCGCCGCTGAACGCGGTCGTGCGCTCGATGCCGCGCCGGCACCAGAACGTGGAGCTCGTCGAGTGGGAGGGCACGGTCGCCGATGCCGAGGGAGCGCTCGTGCGCGACCGCCTGCACCTGACCGAGCGTGGCGCGCAGCTGTTGGCGAACGTGGTTGCCGGCGCTCTCGGTCCGGCCCCGGGCGCCGACGGCCCACTGCGCTGACGCCCGCCGTCCGGCGGCGGGCCCGCTCCGCAACGCCGACGCCCGCCCGCAAACCCGCCCGCGCCCCCTGGCCTCGTTCTTGTCACCCACCGTTGCGCTCGGCGCGACAGGGCGTGACGAGAACGACTGGGGCTGCCCTGGTCGGGCGCTGTGGGGTGGGAAGGCGCCGGTAGCGTGCGTGCGGTGGATGCACCGGTGGCGTACCTGGACCATGCGGCGACGACGCCGATGCGTCCGGAGGCGGTCGCCGCGATGCTGCCGCATCTCGCCGAGGAGTACGGCAACCCGAACGGGTCGCACTCTGTCGCGCGGCGGGCGCGAATCGCGCTCGAGGAGGCGCGGGACACGATCGCCGAGCTGGTCGGCTGCGCGCCTGGCGAGGTGGTCTTCACCGCCGGCGGCACCGAGGCGGACAACACCGCGATCGCCGGCGCGGTGCGCCGGCACGGCGGGAGGGCGGTGTGCCCCGCCGCCGAGCACCACGCCGTGCTGCACGTGGTCGAGCACCTCGGCGGCACCATCGTCGGGGTCGACGCCGACTCCCGGGTGGATCGCGACCAGCTCGCGGCGGCCCTCGGGGACGACGTCACCGTCGTCTCGGTGATGGCGGTGAACAACGAAGTCGGTTCGGTGACGCCGCTCGCCGAGATCGCCGCAGTGGTGCGCGAGCATGCGCCGCGGGCGCTGCTGCACACCGACGCCGTGCAGGGCTTCGCCTGGCTCGATCTCGCCACTGCCGCGCACGATTTCGATCTGCTCTCCCTGTCGGCCCACAAGGTCGGCGGTCCGCAGGGCGTCGGCGTGCTCGTGCAGCGCCGAGGCGCGGAGGTCGAACCGCTGCTGCTCGGTGGCGGGCAGGAACAGGATCGCCGGAGCGGCACGCAGAACGTTGCCGGCGCGGTGGCGACGGCCACCGCGATGCGGATCACGGCTGAGCAGCGTGAAGCCACGGTCGATCGCATCGGGGAGCTGCGCGACCGGCTGGTCGACGGTCTCGCGGCCGAGCTGGACGGCGTGGTGGAGGTCGTCTCGCGGGAGGCGCGCATCGCCGGGTCGGCTCACGTGTGCTTCGAGGGCGTGGAGAGCGAGGCGCTGCTGTTCCTCCTCGACCGGGCGGGCGTCTGCGCGTCGGCCGCGTCCGCCTGCGCCAGCGGGGCGATGGATCCTTCGCACGTGCTGGCCGCGATGGGTGTACCCAAGGAGCTGGCCGCGGGCTCGATCCGCTTCTCGCTCGGGTGGTCGACGAGCGATGCCGACATCGATCACGCCCTGACCGCCGTCCCGGCGGCGGTGCGCAAGCTGCGGCGGTAGCGGCGATGCAGATCCTCGTGGCGATGAGCGGCGGTGTCGACTCATCGGTCGCGGCCGCCCTGTTGCGCGACGCAGGCCACGACGTCGTCGGCGTGACGATGAAGCTGTGGGGTGGCGCGAGCGACACCGGCTGCTGCTCCGTAGCCGACGTGGACGACGCGCGCCGGGCAGCGCAGCAGCTCGGCGTCGATCACGTCGTGTTCAACTTCACGGCCGACTTCGAACGCCACGTCGTCGTGCCGTACGTGGACGCGCACCGGTCCGGCCGCACGCCGAACCCGTGCGTGGAGTGCAACCGGCACCTGAAGTTCGACCGCCTGCTGGAGCGCGCCGACCGGCTGGGCTTCGACGCCGTGGCTACGGGCCACCACGCCAGGATCGTCGGCGGGCGCCTCGCCCGTGGCCTCGATCGGGCGAAGGACCAGAGCTACGTGCTGCACGTGCTCGACCGTGGCGCGCTGGCGCGCACCCGGTTCCCTGTCGGCGATCTGACGAAGGCCGAGGTCCGCCGCCGGGCCGCGGCGCTCGGACTGCGGACGGCGCACAAGCCCGACAGCCAGGACGTGTGCTTCATCACGTCGTCCGGTGGGCGGGCCGCGTTCCTCGGTCCGCGGATGCCGTTGCGGCCGGCCCGGGTCGTCGACACGACCGGCCGGACGCTCGGCGCGGTGCCGTCCGTCGAGCTCGTCACGGTCGGCCAGCGCAAGGGCCTCGGCATCGGGGGTAGCGCAGAGCCGCGATACGTCGTCGACGTCGACACGGGCTCGGGCGTCGTCACCGTCGGATCGCGCCGCGACCTGTTGGTCGCCGAGCAGCCGCTGTGCGACCTGCGCTGGACGGGTGGCGGCACCGCGGGTGCGGTCCTCGCGCAGTGCTCCGCGCACGCGCCGGCCGCCCGCGCCACGGTCGACGGGGACGTGCTGCGGTGGGAGGAACCGCAGCGGCGCGTCGCTCGGGGGCAGAGCATCGTCCTCTACGACACGTCGGACGAGGTCGTGCTCGGCGGCGCGCTCGCCGCCTGACCGGCCGCCGCCCGAGACGATCAGCGGGCGATCGCGGCCAGCGCGGCACCCGGCCGCGACGGACTGACGAGCACTGCCGAGGCGTGCACGGCGCGCCCGGTCCGCGACCGTGACGTGCCGGCGACGACCAGCGTCTGCGGCGCGGTGAAGCGCAGCTCGACCGCCATGCCGAGCGCGGCGCCGGTGAGGTCGAGCGCCGCGCTGTCGGCGAGCGCGAGCTCCGCCTGCACCAGTTGTGCTCGGCGGACGAGGACGGTGTCCGCGAGCAGGAGGTCGTCGTGCAGCACGAGGCCCGCCGGCACGATCACCAGCCAGCGGCGGGACAGCCCATGGAAGCGGCGCAGCACGGGCACGGCGAGCGCCGCGGCCGCCGCGACCACTACTCCTCCGACAACCCACGACTCCGCGGCGAGCAGCAGCGCGCCTGCGGCGAGTCCGCCGACCGTGGCGAGCCAGAGGACCTCCAGCGGGCCGAGCACGAGTGGGCCCGGCGGCCGGAGGAGGAACCGCCGCTCGTCGCCGTAGGCCCCTCCCTGCACGAAGCGCTGACCGACCTCCGCGGTGAACGCGAGCGCCGCGGCGAACGTCGTCACCGCGAGCCCGATGCCGGCGCCGAGGCCGGGCTGGTCGACGAACGCCGCGCCGGCCACGACCGGCGCCGCGGGTGCGAGCGTCCGCAGCCCGGTGAGCGACAGCGGCGTGGGGACCAGCGCGCAGAGCAGCCCTGCAGCCCAGCCCGCCCAGGCGCCGATGGCAGCAGTGAGCTGCACCGGACGGCTGGCGTCGTCGAGCGCGGCGGCGAGCGCAGGTCCGACGACCACCGGCGTCGCCACCCACGCGGCGCGCAGCGACCACAGCAGCGCCCGGTGCACGGCGGAACAGATTTGCCGCGCCGTGCTCCGAATCGCCAACGTGGACCGGTCCAGCACTAGCTTCGAGCCGGCTGACGGGTCCACTGCGGTCGACTCGGGCCATGGGGAAGGAGGGTCCCGAGCGTGTCCGCTTCGAGGGTGCCACTTCCGTCTGGCGTCGCCACTGGCATCGGCAGCCTGCCGCACACCGACGCCGCCGAGGCTGCGGCGTTCGTCCTCGAACGCCTCCCGGACCTGCCGGTGGTGCCCACACTGCCGCGGCGCTCGGCTGCGGAGCGGATGCTGGCGCACGCGACGGTCGGGCTGCGCGGCGTCTCCTCCTCCGACGACGGCGACATCGCCGTCGACGCGGACCGTCTCGACCCCGCAGCCGACGTGCGCGTCGACCTCGAGCACGACGCGTTCGGCGGGTTGCGCGCCTTCCTCGACGCGGCGGCCGGCCGCACCGGGCCCGTCAAGTGGCAGGTCTGCGGGCCGATCACGCTCGGTGTCGCGCTGCACAAGCGCGGCGCCCCCGCCATCGTCGCCTTCGAGGTCGCGGTGCGCGCCATCCGGGAGCACATCGCCTTCGTGGGGGCGGCGATCTCGGCCGCACTGCCCGGATGCCGGCAGGTGGTCGTCATCGACGAACCGGCCTTCCCGGCCGTGCTCGACCCAGCGTTCCCGCTCGACCCGGGAACGTCGATCGACCTCCTGTCGTGCGCACTCGCGGCGATCGAGCCGGAAGGCACGTCCGGAGTGCACTGCTGCGGGGCGGGAGACTGGGTCGCGATCGCGTCCACCGGCCCGGCGATCATCTCCGTCCCGGCGCGTCCGGAGCTCGTCGACGTCGCGGGCGAGCTGGCGGCGTTCCTCGACGGGGGCGGATGGATCGCGTGGGGCGCCGTGCCCACGCACCGTCCGGTCAGCGGCCAGGTCGACCGCTACTGGCGCGACCTGAGCAGCCTGTGGTGCAGCCTCGTGCAAGGCGGGTGCGACCCGCTGCGCCTGCGGCACCAGGCGCTGATCACCCCTGACTGCGGCCTCGGATTGCACGCGCCTGATCAAGCGGCGCGCGTGCTGGAGCTCGTGTCCGAGCTGGCCTTCCGCGTGCACGGCCAGGCGGTCGCCACGCGGCTGACCGTGGGCGCGTGAGCGGCCGAAGCGAGCGCCATGTGACAGCCGCACCGGGGCGCGGACCGTCGAGCGACGATCCGGTCGCGCGGGCCACCTGGCTGCGCGAGCAGATCGAGTACCACAACCGGCGCTACTTCGAGCTCGACGACCCGGAGGTCTCCGACGCCGACTTCGACGCGCTGGTGCGCGAGCTGCGCGCGCTGGAGGAGGCACATCCGGATCTCGTCACGCCCGACTCGCCGACGCGCCACGTCGGCGGCGCGCCGGTGTCGGCGACGTTCGCCCCTGTCACGCACCGGGTCCCGATGATGAGCCTGGACAACGCGTTCGCACCTGGTGAGCTCGACGCGTGGGGGGCGCGCCTGGCGCGCGGCCTACCCGGGGAGCAGGTGCGGTTCGTCTGCGAGCCGAAGATCGACGGGCTGGCGATCAGCCTGCGCTACGAGCGTGGCCGGCTGGTGCAAGCGGCGACCCGCGGCGACGGCCGCGTCGGTGAGGACGTCACGGCGAACGTGGCGACGATCTCCGTCGTGCCGGATCGGCTCCCGGCCGTCGCACCCGACGTGCTCGAGGTCCGCGGGGAGGTGTACATGCCGATTCCAGCCTTCGAGGACCTCAACCGCCGCCAGGAAGCGGGCGGGCAGAAGGTCTTCGCCAACCCGCGCAACTCGGCCGCCGGCTCGCTGCGGCAGAAGGACGCCAGGATCACCGCCAGCCGGGAGCTGGCGCTGTGGGCGTACCAGCTCGGCGAGGTGATCGGCGGCCCGGCGTTCACCAGCCACCACGAGACCCTGGAGATGTTGCGCGACCTCGGTCTGCCGGTGAACCCGGAGGTCCGCGTCGTCGAGGGCCTCGACGAGGTGCTCGCCTACTGCCGCGGCTGGCAGGAGCACCGCCACGACCTCCCGTACGAGATCGACGGGGTCGTGGTGAAGGTCGACGACCTCGACCAGCGCGAGCGGCTCGGCGTCACCTCGAAGGCGCCGCGGTGGGCGATCGCGTACAAGTTCCCACCCGAGGAGCGCACGACCGTCCTGCGCGACATCCACGTCTCGATCGGGCGGACCGGGCGGGCGACGCCGTTCGCCGTGCTCGAGCCGGTGTTCGTCGGCGGCTCGACCGTCGGCATGGCGACGCTGCACAACGAGGACCAGGTGCGCGCCAAGGATGTGCGCCCCGGCGACACGGTGATCGTGCGCAAGGCGGGCGATGTGATCCCGGAAGTGCTCGGCCCGGTGCACTCGCTGCGCCCGGAGGGCACTGCGCCGTGGGTGTTCCCAGCCACCTGCCCGTGCCCGCTGTCCACGCCGCTCGTCCGCAACCCGGGCGAGGCGGAGCACCGCTGCGTCGAGCCGGCATGCCCCTACCAACGCGACCAGCGGATCATCCACTTCGCCAGCCGCGGCGCGATGGACATCGAGGGCCTCGGCGAGCGAACCGTGTTCCAGCTGTCCGACGCCGGCCTGGTCCACGACCCGGCGGACATCTACACGCTGACGAAGGAGCAGCTGCTCGGCCTGGGCGGCTTCGCCGACGTCAGCGCCAGCAACCTCCTCCGGGCGATCGACGGCTCTCGCGGCAGGCCGCTGCCGCGGTTGCTCGTCGGGCTCGGCATCAAGCATCTCGGCCCCGCGGCAGCCGACGTCCTGGCCCGGGCGTTCGGGTCGCTCGACGCGATCCTGGACGCGTCGGAGGCCGACCTCGCGTCCGTCGACGGTGTCGGTCCGACGATCGCCGCGTCGATCACCCGCTGGGCCGCCGACCCGCAGAACCGGGTGATCGTCGACAAGCTGCGCGCCGCGGGCGTCGAGTTCGGCAACGTCGTCGTCAGCCGCGTGCGCCAGGTGCTGGCCGCCAAGGCCGTCGTCGTCACTGGGACGCTCGACGGGTTCAGCCGGGAGGAGGCGGAGGCGGCGATCAAGGACCGCGGGGGGAAGAGCCCCGGCAGCGTCAGCGCGAAGACGTTCGCCGTCGTCGTCGGCCGGGAGCCGGGGGCGAGCAAGCTGACGAAGGCCGAGTCGCTCGGCGTCCCGATCCTCGACGAAGCCGGCTTCACCAAGCTCCTGGAGACCGGCGACCTCCCCTAGCCCCCTGTTCGCGCGATTCGCGTCGTGCGGACCGCACGAATCGAACAAGCA
>DASZOG010000057.1:0-4625 GCA_035550895.1 Acidimicrobiales bacterium
GGACGACGAGCGCTTCGGCGTCGTCGGCGGTGGTGAACAGGCCGCCGCGGCTGGCGTCCCAGAACCGATCCAGCAGCGTGTCGGCGACGGCGACCGCCTCCTCGATCCACCGCGCCTGGCCGGTCGCGCCAGCGAGCGCGAGGAACCCGTGCAGGACGGCCGCGTGGTCGGCGGCGAGCGCGCCATGCCGCGCGCCGCCGTCGCGCTGCCACGATCGATGCCAGCGCCCGCCGGCGCCCCGCAGCGAGTCGAGGAGGAACTCGCCGTTCTGCACGGCGGCAGCGAGCCAGTCCTCGCGCTCGAGGGCCGCAGCGGCTTCGGCGAGCGCGGCGAGCATCAGCCCGTTCCACTCGGTGAGCACCTTGTCGTCGAGGCCAGGTCGCGGCCGCTGCTCGCGCGCCGTGAACAGCTGCTGGCGGGCGGCCTCGATCTCGGGTGGGCGGGCCAGCTCGCCGCGTGCATGCATCCGGTTGAGGATCGTCCGCCCCTCGAAGTTGCCGCTCGACTCGACGCCGAACCACGCCATCGCCGCGTCTGCCACGCCGCCGTCGCCGAGCACGGCGTGGAACTCCTCCGGCGTCCAGACGTAGAACCGACCCTCGTGCGAGTGGCCGTCGTCGCCGAGGCTGTCCGCGTCCTCGGAGGAGAAGAAGCCACCCCGGTCGTCGCGCAGGTCGCGCAGCACGTACCCGACGGTCTCCTCCACGACCTGCCGGTAGCGCGCCTCACCGGTGACCTGCCAGGTGTGCAGGTACACGGGGACGAGCAGCGCCTGGTCGTAGAGCATCTTCTCGAAGTGGGGCACGAGCCAGCGCTCGTCGACCGAGTAGCGGGCGAAGCCTCCGCCGAGGTGGTCGTAGATCCCACCCGAGCACATCGCGTCGAGCGTGGTCGTGACGACCGCCAGCGCGTCAGGGCTGCCGTTCGCGTGGTGTGCCCGTAGCACGAGCTCGAGGTTCATCGCCTGCGGGAACTTCGGGGCACGGCCGAAGCCACCCCACTGGCGGTCGAACGACGCCGCCAGCTGCTGCAGGGCGGCGTTGAGCTGCTCGACGCCCGGCGCGGTGTCCGCCGGCTCGATGCGGGCGGTGCTGTCGAGGGCGCGGACGAGCTGGCCCGCTGCGCCGTCGACCTCCGCGCGGCGGTTGCGCCAGGCGTCGTCGATTGCCTCGAGGAGCTGCAGGAACTGCGGGCGGGGGTAGTACGTGCCGCCGTAGAACGGTCGGCCTTCGGGAGTGAGGAAGACCGTCATCGGCCAGCCGCCACGGCCGGTCAGCGCCTGCACCGCGTCCATGTAGATCGCGTCGACGTCAGGCCGCTCCTCCCGGTCGACCTTGACGTTGACGAACAGGCGGTTCATCACCTCGGCGACGTCGTCGTCCTCGAACGACTCGTGGGCCATGACGTGGCACCAGTGGCAGGCTGCGTAGCCGACCGAGAGGAGGATCGGGCGGTCCTCGGCGCGAGCACGGGCGAACGCCTCCGGCCCCCACGGGTGCCAGTCGACCGGGTTGTCGCGGTGCTGGCGGAGGTAATGCGACGTCTCCTCGGCCAACCGGTTCATCCATGTGCACGCTACCGAGTCGCCGCCGCGGTCGTTCTGGGTGCGGATGTCGCCGGAAACCCGGCGAACTTCGCGCCCGGACTCTCAGGCGGGCGGCGGGCGGGTGCCGCCGGTACAGTCCGGCGCCGATGGAACTGCGGCTGGACGGGAAGGTCGCGCTGGTCACCGGCGCGTCGAAGGGGATCGGCAAGGCGATCGCCGCCGCGTACGCCGCGGCTGGGGCCGAGGTGATGCTGTCGTCACGCAAACAGGACCAGCTCGAGGCAGCCGCCGCGGAGATGGACGGGGAGACCGCGGTGTACGCGGCGAACGCCGGCGACATCGACGCCGCGGCAGCCTGCGTCGCGGCGACGATCGAGCGTTTCGGCGGGCTCGACATCCTCGTCAACAACGCGGCGACGAACCCGTACTTCGGCCCGACGCTCGGGATCGACCCGGACCGCTACGACAAGACGCTGCAGGTCAACCTGCGCGGCCCGTTGTTCTGGTGCCGTGCCGCGTGGGACCAGGCGTTCAACGACCGGCCTGGCGTGATCGTCAACATCGCGTCGGTCGGCGGGATGCGGGCCGAGGGATTCCTCGGCGTCTACAACGTGACGAAGGCGGCGCTGATCCACCCCACTCGCCAGCTCGCCCATGAGCTCGGCCCGACGCGCGTCGTCGGCATCGCCCCGGGCCTGGTGAAGACGGACTTCGCCAAGGTGCTCGTCGAGACGTACGGCGAAGCGCTCGCCGCCAGCTTGCCCACGCGCCGGCTCGGCGAGCCGGTGGACATCGCCAATCTCGCGCTGTTCCTCGCCAGCGACGCGGCGAGCTGGATCACGGGGGACACCTACGTGATCGACGGCGGCGCCGGCGTCCGTGGCCCGGGCTAGTGCCACGGCACTAGAGCTCGCCGCGGCGGAGCTTGCCGAGCGGCGTGCGCGGCAGCCTGTCGACGAGGATCAGCTCGCGGGGCGCGTACCACGCGGGCAGCGCCGCCTTCACGTGGTCGCGCAGCGCGGCGAGCGTCGGCGGCGCCGTGGGGTGGGTGGGGACGACGTACGCCACCACCCGCTCCCCCCACTCCGGGTCGGGGTGGCCGGCGACCGCCACGTCGGCGATGTCCGGATGGCTTCTCAGCGCGCCTTCGACCACCTCCGGCCAGACGTTCTCTCCGCCGGTGATGATCAGCTCCGCGCGCCGACCTTCGACGTGGAGGCGCCCGTCGTCACGCCACCGCCCGAGATCGGCGGTCGGGAACCAGCCGTCGGCGTCCTTCGGGTCGGTGCCGTCCCGGTAGGCGCGCAGCAGCATCGGCCCGCGGACGTGGATCTCCCCGACTGCGTCGATGCGCACCTCCACGCCGTCCAGCGGGCGACCGTCGTAGACCACGCCGCTGCCCGTCTCCGTCATCCCGTAGGTCGCCAGGACGTTCGCCGGCCGGTCCGTGGGCGGGCGGGAGCCTCCGAGCAGGACGATGCGGAAGCGGCGCGGGTCGATCCTCGGCAGTGTGGCGGCGACGAGCGAGACGAGGGAGCAGCCGGACTCCATCACGGCTCGCGCGTCGAAGCCGGGCAGGACGGTGAGCGGCGTCGCGGTGACCAGAGCCCGCGTGACGACGGAGAGACCGCCGACGTGCGCCAACGGCAGGCAGCCGAGCCACCGGTCGGTCGCCGGGTCGACGCGGAGACGGGCGCTGGTCGCCCTGGCCGACGCGCCGATCGCATCGTGCGTGAGCACCGCGCCCTTCGGCTCGCCGGTCGAGCCGCTCGTGGCGACGACGAGCGCGTCACCCTCCTCGACCGGCCGGGCACCGGGGAGCAGCGCGACGGTGCCGTCGTGGCCGAGCACGCGGGCCGGCGCCATCGCTGCCAGGGCCGCTGTGCGGGCGGGAGCGGGGAGTCGCGGATCGAGCGGGAACACCGCGTCGCCGGCGTCCCACACCCGCCGCAGCGTGTCGACGAACCACGTGTCGCCCACCGCCTCGACGGCGACGAGCTCGCCTATGCGCGTCTCTCCCGGACCGGTTCGATCGGCGTCAGCGGGCCGACGGCGGTCTCGATCGCCTCGGCCGCGTCGAGGCAGAGCAGGTCGTGGAACCGGTCGCCCATCACCTGGACGCCGACCGGCAGCCCGTCGACGACCCCGCCGCACGTCACCGCGGCAGGCAGGCCGAGAAGGTTCGCCGGCAGGACCGGACGCATCAGCTCGAGCGTGGCGTGCGCCGTCTCCGCGCTCTCGATGTCCCAGTCGTGGCGGAATGGCGGCTGCGTCCAGACGGGGGAGAGCACGAGCGGATGGCTGGCGAAGAACTCCGCCCAGGCACGAGCGAGCGTCAGCCGCTCGGTGAGGAGCGCCGCCCAGGTGAGCGCGGCGACATCGGGGATGTCGGTGTCGATCAGGTCGAGGAAGCGCATCCCACCCGGGCCCATGACCTCGCGCAGGATCGGCAGCTGGAGGCGGAGATCGGGGATCAGGCACAGCTGCCACAGCTCCAGCGCACGTTCGTAGCTCGGCGGCGTCGCCTCCTCGACGGCGTATCCCGCGCCAGCCAGCGCGTGGGCGGCCTGGCGCACGACGCCAGCGATCGCTGCGTCGGTCGATCCACCGGGAGGTTCGGGGACGACGGCGACCCGGATCGGTCCGGCAGGCCGGTCCAGCTCGAGCGGCACCGGCAGTGAGACCGGGTCCCGGTGGTGCGCTCCGTTGACCGCGGCGAGTCCGGCGCGGACGTCGGCCACGCGCCGGGCCATCACGCCCTCGACGGCCATCAACTGGAAGGCGATGCCGCTGTCCTCCGGCGGGATGACCGACGCGTGCGGCACACGTCCCGTCGTCGGCTTGATCGAGGCGATGCCACAGCAGTGCGCCGGATTGCGCAGCGAGCCGCCGAGGTCGTTCCCCAGCCCGAGCGGGCTCATGCCGCTGGCGAGTGCGGCGCCCTCGCCGCCGCTCGACCCGCCGGCCGTCCGGTCCGGATCCCACGGGTTGCGGGTCAGGCCGTGCAGCGTGGACTCGGTGTGCACGCGCAGACCGACATCGGGCAGGTTCGTGCGGGCGATCGGGATCGCGCCGGCGG
>DASZOG010000058.1:0-4000 GCA_035550895.1 Acidimicrobiales bacterium
CCCCACCCCCAGGTGGGCCACGCTCGTCACCACACCACGGTGGAGACGCGGCCGGTGCGCTTCGACCAGCGGCGGATGAGGCGGTCCTTCGTGACCAGCGCCGCCCTGGACTCGATCGCTGAGGCAGCGATGAGCCGGTCGACGGGTCGCCGTGGAACCCGACGTGGAACCGACGTCAGCGGGCAGCGCCGCGGTGACGCAGATCCGCGGTGTGACGACGAGCAGCTCGATGCGATCCCGGGTGGACGCGACGATGTCCCATGGTCACGGCATTGTGACCATGATCGCAGTCCTCACGTGCCGCTCATCGTCACATCGCGGACAACGAGCGTCACGCCACTGGCGGACATCGGCAGCCACTCGACGTCGCCGCCCACCTCGACGACGTCCAGCAGCATCCGCTGGAGCGTCGAGGCGATCGTGAACTCCTTGACCGGCGCGCCGAGCTCGCCACCGCGGATGAGCAGTCCCGACGCACCCGTCGAGAAGTCGCCGGACACCGGGTTCACCCCCGAGTGCAGGCCTTGGACGGATTGGACGAGGAGGCCATCGTCGACGCCGGCCACGAGCGCCGCCTGCTGCTTGGTGCCGGGCGCGAGCGAGAGCGCGAGGCACCCGCAGCGGGGAGGACCGCTGAACCCACCGCGGACGGCGTTGCCGGTGGACACCGTGCCGGCGCGCCTGGCGCTGTACGCCGATTGCACGAACATCTGCAGCACGCCCGCCTCGACGAGCACGTTGCGCCGTGTGCCAAGGCCCTCGCCGTCGACCTCGCTCGCCGTGTAGGCCAGCGGGTTCGTCGGATCGTCGACGAGCGTGAACAGCGGCGAGGCGACCACCTCGCCGAGGCGGCCGGCGAAGAACGACCTGCCCTTCGACACCGCCTCACCGTTCAACGTCGCCGACATGACGCGCAGCAGCTGCGCGGTGACGAACGGGTCGAGCACGACCGTGACCTTCCCGGTCGCCGGCTTCGTCGCCCCGATCAGCCGCGTCGCCCGCTCCGCGGCGTCGCACGCCGCCTTGCCGAGATCGAAGTCGGCGGGCGAACGCCCGACGGTGAAGCCGAACCCGCTGTGCGTGACGTCGCCGTCGTCGGCGAGCGTGCCGACGGACAGCGACGCGGCGGTCTGCCGTCCGGCCGAGGCGATCCCGGTGCTCGTCGCGACGGCGGCCTCGGCGAGGACGTCGCCGTAGTCGCTCTCCTCGACGCGCACACGACGATCTGCTCCGAGCGTCGCCTGCTCGAGCTCGCGGGCGAGCGCCACCTTCTGCTCGGTCGGGAACGTGGCGAGGTCGTCGCGCCACAGGTCCTGCTGGACGGGCGTGACGCCGTCGGGCTCGGCCAGGCCGGCGAACTCGTCGGGGGTCCCGAAGGCGACGTTGTCCCGCGCCTCCGCGAGCACGTCGGCAACGGCGTCGTGATCGAGCGTCCCGGCATACGCGAACCCGGTACGCCCGTCGCGGATGACCCGCACACCGATGCCCTCTGACCGGGCGGACGTGAGGTGCTCGATCTCTCCCTCGTACACGCGGACGCTGGTGTCGGCGTAGCGGGCGACGAAGGCCTCCACCTGCTCCCCCTGCCGCGCCTGGTCCGCGACCCGCTGCGCGAGCTCGAGCAGCGGCTCGACGCCCGCGGCTGCGTCGACCACAGCGCTCACGCCGCCGTCCCGCCGATCGTCAGGGCACGGACGCGCAGCGTCGGTTGGCCGTCGCCGACCGGAACACCCTGGCCGTCCTTGCCGCACGTGCCGGGGCTCCCCATGGCGAAGTCGTTCCCGAGCAGGTCGATGTCCTGCAGCACCTGCGGACCATTGCCGATCAGGTTGCCCTCGCGGATCGGCTCGGTGATCTGCCCCCCCTCGATGAGGTACGCCTCGGTCATCCCGAACACGAAGTCGCCCGACGCCGTGTTGACCTGCCCGCCCCCGAGCTGCGCCACGTACACGCCGCGCTGCGTGGCCCGGATGATCTCCTCGGGGTCCTCGCTCCCGTTGAGGACGAACGTGTTCGTCATCCGGACCATCGGGAGGTGCTTGTAGCTCTGCCGGCGGCCGTTGCCCGACGGTCCGCGTCGCTCCTTGCGCGCCCGGAGGTGGTCCCACATGTAGTCGGTCAGCACGCCGTCCTTGATCAACACGTTGTGCTGGCTCGGGTGACCCTCGTCGTCGTACCCGATCGCGCCCCACTCGCCGGCCATCGTCCCGTCGTCGACGAGCGTGACGAGCGGCGCGGCGACCTGCTCACCGACCCGGCCGCGGAACACCGACACGCCCTTCTGGATGTGGTCGGCCTCGAGCCCGTGCCCGCACGCCTCGTGGAAGAGCACGCCACCTCCGCCGGACTTGATCACCACCGGGAGCGTGCCGCTCGGCGCCGGCCGGGCGTTCAGCTTCGTCAGGGCCCGCTCCGCTGCCCGCCGGGCGAGCTCCTCCACCGCCACCGCGTCGAACAGCTCGAAGCCGATCGTGTGCCCGAGCGACTCGTACCCTGTCTGCAGGCCGGTGTCCCCGCTCGCCGTGGCCTGGACCCCGAAGTGCGTGCGGACCTGCTCGTCGTGCGCCAGCACGCCCTCGGAGTTGGCCACGAGGAGGCGCCGGCGGTTGTCGCCGTACCCCGCGTAGACCTGCACGATCGCGTTGCCGGTCGCCCGCGCCGCCTCGTCGGCGCGCTGCAGCAGCGCGACCTTCGCCGCCTTGCCGATCTCGTCGGGCGGCTGCTCGACGCGGCTGACGCGGTGCTCCGGCCGGCGCGACAGCGGCACCACGGTCGCGCCGGCGCGCCCAGTGGTGGCTACGGCGGACGCCGCCTCGGCGGCCGCGAGGAGGCCGCGCTCGCTGAGGTCGGCGGTGTGCGCGTAGCCGGTGGTCTCACCGAGCACGACGCGGACACCAGCCCCCCGGTCACGGCCAGAGCTGACCTGGTCGACCTTGCCGTCGTCGAGATGCGCGGACGAGGAGCGCCGGTCCTCGACGTACAGCTCGGCGAACTCGCCTCCGGAACGGAGCGCTGCCCCGAGCACCCGCTCGATCACGTCCTGGTCGACCATCACGCCACCTCTCGTCGGCCACCTCAGCCGCGGCCATCGCTCTCGGCCGAGCGTACCGAGAGCGCATCGAGCAACGATCCTCGTCGGCCCTGCGCCAGTAGCCTCCATGGTGTGACGATCGAGACCGGTGCGCGCGGCGAGGTGACTCTCGAGGTGACCGACGCGGACACTGCCGTCGCCCTCCACTCGGGCGACGTGCCGGTGCTGGCGACACCCCGCGTGGTCGCGCTGGCCGAGGAGGCGACGGTCCGCGCCCTCGACGGGCACCTGAAGAACGGGCAGAGCTCGGTCGGCATGCGTATCCAGCTCGACCACCTGCAGCCGAACGCCGTCGGGGCGCAGGTGACCGCCGAGGCGACGCTGGAGAAGGTCGAGGGCCGGAGGCTGAACTTCGTCGTCGCCGTGCGGGACAGCCGCGGGCTCGTCGCCTGCGGCGTCGTCACCCGCGTCGTCGTCGACGTGGACCGCTTCCTCGAGAAGGCCCAGTAGCCGGACCACCTCGCCGGCGGTCAGGTGTAGAGCTCGGCCTCGGTGTTGCGCAGCAGGCGGCAGACCTGCACGAGCAGCTTCTGCACGAGATCGGGGTTGTCCTTCAACACGGCGCGGAAGTTGAAGTGGGCGAGGGTGAGGGAACGGACGTCGGACGTCGCGGTGACCGACGCGGTGCGCGGGCCGTTGTCGATGAGCGCGATCTCGCCGAAGTAGTCGCCCGGGCCGAGGTGGTCGACCACCGTGCCCTTCAGGCTGACGTCCGCGGTGCCGGAGTCGATCAGGTAGAAGCGGCCGTCGGTTGCCCCTTCCTCGATGATCGTGTCCCCCGCGGCGAAGGTGCGTTCGCGCATCGCGCTGGCGATCGCGTCGAGCTGCTTCGTGCTCAGGCCCTCGAAGAGCTCGACGTTGGCGAGCCGTTGCACCAGCGGATCGGACTTCGCACGCGCCATCAGGTCC
>DASZOG010000059.1:0-3178 GCA_035550895.1 Acidimicrobiales bacterium
CCTCGGTTGATGGCTCCGCCGGGACTCCGCCGGAGGACGCCGCATCGCCGTCACGAGCGTTCTCGTCACGGCATGCTGCGCCGAGCGCAACAATCGGTGACAGGAACGAGGGAAGGCAGTGGAACCGGCGCCGCGAGTGAGCGTCAGGCGACGCTGCGCGAGCGGGGTCGGCGGCGGCGCTCGCCGTTGAACGCGCCGGGCGAGAGATCGAGCTCCGCTGTCGCAGCCGCCAGGACCCAGGCGCGGAGCTCGCTGCGCGAGAGCACGCCCTCGTGCACGGTGACCTGCACGCCGAGGCCGTCGAGGAGCGCCGCCAGGCGCCACGCCGATGCGTGCGGGTCGGCACAGCGGAACTCGCCGTTCGCGACGCCTTCCCGGATCACCGCCTCGAGCCGGTCCTTCCACGCGACGTCGAGCTCCTGGCTGATGTGCTTCAGCGTCGGGTTGCGTAGCGCCTCGCCCCAGGCGTCGATCCAGAGCATCCACCCCGGCTCCGCGTCCTCCGGGGCGTACAGGTCGATCGTGCGGGACAGCTTGACGAGCGCGCTCGGCGCATCGGCCAGCTCCGCCTCGAGCCGTGACAGGTCCCGCGCCGCGGCGTGTTGGAACGCCTCGGCGAGCAGCTGGTCCTTCGAGTCGAAGTGGTAATGGATCAGCCCGGTCGACACGCCGAGCCGGTCGGCGACGTCGGCGATGCGGGTACTGCCGAAGCCACGCTCGACGACGACGTCGCAGGTCACGTCGAGGATCTCGGAGCGCCGCTCCTCGACCGACTTCTTCACGTCGCCACGCTACCCAGGCAACCCCCCGCGGAACGCGTCGATCATCGTGCCGACGTCGCCCAGCGGGTAGAGGATCGGGCACGTGCAGCCGTCGCGGACGTACGCGGCGACCTTGGCCTGTGCCTCGTCCGGTGTGCCCGACGCGGTGAGCATGTCGACCACCTCGTCGGGGACGAGGCGCGCCGCGGTGGCGACCTGCTCGTGCGTCGCGGGCCAGGTGAGCACCTCACCGACCGCGTCGAGCAGCGACTGGGGCACGCCGGAGGCACGCATGATGTGCGGCTGCTGGCCGAGGTACTGGGTGACCATCAGCCGCGCCATGTCGAACGCCGTCCCCCGGTCCTCGTGCACGGAGCAGACGACGAGCTGGGGGCGGTCGATGTCGGCCAGGCCCCGCCCGGTGCGTTCGGCGCCGGCGGCGAGGTGCTCCAGAGCCCTTCGGTTGTAGTCCGGTGAGACGAGGTAGTTGAGGACGACGCCGTCGGCGATCTCGCCCGCCAGCTCCATCATCCGCATCCCGGTCGCGCCGATGTACAGGGGCACCTGCTTTGGCCGCCGCTCCTGGTACACGTAGTCGAGCTCGACGCCGTCGAGGTGGACGTGCTCGCCGTGGAACGTCACGGTCTCGTTCGCCAGCAGGGCGCGCACGACAGTGACGACCTCGCGCATCACGGTGAGCGGCCTCGCCCGGTCGATGCCGACCTTCGCCGCGAGCGGGTCCCACCACGCCCCGATGCCGCCGAGGATCCGCCCCGGCGCGAGGTCGTCGAGCGTCGAGAACGTCGACGCCAGGCGGGCGGGGTTGCGCGTCCAGCAGTCGACCACGCCGGAGCCGATGCGGATCGTGTCGGTCGCCGCGGCGAACGCGGCCATCGGCACGATCGCGTCGCGCACCAGCCGGCTGTCCGCCTGCCATACGGCGTGGAACCCGCTCGCCTCCGCGTAGCGGACGATGTCCATTCCCTCGCGGATCGTGTGGGCGTCCTGCAGGTAGAGGGCGACGGGCGTGGTCATCCGCCGATCACCACCTCGTCCGCGGCGGCTTCCGGCGCGGCGCGCAGGTCGAGATGGTCGACGAGTTCGTCGATGATCTCGGCGTGGCCGAGTATCGGCACGGCCGAATCGCGCACCAACGGCTCGTGCACGTAGCGGACGGTGTCCGGCAGCAGGAGGAGCAGCGGAGCAACGGTCGCGGCGCCGTCGGTGTCCCGCCGTGTCCGTGGATCGGGCGGTGGTGGGCCAGTCATGCGTCGCCCTGGTCCGACGTCACGCGCTCAGTGTCACAGACGCACAGGCCTGAACGATCACAGGAGGGCGAAGAGGCGCTTTGCCTGTTCGGCGGCCTTGGCCCGGACTTCTGTGGTGTCGACGCGGGTCGGCTGGCCGTTGCTGAGGAGGACCTCGCCGTCGTGGCGCACGACGTCGAGGGCGCGGACGCCTGGGGTGAACGCGACGCGCCACGGGTCGTCGGCGTGGTCGTAGCTCCACGTGACCGTGTCGTCCCGCGCCTCGGGCACGAGTCGCCACCCGTTCTCCAGCCACGTCCACACCGTGTCCGGGTTCGCGACCAGGTCGTCCTCCCGCCAGCGGACGTACGCGACACGGAACTCCTCGAGCATGTCCGCCCCGATGCCGTCGGTGCCGAGCACGACCGGGTTGGGACGCGCCGCCGGGCGGGCGTAGCCGACGCCGTTGTTCATGTTGGACCGCGGGTTGTGCGCGATCGTGCCCGGAAGCGTGGTGTCGAGGTGCACGCAGTGGACGAGCAGCCACGTGTCGTTCGCCAGCGGCGCGAGCCGCAGGCCGGCCTCGTGGTCGATCAGACCCTCGGCGACGTGGATGTGCACGCCGACGCCGTGTTCCGTGGCGAGCGCCGTCGCGGCCTCCAACGTGGCGTCGTGGCAGGTGAACGCGGCGTGGATGCCGACCATGCCGCGACCGCCGGCGCGCAGGAAGCGGTCGTTCTCCTCCAGCCCGCGCCGCGCTCCGTCGGGACCGTGGCGGTCGGTGACGCCGTACGCGCAGACCACGCGGACGCCGACCTCGGCGCACGCGCTGGCGATGACATCGAGGCTGCCCTCGATCGCGTTCGGCGACTCGTGGTGATCGACGATCCCGGTCGTGCCGGACTGCAGCGCCTCGAGCGCGCCGAGCATCGCCGACCAGCGCAGCATCTCCAGGTCGAGGGCGGCATCGAGCCGCCACCAGATCTGCTCGAGGATTGAGGAGAAGTCGGTCGGCGCCACAGGCGGCGGAGGCATGCCGCGGGCCAGCGCCGAGTAGAGGTGGTGATGCCCGCAGACGAGGCCCGGCGTCGTGTTGTTCACTGGTGCACCATCCTGTGGTGACGTCGACGTCCGGGTCGGGCCGTGGATGGTGCACCAGTGAGCCGTCCG
>DASZOG010000060.1:0-4989 GCA_035550895.1 Acidimicrobiales bacterium
CGGGCGGGCTGTGTGCGCCCGCGCGCCGCGCAGCACGAGCTCGGCGCGCAGCGTCCCCTGGCAGCCGGCCTCGATCACACCGTCCGTCGGCTCGCCGAGCAGGGCGACGTCGCCCTCCAGCAGATCCGGACGCTCGCGGAACAACCGCCCGAGCCCGTTGAACGCCGAGTCGACTTCCTCCGCTTCGTAGAACACGTACGTCACGTCGGCGGCCGGCTCGGCCAGTGTCTCGGCGAGGGAGATCATCACCGCCAGGCCGGACTTCATGTCCGCGCTGCCGCACCCCCAGAGCACGTCACCGTCCCGTCGCGCCGGCAGGTTCCCGTTCGACGGCACCGTGTCGGTGTGCCCGGCGATGACGATCCGCAGGGCGCGTCCGAGCGTCGTGCGGGCGACGAGGTTGTCCCCGATGCGATCGAGCCGGAGCCATGGGAGCGGATCGAGTCGCTGCGCGATGTGTTCGGTGATCGCCCGCTCGTGGTGGCTTTCGGACGGGATGTCGACCAGTTCGGCGGTGAGGGCGAGCAAGTCGCCGGGTTGGCCAGCCGTCATCCGGCGCGCTCTGCGGCTGAGCTCACACCGTCGCTCCGTGCTCGCGCAGCACGTCGTTCAGCTTCGACTTGTCGTGCCGCTCTCCAGGCTGCAGCTCGCGCACCAGGAGGACGCACGGCAATCCGAACGTGCCGCCGGGATAGTCCCGCGCTCTGCTGGCTGCGACGGCCACGGTCCACGGTGGCACGACGCCGCGCCCGACCTCGTTCCCGCTCCACGCCTCGATCACGGGGATGGAGCCGGTGAGGATCGTCCCCGCACCGAGCACGACACCGTCGCCGACGCGGGCGCCCTCGGCGACGATGCACCGGCTGCCGACGAGGCACTCGTCGCCGACCACGACGGGCGCCGCCTGGGGCGGCTCGAGCACGCCGCCGATGCCGACACCACCGGAGAGGTGCACGTTGCGGCCGATCTGGGCGCACGATCCGACGGTCGCCCAGGTGTCCACCATCGAGCCGCTGCCGACCCGGGCGCCGATGTTCACGTAGCTCGGCATCAGGATCACGCCCGGTTCGAGGTGTGCGCCCCACCGCGCCGACGCCCCCGGCACGACGCGCACGCCCTTCTCCTGGTAGCCGTGCTTGAGCGGGATCTTGTCGGCGTACTCGAACGGCCCGAGCTCGATCGTCTGCAGCTCTGACAGGCGGAAGAGCAGCAGGATGGCGTACTTCAGCCACTCCTGGACGACCACGTCGTCCCCGACCATCTCGGCGACACGGACCTCGCCACGATCGAGGAGGTCGATCGCCTCGTGGACCGCGTTCAGCGCATCGGCGTCGCCTGGCGCGGTGTCGTCACGCGCCTCCCACAGGGCGGTGATCGTGGACTCGAGGTCGGCCATGGTGGGTCACGCTAGAACGTCGCCTGCCGCAACGGCAGGTCCGCGCGTGGGTCAGCGCTGCACGAAGACCTGGACGACGTACACCCTGCTCTTGGTGACGACGACACCAATGCCCATGTGGTTGAACCGCCCGTTGAGCATGTTCTCACGGTGCGGCGCCGAACCCTCGAGCGCGCGTTGCGCCGACGTGACGCTCGGCGCAACCGCCACGTTCTCGCCGATCAGCATCCAGCCGGGGCTGACACCTGCCGCCAGGTTGGGGGAGTGGAAGATCCGGCCGGCGTTGGCCATCGACTGCGCATGGCTCTGCGCCTTGTTGTCGAGCTCCGCCGAGCGGACGAGGCCGTGAAGGCCGTAGCGCGCCCGGTACTGGTTCAACAGGCTCGCCGCTTCCTGACGCTCCACCGTGTCGCACGCAGACGCGACGAGGATCAGCGCTGCGACCAATCCCGCGATGCTCCGCCGAACGATTCTCGTCACTACTCCACCCCCGCATCCGTCGCGATCGAACCGTAACACAATCGCGACGATCGGCCGCAAGGACCTCAGCGTGGTGGCGGCGGTGGCGGGAGCGGTTTCCGTTCCTCGGCCGGTGCCGGAGGAGGGGGAGGCGGCGGAGGAGCCCAGGATGGAGCAGGGGCCGGCCCGGCTGCAGGCGGGGGCGGCGGGGCGAACGATGCGCCGGGAGATCGTGCCGGCGCGGCGCCGGCCGGCTCGGCGACGGGTTCCGGGACGGGTTCCGGGACGGGTTCCGGGACAGGTTCCGGGACAGGTTCCGGGACAGGTTCGGGGACCGAGGGCGGTGCGGGCGTAGGCTCGGCCGCAGGCGGTGCCATCGACTCAGTCGGTGTGGCCACCGGCTCGGGCGGCGTCGGCGCAGGCTCCGGCACGGGCGCCGAGATCGGCTCGGTGGGCGCGGGTGCGGTCGCCACCGGCTGGGGCGGAGGGGACGGCCGCGGTGGCTCTGGTCCCGGCGGGAGCGCCGCCCCGGACGTCTCGGGTGGGGGCGCCCACTCCGACAGCGCCGGCGGCTCCTGGGGGCCGGCAGGCACGGCGACCGGCACCGGCTCCGTCGGTTGCGGCACGGCGGGCACGCCGTACCCAACAGGCGCACGCGAGAACGCCGCCGCCTGTGCCGCCTCGGCCTGCAAACGAGCGAGCTCGCGCTTGCGCCTCCCGCGCTTCACGGCCGTGACGATGATCGTCGCCAGCCCGAGCAGCACGCCGAGCCCGACCGCCGCCAGCGCGCCCAGGATCCACGGCAGCAGAGAGTCGAGCGCGCCCTTCCCGATGGCGATGACGAACTCGTCGTCCGTGTCGGCGGTGGCTTCGAACCGGTAGCGCCCGGGAACGTCGATGCGCACCTCGCCGATCGCCTCGCCTTCGAAGTCGGCCTCGATCAGCGGCATCTCGTCGGTGCCGTACTCGTCGAGCGAGTCGTCGTCGCGGTCGATGTCCTGCGTCGCGACCGGATCGCCGTTCTCGTTCGTGACGATGATCTCCAGGCCGGGTGGCGGTTGAGCGGGACTGCTGATGGCCTCTCCGTCGAGCTTCGACTCGGACTCGTAATAGATGGTGTACGTGCCTTCGTCCTCGAACGTGACCTCTGCGGCGTTCGACGAGCGGAACCGACCGAAATTCTCGATCGTGTCCTGGAACCGCCACAGACCGACGACGCCGAGCACGCCGGCGGCCACGATGCCAGCGAGGATGAACAACGCCCCGAGCCAGTACATCCCCCGGCCGGGCCGCACCTTGGGGACCGACGCCGGTGCGGCGGGCGGATAGGAGGCGTAGGACATGTCAGGTCATCCCGAGACGTGCGGCAACCAGGCCGATGCGGTCGTCAGGTTGTACCACGGCGACCCTGACGTGACGGGCACCGGCGGCACCGTAGAAGTCACCGGGACTGACGAGTGCTCCGCCTTCGAGCACGAGGCGGCGCGTGTACGCCCACGCGTCGCCGACCTCGAACCAGAGGTAGAACCCACCGGCGGGAAGCTCGACCGTGACGCCGGACCACTTCGCCAGGATCGCCGCCATGCGTTCGAGGCGGCGCCGGTAGCGCTCGCGCTGCTCGGCCACGTGCGCGTCGTCGGCCAACGCCGCGACACCGGCCGCCTGCACCGGCCCGGGCACCATCATCCCGACGTGCTTGCGCACCTCGCGCAGATATCCGACGAGCTCCGCGTCACCGGCGTAGAAGCCGACGCGCAGACCAGCGAGGTTCGATCGCTTCGACAACGAGTGGACGGCCACCACGTTCTCGGATCCGTGCTGGAGGATCGACGCCGGCGGTCCGTCCCAGGTGAACTCGCAGTAGCACTCGTCGCTGAACACCGGCACACCGTGGGCACGGCCCCACGCCGCTGCCACACCGAGATCGTCGAGCGCACCTGTCGGGTTGCCCGGGCTGTTGACCCACAGCGCAAGCGCTCGGTCGGTGTCGTCGCGCCCGATCGCATCGAACCGCAACCGGAACCTGGCGTCGACCGGAACCGGGACGGCACGGCACCCGGCGAGGATCGCTCCCATCTCGTACGTCGGGTACGAGACCGCCGGGTAGAGGATCGTGTCGCGGTCGGGCCGGCGGAGCTGCAACCACTGCGGCAACGTGCCGACGAACTCCTTCGTCCCGATGCACGCGGCGATGTCCGCGGCACCGATCGCCACCGCGAAGCGGCGGCGCATCCAGTCCGCAGCGGCCGCGCGCAGGACCTCGCTTCCGAACGAGGACGGATAGCCGCGCTCCGCATCGCTCGTACCGAGCGCCGTGATCACCGCGGGCGGTGGAGGGTCGCACGGCGTGCCGATGGAGAGGTCCACGACGTCGCCGTGCACGGCGGCGGCTTCGCGAGCCAGGTCGTCCAAGCGGTCGTACGGGTACGGCGGGGGGACGAACGGCTGGCGCGTCGCGGTCACGGTGGCGGCGCGGCCCCGGGGGCGGCGCGAGCGAGCAGGAACTCCGCCAGCCGCCCTGCGCTCGCGTCGGCGAGACGAGCCCGGATGCGGATGCCGCCCTCTTCGTTCGTCGAGGACAGCACCTCACCCTCGCGGTGCACCGCGGCGAGGACGTCACCGCGTTCGTAGGGCACGAGGAGCTCGTGCACGGCACTGCTGGCGCGCAGGCGGCCGGCGATGGCTTCGAGCAGTTGCGGGATACCAACCCCCGTGAGGCCGGAGACCGCCAGGCTGCCGTCGTGCCGGGCGACCTCGCGCGTGGCAACGTCTGGCGCGGCGTCGGCCTTGTTGAACACGAGTAGCTCCGGCACGCGATCGGCATCGATCTCCGCCAGCACGGCGCGTACCGCATCGATCTGCCCCTGCGGGTCGGCGCTCGTCGCGTCGACGAGGTGCACGAGCAGGTCGGCCTCGGCGACGGACTCCAACGTCGACTTGAACGCCTCGACCAGCCCGTGTGGGAGCCGGCGGACGAACCCGACGGTGTCGGTCAGCAGCACCGGCTCGCCGCCCGGGAGGAGCAGCCGGCGCGTGGTGGGATCGAGCGTGGCGAAGAGTCGGTCCTCGACCAGGACGCCGGCCTCGGTGAGGCGGTTGAGCAACGTGGACTTCCCCGCGTTCGTGTAGCCGAC
>DASZOG010000061.1:0-2465 GCA_035550895.1 Acidimicrobiales bacterium
GCACCGTCTTCGCCCCAGCCGACGGCGAGCTCCCGAGCGCCACGGCGCCCACCACAGCGGCGACGACCAGCCTGCCCCGCACATACCGCACTGTAAGGCTTCCGGAGATCGCTCAACGGCACGAATCGCGAAGGCCCCGCATGGGTATGCAGCGCGAATACGGGGAAGTCGCTCGAGCGGACGCCGGCAGCGACGTCGTGACGACGCTTCCCGAAGACCGGACGGGGTCTGGCGGGTCCGGGCCTCGTCCGGACGGGCGGACCGATCGACGGCGAGCGTCGATTCGAGGTAGCGGACCGATGCGCGATGGGTACTCAAAGAGGTGAACCCCAAGGACGCAAGGGAGCACCCATGAACACGAACGTGTGGACGTATCGAGAGGCCCTCCGGTCCGATGCACAACACGACATCGTCGGCTACAGCGTGGTGGCGACCGACGACGAGATCGGCAAGATCGACAAGGCGACAACAGAGACGAGCCGCGATTACCTCGTCGTGGACACCGGTTTCTGGATCTTCGGCAAGAAGCGGCTCATCCCGGCGGGCGTGGTCACCCGAATTGACCACTCCACTGGCGAGGTCCACGTCGCGATGACGAAGGACGAGATCAAGCAGGCACCTGATTTCGACGAGTCGATGACCACCTACGACGAGGCGTACTACGACAAGTACAGCTCGTACTACGGGCGTTACGGCTGGTAAGCGCTGCCATCCCCGGCCATAGCGAGGACGGTGCGTGCGTCCTCGCTTCGTCGCGTGCAGCGGGCACTGCAGCCGGCACGTTCGCCGATCTCCATCCGGCACTCACCTGCGACCAGACGGCACGACGAGATCGCGGACGAACCAGTCGAAGAGCACCTGGTCGCCTTCAGCGCGGATCTTCTCCGGGTGCCACTGCACCGCCAGGACGGGCAGATGGGGGTCGGCGGGCTCGATCGCCTCGATCACGCCGTCCTCTGCCCACGCCGTCGCCACCCAGCCCGGTGCGATGTGGTCGATCGCCTGGTGGTGGATCGTGTTCACGACCCGGTGCCCGGTCTCCCCGTAGGCCGCGGCAAGGCGGCTGCCGGCGGCGATGTGGATCGGGTGCCGCTCGCCGAGCACCTCGTGGGGCTGATCGCTGATCGGACGGTGGATGCCGTCGCCGGTGATCTCCTGGTGCAGCGTGCCGCCGAAGGCGACGTTGAGGACCTGGAAGCCGCGGCAGATGCCGAACACCGGCAACCGCCGCTCGACGGCGGTCCGGGCGAGCGAGACCTCCCAGGCGTCGGCCCGCGCGTCGACGCCCTTGCTCCGCCCGTCGTGGTCGTGTCCGTACGATTCTGGGTGGAGGTCGTCGCCGCCGACGAGCACGAGCCCGTCCATCCCGTCGAGTGCTCGCGCCGCGTCCTCCGGCGGGGCGTGCGCGAGGAGCACCGGCACGGCCCCGGCGTCGACCAGCGACTGCGGGTACTCGGCGCCGAGCGTGTACAGATCCGTCGCCTCGGAGAGGAACGTCGGCATCGTGCGCCGCCACGTCGTCATCGCGACGCGCGGCGTCGTCATCCCGGCCGCCTTGCGTCGGACACCGTGGACCACGGCATCAGCCGAGCGCCTCCACCGTGCGCAGCACCTGGCGCAACGAGTCGGAGAGCTCGTCCCGCCGGCGTGGGCTGAGGTCGCGCGTCACGAGGCGCTCGTGCGCGTTGAACGCGGGCATGATCCGGTCGATCGCCTGGCGACCCTTCACCGTCGCCGACACGGTCACCCGCCGGCGATCGGCGGCGTGCGGCGCCCGCCCTGCTAGGCCCTTCTTCTCCAATGTCTTCAAGACGCCGGTCAACGTTCCGGTGGTGATGCCCGCTTCGGCCGCCAGGCGGCTGGTTTCCATGTCGCCCCACACCCGGAGCACGAACAGCACGGTGAACGCGCTCCACGACAGGTCGAACTCGGCGAGGACCGTGCGCTCCATGTGGTTGCGCACGGCGGTGGCGGCCCGGAAGATGTTCGACACCGCGGCGAGCGAGCGCAGGTCGAGCGGCAGCTCGCCCAGGGCGGCCCGCACGTCGCGCTCCGCCTGCACGAGGTCGCGGTCCTCGTCATTGGCGAACGCCATCGGCACGAGCGGCACCGTACTCCGGCAGCCATTCACCGTTTGGTCCCAAACGATCGCCGCCACCATCGGCACCGGCCGCGCACTAGCTTGCGCGGCGATGCCGAGCTACGACCGGTTGCGGGTGCTCTTCGCCGACCATCACGGCTTGGCGCGCGGGAAATACGTGCCGTGGAGGATCGCCGATCGGGGCACGCGCAGCTGCGTCACGCTCTTCGCGCTCGACTTCGACCGGACGATGGTGCCCGCGCCCGGCGCGTACCTGCTCGAGGGATTGCGCGACGTGGAGCTGATCTACTCGCTCGACGACGTGCGTCCCGGCTGGGAGGACGACGAGACCGGGGTCGTCGTCGCCGACCTCACGATGGACGGC
>DASZOG010000062.1:0-2897 GCA_035550895.1 Acidimicrobiales bacterium
CTCCCCTGCATGTGGCGCGAGCTAGCCGCCGGCGATGGCCCCTACGACCATAAACGGCTCCGCTCCCGTCGCCACCGCGTCGGGCAGCGGGGCGTCCGGCGGCTCGTGGGACAGATCCTCCTCGCAGGCGAAGAACCGCACGAACGCCCGGCGCTGCTGCGTGCCGTGGGCGCGGATCGTCCCGCGCAGCATCGGGTAATCGGCCTCGAGCGCGTCGAGGACCGAGCGCAGGGTGGCGGGCCCGTCGACCTCGACCTTCACCTCGCCGGCCACGCGCGCCAGGGTCCGCAGATGGGCCGGCAGCACCACGCGGATCATGACAGCGTCTGGACCTCGACGGACACCACCGCCGGCAGGTGCTGCACGATGGGCGCCCAGCTGTCCCCGGCGTCGGCCGACGCGTAGACCTGCCCGCCGGTCGTGCCGAAGTACACGCCGCACGGCTCGAGCGAGTCGACGGCCATCGCGTCGCGCAGCACGTTGACGTAGCAATGGCTCTGGGGCAGTCCCTTCGTGAGCGGCTCCCACTCGTGCCCGCCGGTGCGGCTGCGGTACACGCGGAGGCGGCCGTCGGGCGGGTAGTGCTCGGAGTCGCTCTTGATCGGGACGACGTAGATCGTCTCGGGCTCGTGCGCGTGCACGTCGATGGGAAAGCCGAAGTCGCTCGGCAGGTTGCCGCTGACCTCGCGCCAGGACTCTCCGCCGTCGTCGCTGCGCATGACGTCCCAGTGCTTCTGCATGAACAGCACGTCCGGCCGGGACCGGTGCATGGCGAGGCGGTGCACGCAGTGGCCGACCTCGGCCGTCGGGTTCGGGATGCCCTCCGACTTCAGGCCGCGATTCACCGGCCGCCACGTCGTGCCCCCGTCGTCGCTGCGGAACGCGCCGGCCGCCGAGATGGCGACGAAGATGCGCGCCGGACGGTGCTCATCCAGCAGGATCGTGTGCAGGCACATCCCGCCGGCACCCGGCTGCCACGAGGCGGCCGAGGCGTGGCCGCGCAGCCCCGGCAGCTCGTGCCATGTCTGGCCGCCGTCGGTCGTGCGGAAGAGCGCCGCGTCCTCGACGCCGGCGTAGACGGTGTCCGGATCGGTCGTCGAGGGCTCGAGATGCCAGACGCGCGCGAACTCCCACGGGTGCGGCGTTCCGTCGTACCACTGGTGCGTGCCGGGCACGCCGTCGTAGAGGAACTTGTTGCCCATCGCCTCCCACGTCTTGCCGCCGTCGTCCGAGCGCTGGATGAGCTGGCCGAACCAGCCGCTCGACTGCGACGCGTAGAGGCGATCGGGAGCCGCCGGCGATGCCTTCATGTGATAGATCTCCCAGCCTCCGAAGTGCGGGCCGCTGACGTCCCAGCGCTGCCGCGTGCCGTCGGCCGTCACGACGAACGCGCCCTTGCGGGTCCCGACCAGAACTCGTACCGTGCTCATTGGCTGCTCCTCCCCGGGCGGAATCTCGGCTTCCTCAGAGCCTGGTCGAACGGAGCGGCGCCCGATCGACAGCCGCGGCGACGATGCTATGATTTCGCTCGATTATCCAGGCGTCGTCACTCCCTGTGAAGCCTGACCGCCCCGCCGCCGTGCGCGGTGCCACGGCCACGGAGTCATGGAGGACGGGCATGCCCGAGTTCGAGGGGGTCTCCGAGTCGCTGAGCTTGCAGGAGGCGCTGGAGGACGCGGTGCGCAAGGCGTACACGGCGTCCCAGCGCCGCACGCACACGGACCCACTCGCGGGCTACGTCGTGAAGCGCATCACCGGGCATCTCAGGACGCTCACGGTCGTGATCGAGACCGTCGCCGACGAGCCGGCCGCCCGGCCGTCCACCGTCGCCGACGAGCCGACCGCCCGGCCGCGCCCGTCGCGAGCGGAGCCGGGCCCGGTCACGACCGCGGATCCGATCCAGCAGCTCCTCGACAAGCAGCGCCGGAACGAGCCGCTGACCGCCAACGAGCAGGCGCTCCTGGACCTGCTCCGGCAGGCGCCGGACTAGGCCTTCGCGCGGACCTCCACGCCGGCCCACCGCTCGTAGAGCGTCGTCACGCCGGCCATGTCGAGGGTGTCGAGTCCCTGGGCGGCCGCCGCCTCGTAGATCTGTCGCACGGTGGCGGTGGCCAGCATCGGGACGCCGAGGCTCTCGGCCATCTGGAGGGCCAGCGACAGGTCCTTGCGCGAGAGCGCGATGCTGAAGTGCGGGGTGAAGTCACCGGCCAGGACGTTGGGGAAGCGCTTGAGGAAGTGGTGGGACCGGCCGCCGCTGGTCGAGAGCACCTCGAACAGGCGCCCGGGGTCCATGCCCGCGCGGACGCCGAGCACCATCGCCTCGGCGGCGACGGCCACGTTGCACATCGACATCACGTTGTTGACCAGCTTCACGACGTGGCCGGCGCCAAGGGGTCCGAGGTGATGGATCTCGGAGCCGAGCGCCTCCAGCACGGCCCGGCAGCGGTCCAGGACCGTGTCGTCGCCGCCGACCAGGAAGACGAGCCGGCCGTTGCCGGCGTCGGCGGGCCCGCCGCTCACCGGCGCGCCCAGGCACCCGGCGCCTCGCGCGCGGGCGGCGTCGGCGACCTCGCGCCACGTGCCGGGGTCGATGGTGCTCATGTCGACGACGCTCGCTCCGCTCCGCAGCCGCGACACGGCGCCATCGGCGCCGAGATACGCGGTGCGGACGGCGGCCGGGTTGGGCAGGCTCGACATGACGACGTCGGCGGCCTCGGCGACGGCCGCGGCCGAGGTCGCCAGGCTGACGCCGCCTTCGGCCGCCTTCTCAGCGGCCGCGGCGTTCACGTCGTAGCCCGTGACGCCGAAGCCCCTGCTCACGAGCCGGCGCGCCATCGGACCTCCCATCGCCCCCAGCCCGAGGAAGCCGATCCGCGCCGTGGCCATCAGGCGCGTCT
>DASZOG010000063.1:0-18705 GCA_035550895.1 Acidimicrobiales bacterium
GACGCCCTCGATCCAGTAGCGCCGCTCAGTCCTGTCTGACTCGTCGCCTGCCTTCACGCCGTCCAACGGGTCCCCACATCGTGGACACACCACAAAGACGTCATCGTCCATGGCTAGATTATAGCGCTGTACTGCGCTACAGTCCGGGACCGGATGACGAAAGCGCAGGTAGTGGGCCAGGTAGGGATCGAACCTACGACCCAGGGATTATGAGTCCCCTGCTCTGACCACTGAGCTACTGGCCCGGACGCGGCGCCGACCCGCCGCAGGGCGGGCCGACAGAAGCTCCGGGGGTGGGGCTCGAACCCACGGCCAACGGATTAACAATCCGTCGCTCTTCCAGCTGAGCTACCCCGGAAAGCAGGACAAGGATAGCAGCGCGTCGACGAGTCCCATGATGGCTCGGTGGGTGCGGGAGCAGCTGTAGTCGACGCGCGGGCACCCGAGTGGGTGCTTGTTGGAGCGGATGCTGGAGTCGGGAACGGCTCGGTAGGGCTTGCCGAACTGGCGGGGCGGGACAACAGTCAGCCGCGACCAGAACTCGATGGCGGCATCGAGATCCAGTCCTTGATGCAGGTAGAGACGGAGACGCAGTCGAGCCTCGTCCACGTCGAAGAATCGGCGGAGCCACGTGACGAAGAACAGGATCATGCGTGGATCGCTGTTGGCGAATGCGACCGCGCCATCGGTCTTCGAACCTTCGCCGGCGTAGAGCGCGACGCCGGCGACGAGGAAGTCACGCTCGGTGAGCCGGCCGATGCGGGTAACCCCTTCGGCTCGGAGGTCGTCGATCTCGGCCTGCTTGCGGAGTGCCAGCTAGGAGGTTCGGTAGTCCCGACGGGAATGCTGGCGTGGCTTCGGCACGAAGTCGACGTCCCTCACCCAGAGCGAGACGGTGCTTCGCGCCGCAGCGAGCTCGCGTCCGATCTCCTCGAGTGTCCACGACTGCGCCCGTAGCGCGCGAGCCCGCTCGCGATCCGCGAGACGACCGCGGAAGCCCATGTCAGGAAGCTTCGGCGCGCACGTAGACCGTGTCGTCCTGGCGGCCGAGGACGGTCCCCACCGGGTAGTGCTCGGCAACTCGGCGCAGGCACGCCACCTCGTCCCGGATGATCGCGACGAACTCGGGGTCGTCCGGCGAGCCCCATCCACCCACCACCGCGGAGTCCAGCACCAGCTGGAAGAGCGTCTCCTCGTCGAGCTCGGGCCGCTCCACAACCTCGAACGTGGTCGTCGCGCGGTGGCTTGACAAACCTCCCATGCCGCGCCGACATCCGCAGTCGGGGCAATCGCAGTCGACCATTGGAAACGTGACGAGCTCTCCGTCGACGACCGCGGAGTAGTCGCCGTCAAGGCCTCCCTGGCTCGCCATCGTCGCCGCCAATACCTTCATCACATCCTCCTCCGTACATACGTTCGGAGGGGACGCTACCCGGGGGGTGGGACACCCGACCGGGCTACTGGTCCTCGAGGAACTCCTTCAGCTTCTGGCTGCGTTGCGGGTGGCGGAGCTTGGCCAGCGTCTTCGCCTCGATCTGGCGGATCCGCTCGCGGGTCACGCCGAACTCCTTGCCGACCTCCTCGAGCGTGCGCGTCTGGCCGTCGTGGAGCCCGTACCGGCGGCGGATGATGTCCTGCTCCCGCTCCGACAGCTCGCCGAGCGCCTCTTCGACCGCCTCGATCAGCAGCCGCTTCGCCGCCACGCCGTCGGGCGCCTCGGCGGCGTCGTCCTTGATGAAGTCGGCCAGGTTCGAGTCGTCCTCCTCGCCCACCGGCGAGTCGAGCGACAGCGGGTCCTGCGCGATCCGCTGGATCTCGCGCACCCGGTCGGCCGTGACGCCGCACCGCTCGGCGATCTCGTCGACCGTCGGCTCCCGCTCCAGCTCCTGCGCCAGCTGGCGCTGCATGCGCAGCACCCGGTTCATGCTCTCGACCATGTGCACCGGGATGCGGATCGTGCGGGCTTGGTCTGCGATCGCCCGTGTGATCGCCTGGCGGATCCACCACGTCGCGTAGGTGGAGAACTTGAAGCCCTTGCTGTAGTCGAACTTCTCGACCGCCCGCATCAGCCCGAGGTTGCCCTCCTGCACGAGGTCGAGCAGCTGCATGCCCCGGCCCACGTACCGCTTGGCGATCGACACGACGAGGCGCAGGTTCGCCTGGATCAGCTGTGCCCGGGCCACCTCGCCGTCGCCCATCAGCCGCTCCAGGCGGCGGCGCTCAGCGTCCGGTAACGCGTCGCCGCGCTCCGCGAGGGTGGCAGTCGCGTCCATCCCCAACTCGAGACGCCGCGCCAGGCTGCGCTCCTCGTCCGCACTGAGCAGGCTGACCCGCCCGATCTCCTTCAGGTACAGGCGCACGGTGTCCGCGGTGCCTGTCCCCTCGCCGCCGGACGACAGCTGACCGTGGGCTCGCCGCCGGCGGGCGATGGGCACCACCGGCGCCGCGACGCCTTCTTCGTCTTCCGACGCCGGCGCGTCCGGCGCAGCCTCAGCGGCGTGGGCCCCGTTCTCGATCACGACGGCCCCGTTCTCCGCCACGCTGACGGCAGGAGCCGGGCCCTCGATCGCGGGTCGCGACGAGCCGGCCGGCGTCGGGTCGAGCTCGACCGCCTCGTCGACCGTGATGCCCTCGGCCCTCAGCGCGACACGCACGGTGGAGATGACCTCCTCCGAGAGCTCGACCGAATGGAGCACACCAGAGACGTCGTCCGCGCTGAGCACACCCATGGCGCGGCCCTTCGAGACCAGGGCCGTCCACTCGTGCGGGAGGATCTGGTCGACGGGCGGGCTCGCCAACGGTTCACTCGACTCGGAAAGATCGCTCACCCCCGCTCCTCCAGGCGTCGCGTGAGCCACCCTAGCAACGCCTCCAGCGTTGCTCCGTCGGGTTGCGCGAGGGCCTCGACGAGGCGCCGGCCTTCCACGTATTCCTCGTTCCGGCCGAGATCGCCAGCCGCCCGGATCTCGTCGAGCTGGCGGCGCGCCGCCGCCCGGGCGAGGTTCGCCAGCTCCGCCAGCGGCTCGGCGTCGACGTCCGCCACGGCCAGGCGCTCGAGCAGCTCCCTGACTTCGGGATCGGCCGCCGCGATCGCCGCGTTCACGTCGCCTTCGGCCGCACCCAGCGCACGGAACGCGCCGACATAGACGTCGGAAGCGAACAGCGCTTCCACCAGCCACGGCGCGACTTCGTCCCACCGGTCGACGAGCAGGGCGAGCACGACGAACTCGGCGTTCTCCCGCGGCACGGGCACAGCGCGCGGGGCGCGCATCTCCGGCCGGCGAGCGCGCTGGCGGGCGACGCGCAGCAGGTCCGCCTCCGGAAGGCCGGTGTGCTGCGCGATCTGCCCGGCGTACAACACGCGCACGTTCGCGTCGGGGTGCTCGTTGACGACGGCCATCGCCTGGCTCGCCACCTTGGCCCGGTCCTCCGGCGTGCGCAGCGGCGCGGCGTACGTCCGCTGCAGGCGGAAGCCGAGGAACGGCAGGGCGTCGTCGACCATCGCCCGCAGCCGGCCCGGGTCGGAGACCGCCACGTCGGCCGGGTCACGTCCCTCCGGCAGGCGGGCCACCGCGACCCGCACGTCGAACTGCTGCTCCCACTCGTAGAACCGCTCGGCGGCGCCCTGCCCCGCGGCGTCGGCGTCGAAGGCGAGGACGACGCGGCTGGCGAAGCGGCGCAGCAGGCGGACGTGGTCGGCGGTGAGCGCCGTGCCGCAGGTCGCCACGGCGATCGGCACGCCGGCCCGGTGGAAGCCGATCACATCTGTGTAGCCCTCGCAGACGACGACCCGGTCCTCCTGCACGATCTGGGCCTTCGCCCAGTTCAGCCCGTAGAGCGTCTTCGACTTGGCGTAGATCGACGTCTCGGCCGAGTTCTTGTACTTCGCCGGGTCGGTGCTGCCGGGCAGGACGCGGCCACCGAACGCGACCGGCTCACCTCCGTCGCTGAAGATCGGGAACAGCACCCGCGCCCGGAACGCGTCCTGCAGCCGCCCGGCCCGGTTCTCGAATGCGAGCCCGGCCCGCTTCAGCAGGGCATCGGGTGCCCCGAGCCCGGAGGCGAGGGCGTCCCAGCCGTCCGGGGCCCATCCGAGGCGGAAGCGGCGCACGACCTCGCCGTCGAAGCCCCGGCTGCGCAGGTACTTCCGGGCCGCCGCCGCATCGGGGGCGGCGAGCAGGCGTGCGTGGTACCACTCGACGGCCCGCTCCATGACCTCGACGAGCCGCTGGCGCTCCTGCCGGTCCCGGCGCTGACCGCCGCTCGTGTAGTGCAGCTGGATGCCGGCCTTCGCCGCGAGGTGCTCCACCGCGGCGGCGAAGTCGAGGTGCTCGACCTCCTGCACGAACGTGAACACGTCGCCGCCGGCGTTGCACCCGAAGCACTTGTATCGCCCGGTCGACTCGCGCACCGTGAAGCTCGGGGTGCGCTCGGCGTGGAACGGGCACAGCCCGACCCAGTTCTGCCCGACGCGGCGGAGCTGGACGGCCTGCTGCACGACGTCGACGATCGAGGTGGCCGTGCGGACCCGCTCGATGTCGTCGTCGACGATCGCCATGGGGAGGCGACACTACGCCGCACGATCCTGCCCTGGTCCGCTCGGACGGTCGAGCCGGTCGAGGCAACGCCTGGGCGCGAACTTCACCGGATTCGGGCGAGATCTCGCCCAGACCGCGGTGCGGCCGGCTCCCAGCGGTCAGTGGTCCCGGCGTGCGGCCTTGTCCTCGAACACCGCCGCCGGCTCGTCGTCCGGCACGGCATTACCCCCCTCGGCGCCGGCGTCGCCGCCGGGGGCCAAAGCCGCGCCACCCGCTGCCTCCTCCTCGGCCCTCCGGCGCTCGACACGCAGCGACGCCAGGATGGCGACGGTCAGGACCACGGTGATCACGCTCAGCGAGACCCACGTCGGGATGTGGTACCAGCGGACGATGAGCATCTTCACGCCGACGTAGGCGAGGATGATCGCCAGCCCCTGCTGCAGGTACTCGAACCGCCCGTGCAGGTGGGCGAGCAAGAAGTACAACGCCCGCAAGCCGAGGATGGCGAAGGCGTTCGAGGCGAACACGATGAACTGTTCGCGGCTGACGGCCAGCACGGCCGGCACCGAGTCGACGGCGAACACGACGTCGGTCGCCTCCACGAGGACGAGCACGGCGAACAGTGGCGTGGCGAACCGCTTGCCGTTCTCCCGGGTGAACAGCTTCTGGCCGTCGAGATGGTTCGTCGTCGGCACAACCTTGCGGACGAGCCGCAGGAACACGTTCCGCTCGGGGTGGATCTCCTCTTCGTGGCGGAACAGCAACCGGACCGCGGTGAACAGCAGGAACGCCCCGAAGATGTAGAGGACGAACTCGAACCGCTCAATCAGCGCGACGCCGGCGAAGATGAAGATGGCGCGCAGCACGAGCGCGCCGAAGATGCCCCAGAACAGCACCCGGTGCTGGTACTTCGCCGGCACCGCGAAGTAGCTGAAGATCAACGCCCAGACGAAGACGTTGTCGACGCTGAGGCTCTTCTCGATCAGATACGCGGCGAGGTACTCACCGGTGGCCGCGCCGCCCCACGCCCACCACACGACGAGCGCGAACGCGAGGCCGATGCCGATCCAGATCGTGGACGCGATCGCGGCCTCGCGCGTCTTGATCTCGTGGGCTTCCTTGTTGACGACGAACAGGTCGACCAGCAACAGGAAGAGGATGAAGGCCACCAGCGCGGCCCACGCCCACGGCGGGACATCGATGGAGACGAAGTTGTCGCGGCCGGTGCTCTCAGCCAGCAGGTACATCGGGGGGTGCGATCCTCCTGATCACTTCTGGATCACTTCGTGGTCACTTCGTGGCGTCGCCTGCCGCACCCAGTACGGCCTGGGCGGCGGACAGACGGGCGATAGGTACCCGGAACGGCGAGCACGACACGTAGTCGAGGCCGGCGTCGTAGAACAGGCCGATCGAGTCCGGGTCGCCGCCGTGCTCGCCGCAGACGCCGAGCTTCAGCTTGCGGTTGACCTTCCGTCCCCGCTCGGCGCCGATGCGGACCAGCTCGCCGACCCCGTCGCGGTCGATCGTCTCGAACGGGTTCCGCTTCAGCAGGCCGGCCTCGAGGTAGGCCGGCATCATCCGGCTCTCGACGTCGTCGCGGCTGAAGCCGAACGTCATCTGCGTGAGGTCGTTCGTCCCGAAGCTGAAGAAGTCGGACTCCTCCGCCAGCTCGTCGGCGCGCAGCGCGGCACGCGGGGTCTCGATCATCGTCCCGATCGTGACGGCGGGGGCGTTCTTCTTGCGGGAGCGGCCGCCCGCCCTCGCGGCCTCGGCGATCGCCTCCTCGACCCACGCGCGGGCAAGCGCCAGCTCCTCGCGGGTGACGGTGAGCGGGATCATGATCTCGACGACCGGCTCGTACCCCTCGGCGGCGACCTCCTGGGCGGCCTCCATCAACGCCCGCACCTGCATCCCGTACAGGCCGGGCTTGATCACGCCGAGGCGCACACCCCGGGTGCCGAGCATCGGGTTGAACTCCGCCCACATGCGAGCAGCGCGCAGGAGCGCCTGCTCCTCCGGCGAGAGCCCGCCCCGCGCCTCCTTCACCTCGAGCTCGTCGACGCGAGGGAGGAACTCGTGGAGCGGCGGGTCGAGCAGGCGGATCGTGACCGGCAGACCGCTCATCGCCCGGAGGATCTCGGCGAAGTCCTCCTTCTGCACCTTGCGCAGCTCCTCGAGCGCGGACTCCTCCTCGTCCGGCGAGTCGGCGAGGATCATCCGCCGCACCACCGGGAGCCGGTCGGGGGCGAGGAACATGTGCTCCGTCCGGCACAGCCCGATGCCCTCCGCGCCGAGGCTGCGCGCGTTCGTCGCGTCGTCCCCGGTGTCGGCGTTGGCCCGCACGGCGAGCTTCCCGCGCCGGACCTTGTCGGCCCAGTCGAGGATCGTGTGGAACTCCGGCGGCGGCTCGGCAGCGGCGAGCTCGAGTGCCCCGAGCACGACCTGGCCGTTGGTGCCGTCGATCGAAATGACGTCGCCCTCGTGCACCGTCGCGCCGTTGACCGTGAAGCGGTGGCTCTCGATGCGGATCGCCTCGGCGCCGACGACTGCCGGCGTGCCCCATCCCCTGGCGACGACAGCCGCGTGCGACACGAGCCCGCCGCGGGCGGTGAGGATGCCCTGCGAGACCATCATCCCGTGCACGTCCTCGGGGCTCGTCTCCGACCGGACGAGGATCACCTTCTCGCCCCGCTCGTGCGCGTCGACCGCGTCGTCGGCCGTGAAGTAGACGCGGCCCACAGCCGCGCCGGGCGACGCGGCGAGCCCGGTCGTCAGGACCTTGCCGGATGTGGCGAACTGCGGGTGGAGCACCTGGTCGAGGTGGTCGGCCTCGATCCGCTGGATCGCCTCGTTGCGGCTGATCTTCCACGCGGCGCGACCGCGGCCGGTGCCCTCCACCATGTCGACGGCCATCTTCAGTGCTGCCGCGCCGGTGCGCTTGCCGACCCGCGTCTGCAGCATCCACAGTTTGCCCTGCTCGATCGTGAACTCCGTGTCGCACATGTCGCGGTAGTGCCGCTCGAGCCGGGCGAAGATCTCGATCAGCTCGTCGTGGATCTCGGGGAAGTGCCCGGCCAGCGCGTCGAGGTCCTCGGTGTTGCGGATGCCGGCGACGACGTCCTCCCCCTGCGCGTTCACGAGGAAGTCGCCGTAGGGGCGGTTCTCGCCGGTCGCCGCGTTGCGGGTGAACCCGACGCCCGTACCGGAGTTGTCGTCGCGGTTGCCGAACACCATCACCTGGACGTTGACCGCGGTGCCGAGGTCGTGGCTGATCTTTTCCCGGACCCGGTAGGCGATCGCCCGCGGCCCGTTCCACGAGCGGAACACCGCCTCGACCGCGCCGCGCAGCTGCGCCTGCGGGTCCTGCGGGAACGGCTTGCGCGTCTGGACCTTGACGACGCCCTTGTACGTCTCACACAACCGGCGCAGCCCATCGGCGGGGATGTCCGCGTCGGTCTTCGCCCGGACGGCATCCTTCGTCGCGTCGAGCTCGTGGTCGAACAGCTCGGCCTCGATCCCGAGCACGATCCGGCCGTACATCGAGATGAACCGCCGGTAGCTGTCGTACGCGAACCGCTCGTCGTTCGTCGCCGCGGCGAGCCCCTTCACGCTGCGGTCGTTGAGACCCAGATTGAGGACGGTGTCCATCATCCCGGGCATCGAGAACTTGGCCCCGGAGCGCACCGAGACGAGTAGCGGGTCGTGCGGATCGCCGAGGCGCCGGCCCATGGCCGCCTCCAGCCGCATGACGTGGCGGGCGATCTCGTCGTCGAGCCCGGACGGCCAGCCACCCTTCATGTAGGCGCGGCACGCATCGGTGGTGATCGTGAACCCGGGAGGTACGGGCAGCTGCAGCACGCTCGTCATCTCGGCGAGGTTGGCGCCCTTTCCGCCGAGCAGGTCCTTCATCTCCATCGGGGCGCGCCGGTGCTTGTGGTCGAATGCGAAGACGTACGGCACGGGGATCAAGGGTACCGTCCGGACCCTCGGCGCCGTTCGCCCGCCACCTACGCTGCCGGAGTGGCCGGAGCGCGGTTTCGGGTCCTCGGCATCCCCGTCCACATCGCGCCCGAGTTCCTGCTCGGCCTGGCGATCCCGTTCCTGTTCAACGACCTCGACGCCGCCCTGGCGCTCGCCGTGTGCCTGGCGATCTTCGTCCTCGTGCATGAGCTGGGCCACGCGGTCGTCGCCCGCCGCACCGGCGCGGACACGTCCATCACGCTGACGTTCCTCGTCGGGTACGCGTCCTACCGGCCGACGCGTGAGCTCGATTCCGCGCAGCGGGCGCTGATCAGCCTCGCTGGACCGGTGACGCAGATCGTGCTCGGTGGCCTCGCCCTGCTCGCCCTCGGCGTCAGCCCGTTCCGCCTGCACACGCCGACGGACTCGATCTGGACGATCGCCGTGTGGTGGGCGGGACCCGTGCTCGGCGCGCTGAACCTGCTGCCGCTGTACCCGCTCGACGGGGGGCATCTGCTCGAGCTCGGGCTCGGCCCGATGCTCGGGCGGCGCGCCCGCCAGGTCGTGCAGTGGTGGACGGTCGCCGCGTGTGTCGGGCTGCTCGCGCTCGCCGTGTTCAACGACGCCGTGCGGTGGTGGTGGCCGACGATCGCGCTGTTCGGTGTCTGGAGCGTGGGCACGACGCTGGCGTCCCGTGGCCGGCGGCGACCGCCGGACCGGACACAGGTGCTCACCGCCGTCGCCGCGGCCGAGGCGCAGGCGTGGGACCGCGGCCAGCCGGGCCTCTTCCCGCCGCCGTACCACGTGTCGCCGTGGTACCGGGCCTACACCCTTCGTCGGGCCGGCCGCAGTGACCAGGCGCGAGAGGCGCTGCTGGGGTCTCTGCGCGGCGCCGACCGGACGTGGCTCGCTCCGGCCGCCGCACCGGACGACGCGCTGCGCGATCTGGTCGCGCTGCTCCCTCCGGACGGGCTGCCGGTCGCCGACGTCCACGGGGGACTTGTCCTCGCCGGCGTGCTGCACCGGCTCGGCGACTTGCGCCGCGCCGCGTCCTACGCCGCCTCGCTGTACGACGCGTCGCGCCAGCCGGCCGCGGCGATCCAGGCCGCACGGTCCCTCGCCCTGCTGGGGGATGCCGACGCGGCGATGTCGTGGCTGCAGCGCGCGGGCCGCGCCGCGGTGGCCGTCAGCGTGCTGCAGGGCGATCCCGATCTCGACAGCTTGCGCACCCGTCCCGATTTCCGAGAGCTCGTCGGCGGCGGCGTCCTCTGACCGGCCCGGTCAGGACGTGGTCGGGCGGTGGGAGCTGGTCAGCGCGAGGACGCCGAGGCCGACGTACACCGCACCGGAGGCCCGCTCCACGCGCCGGGTGGTCCGCCGGCCACGTCGTATGCGGTCGGCGACGGCGCTGGCCACCACGGCGTAGGTGCTGTCGCTGGCCAGGGCGACGGCGATGAACACGACGCCGAGGACGAACACCTGCAGCGCGGCCGGACCGTTGCCGGATTCCACGAACTGCGGGAGGAACGCGAGGAAGAACAGGGCCGTCTTCGGGTTGAGGACGTTGACGACGACGCCCTGTGTGTAGACGCGGCGCAACCCGACCGGGTCCCGGGCCACCCCGACCAGAACGTCGTCGCCCTCGCGTCGCGCCAACAGCCGGCGCAGGCCGAGCCAGATCAGGTAGCACCCGCCGGCGACCTTCACGACGGAGAACGCCGTCGCAGAGCGGGCGAGGATCACGCTCAACCCGAGCGCCGCAGCCACGACGTGCACGACGCCACCGGTCGCAACACCGAGCGCGGACGCCAATCCGGCCGGACGGCCCTGGTCGAGGCTGCGCGTCACGATGTACAGCACGGCCGGGCCCGGCACCGCGGCGAAGGCCGCGACGACTCCGACGAACACGAGCAGCGTCGCAGCGGAAGGCACGCCCGAGAGCGTGCCACGCCGCACGCCACGATCGCCCCGGATTCCACGTACCTCGGGAGCTCTCGGTCGAATATCGACCCGGATCTCCCGCAGTTCGCAGCGGGGGGACCGCAGCGGGGGCCCGCAGTTCGCAGCGATGGACGGCAGCGGGCCCGCAGCGAGCTGTCAGAAGCCGAGGCGTTCCTCCAGGGCCGGCAACAGCTCGGTGATCTTCACCCGCGCCTGCTCGGTCGTGTCCCGGTCACGGATCGTCACCGCGTCGTCCTCCAGGCTGTCGAAGTCGACAGTGACGGCGAGCGGCGTGCCGATCTCGTCCTGGCGGCGATAGCGGCGGCCGATCGACTGCGTGTCGTCGTACTCGGTGAAGTATCGCTCGCTGACCTGGCGGAAGACCTGCTTCGCGAGAGGAGTGAGCGTGTCCTTCCTCGACAGCGGCAGCACCGCCACCTGGTACGGCGCCAGTCGCGGGTGCAGCCGTAGGAGCGTGCGCGCCTCGCCGGCCACCTCGTCCTCGTCGTACGCGGCGAGCAAGAACGCCGCCATCGCCCGCGTCGCGCCCGCAGCCGGTTCGACGACGTGCGGCACGTAGCGCTCGCCGGTCGCCTGGTCGAAGTAGTCGAGGCGCTCACCGGAGTGCTCGGCGTGGCGCGTGAGGTCGTAGTCGGTGCGCTGGGCGATGCCCTCCAGCTCGCCCCACCCCCACGGGTAGAGGAATTCGATGTCCGCCGTGCCGACCGAGTAGTGCGACAGCTCGTCCGCCTCGTGGGGCCGGAGGCGGAGCATCTCCTCCGGGATGCCGAGCTCGACGTACCACCGCATCCGCTCCGCGCACCAGTACTCGTACCACTGCGCCGACTCCGCCGGCGGCACGAAGTACTCCAGCTCCATCAGCTCGAACTCGCGCGTGCGGAAGATCCAGTTCTGCGGCGTGATCTCGTTGCGGAACGCTTTGCCGACCTGGGCGATGCCGAACGGCGGCTTGCGCCGGCTGGTCTGCACCACGTTGGCGAAGTTCGTGAACATGCCCTGCGCCGTCTCCGGGCGCAGGTAGGCGACAGTGGCATCCTCCTCAACCGGGCCGGCGTGCGTCTTGAACATCAGGTTGAACGCCCGCGCCTCGGTGAAGCTGTCCGTCGCCCCGCAGTTCGGGCATGTCCCGGGATCGTCGAGATGGTCGAGGCGGAACCGCTGCTTGCACTTGCGGCAGTCGACGAGCGGGTCGGTGAAGTTGGCCAGGTGGCCGGACGCCTCCCACACCGCCGGCGGCGAGAGGAGCGCGGCGTCGATCAGCACGACGTCGTCCCGTCGCTGCACCATCGACCGGATCCACGCCTCCTTCACGTTGCGGACCATCAGCGACCCGAGTGGCCCGTAGTCGTACGAGGAGCGGAAGCCGCCGTAGATCTCGGCCGACGGGTAGACGAAGCCCCGCCGCTTGGCGAGGTTGACGATCTGGTCGAAGTCGGTGGCCGGCATAGGACGGTCCAGGCTACGTGCCGGCCGGCTCGCTCGTCAGTGGCGTTCGAGCAGGGCGACGGCGCGTAGCCGGCGCTCGAGGTGGTGCTCCATGGCCCGGGTGGCCAGCAGCGCGACCTCCGTCGTCGCCGGGGACGGCGGGATGCTGAGGGCCGCCTGGAGCTGGCCGCCGAGCACCTGTCGCAGCAGCGCCAGGCCGGCGGGGCTGAGCCCGGTCCCCTGCCGGCACCCGCGGCACAGCACGCCACCCTCGTCGAGGTCGAAGGCGACCAGCGGCCCGTCCGCCGCGCAGCGCACGCAGCGGTCGAGCTCGGGCCGCACGCCCTCGGCGGCGAGCAGCTTCCAGTAGAACGCCGGCACGACCAGCTCCGACGCCGACGTGCCGAGCGTGCGCAGCGCGCCCACGAGCATCCGGTACAGGTGCGGCACGGGTTCCCGGTCCGGCGTGAGCTGGTCGATCGCTTCGAGCAGGGCGATGCCCTGTGTCAGGCGGTCGAGGTCGTCGCGCAGGTCACGCGGCGACTCCACCGTGTCGGCCTGGTTCACGACGTCGAGCTCCCGCCCGTGGTACAGCAGCAGGTTGACGTGACTCAGGGGTTCCAGGCGGGAACCGAAGCGGCTCTTCGTCTTGCGGACGCCCTTGGCGACGGCGCGGATCTTGCCGTGCTCGGCGGTGAGGATGACGACGATGCGGTCCGCCTCGCCGAGGCGGTGCGTGCGCAGCACCACGCCGCGATCCCGGTACACGCCACCCCGCTGGGTCACGTCTCCACCCCTCCGAACCGGCGGTCACGGCGCTGGAACTCGGCGATCGCCTCGGCCAGGTGGTGGCGGCGGAAGTCCGGCCACAGCACGTCGGTGAAGACGAGCTCGCTGTAGGCCAGCTCCCACAGCAGGAAGTTGGAGATGCGGTACTCGCCGCTCGTGCGGATCACGAGGTCGGGCTCGGGCATGTCCGGCCAGTAGAGGTGGCGGGAGATGAGCTTCTCGTCGATCTTGCCCGGCGCGACGCCGGCGGCGGCGATCGCCCGCACCGCGTCGACGATCTCGGCCCGGCCGCCGTAGTTGAACGCGAACGTCAGTGTCAGCCGCCGGTTGCGCGCAGTCAGCGCCATCGTCTCGTCCTGCTCGGCGACGAGGCGGCGCGGCACGCGCCAGTCGCGCCGGCCCATGAACCGGACGCGGACGCCGTCGGCGTGCAGGTCGTCGCGCCGCCGGCGGAGGATCTCCCGGTTGAAGTTCATCAGGTAGCGGACCTCGTCCACCGGCCGCCGCCAGTTCTCGGTGGAGAACGCGTACACCGTCAGCCACCGCAGCCCGAGCTCGAGCGCGCCCTCCACGGTGTCGAACAGCGCCTCCTCGCCGGCGGCGTGGCCCTCGGTGCGCTTCAGTCCCCGCTTCGTGGCCCAGCGACCGTTGCCGTCCATGACCGCCGCGACGTGAGTCGGGATCCGGTTCGGGTCGAGACCGTCGAGCAGACTCACGGGTGCCTCACCGGACTCCGGCCCCCAGTCCAAGCGCGCTGAACCCGGGGCGCACCCGTGAGCCGTTCGCCGCTACGCGGCGGACAAGACGCCGTGACATGGAGCTCGCTCCGCTCGCTCACGGATCGACGATAACGCTCGGCCGTGTGCGGAGCCGGGGCACCGGCGCTCGGATCCAGGCCACCGTCGCACCCCGTCGGTACGGTGCGGGCGATGGATCCGACGACCGAGGCGCCCGACGCCGCGGGAGCACTCGCCGCCGTCACGGCGCAGCTCGTCGGCGCGGAGCAGCGCTCGGGGCAACGCCGGATGGCCGACGCGGTCGCGGACGCCATCGCCACCGGGCGCCATCTCGTCGTCCAGGCCGGCACGGGCACCGGCAAGTCGCTCGGGTACCTCGTCCCGGTCCTTCTCTCCGGCTCCTCCGTCGTCGTGGCGACGGCGACGAAGGCACTGCAGGACCAACTCGCGGCGAAGGACCTGCCGTTCCTCGAGCTGCACCTCGGCGTCCCGTTCAGCTGGGCGGTCCTCAAGGGGCGGAGCAACTACCTCTGCCTGCAGAAGGTGCGCGAGGCGTCGACGAGCACCGCCGAGCAACTGGCGTTGGAGGACATCGCCCCGACCACCCGCGCCGAGGTCCTCCGCCTCGCGGCGTGGGCGGGGAGCACACCGACCGGCGACGTCGCCGAGCTCGACTGGGCGCCGACCGACCGGGCGTGGGCCGTGGTCAGCGCGACCAGCGAGGAGTGCCCCGGCGCCGCCAACTGCCCGATGGGCGAGCCCTGCTTCGCCGAGGCGGCGCGCCGGCGGGCACAAGCGGCGGACGTCGTCGTCGTCAACACGCACCTCTACGGGCTGCACGTCGCCAGCGGCGACACGCTGCTGCCGGAGCACGAGGTGGTCGTGATCGACGAGGCCCACCAGCTCGAGGACGTGGTCTCCGACACCAACGGCCTGGCGCTCGGCGCCGGCCGGCTGGCCAACGTCGCCCGCCAGCTGCGCGGTGTGCTCGCCGAGGCGGACGTCGTGACGCACGTGCTCGATGCGGGCGTCCGCCTGACCGAGGCGCTCGTCCCACTCCGCGGCGCGCTGCTCTCCGAGCCTCTGCCGGGCCCGCTGAACGACGCGCTGGTCGGCGCCCGCCTCGCGCTCGACGCCGCCAGCACCGCGTTGCTGGCGATCGACACCGGCGTGGACGAGGCGCGCCAGCGCGTCGTCCGCGCCCAGAAGGCGGTCGGCGCCCTGGCCGAGGAGCTCGACACTGCGCTCACGGTCCCCGACGGCTCCGTGGCGTGGGTCACGTGGGGGGAGCCGCTGCGGCTCGCCGTCGCCCCGCTCGACGTCGGTCCGACGCTGCGCGAGCACGTCTGGGAGCGGCGCACGGCGATCCTGACCAGTGCGACGATCCCGCTGGCGTTGGCCGAGCGGGTCGGCCTGCCGGCCGAGCGCACCGACGTGATCGACGTCGGCAGCTCGTTCGACTACGAGGAGCAGGGCCTCCTCTACTGTGCCGCTCACCTGCCCGATCCGCGCAGCCCGTCCCACCAGCCCGGCGTCCGTGACGAGCTGCGCGCCCTGATCGAGGCGGCGCAAGGGCGGACGCTGGCCCTGTTCACGTCGTGGAAGGCGATGCGCGACGCGGCCGAGGCGCTGCGACCGCTGCTCCCGTACCGCATCCTCACGCAGGACGAGCTCCCCAAGCCGGCGCTGGTCGACGCGTTCCGCCGCGACGAGCAGACGTGCCTCTTCGCCACCGCCGGCCTGTTCCAGGGCATCGACGTCCCCGGCCGCACGCTGAGCCTCGTCACGATCGACCGCCTCCCGTTCCCCCGGCCGGACGACCCGCTGCTACGTGCCCGCCGGGAGCGGCTCGGCGCCGAGGCGTTCCGCGTCATCGACCTCCCGCGGGCCGCCACATTGCTCGCGCAGGCGGCCGGCCGGCTGATCCGCTCCACGGCGGACCTGGGCGTGGTCGCCGTGCTCGATCCGCGGCTGGCGTCCGCCGGCTACCGGTGGGACATCGTCCGCGCCCTGCCGCCGCTGCGCCGCACCCGCCATCGCGAGGAGGCCGAGTCATTCCTCCGCGCGATCGCCCGCGACGCCTGACTCAGTTGTCGCCTCAGGCGTTAGTTGTCGCTCTCCATGCGGTAGCCGATGCCGCGCACGGTGACGATCAGCTTCGGTTCGTCGGGCTGGTCCTCGATCTTCACCCGCAGCCGGCGCACGTGGGCGTCGACGAGGCGACTGTCGCCCAGGTAGTCGTATCCCCACACGCGCTCCAGCAGTTGGTCGCGGGACAGCACCATGTCCGGGTGCTCGGCGAACTCGCAGAGGAGCAGGAACTCCGTCTTCGTCAGGTTGACGCGGCTGCCGCGCTTGTTGACGACTCCCTGCTCCCGGCGGATCTCGAGGTCGCCGATCGTCACCGGCCGGTGCGAGGACGACGTGGAGCGCAGCTGTACCCGGCGGAGGAGGGCCCGGATGCGCGCCGCGAGCTCCTTCACGACCACGGGCTTCGTGACGTAGTCGTCGGCGCCGGCCTCGAGCCCGGCGACGAGGTCGATCGTGTCCGTCTGGGCGGTGACGATGAGGATCGGCACCGTCGAGCGGGACCGGATCGTGCGGCAGACATCGAAGCCGACGAGGTCCGGGAGGCGCAGGTCGAGGAGAACCAGGTCGGGCTCGGACCGCTCCAGCGCGGCGAGCCCCGACCGCCCGTCCCGAGCCTCCTCGACCTGGTATCCCTCGTCCTCGAGCGCGAGGCGGAGGGCGAGACGGATCTCGTCGTCGTCTTCGATGAACAGCAGGCGGTGCACCCAGATCGTCCTCGCGGTGGTGGACGGGACGCGGGCGAGCGTACCGGCCCGGTCCTTTGTTACCGAAAGCGCGCAATCCAAGTGCCGCGGCGTCACAGTGGCGCGCCATGCTGGCGGTCGCACGAGGTCGATGGGTCGCCTTCCTCCCCCTGGCGGCCCACCGGTCGGTGCTCAGGCATCCCGGGGCCTGCAACGGTGAGGTGGTCATCGAGGTGGTGGTGCAGGCCCCGGCGATGCGCCAACCTGTCGCCGTGAGGCGGTCATCCGCGGTCGGCGGCGCGAAGGCGCGCAAGCGGCTCGGGATGCGCGCCCGCGTGACGGTGGTCTTCTCGCTCGCCGGCTTCTTCCTCTCCCTCGGCCTGGCGACGTTCACCTACTTCCTGGCTCGCAACGAGCTGCTCGACCAGCGCGAGGAGTTCGCCCTCCAGCAGACGTACGTCAACGCCCGCCTCGTCTCCGAGGTCCTGCGCACCGAGCGCTCGGCCGCAGGAGCGCTGGAGATCGTGCGCACCGAGAGCGGCGGCTTCGGCCTGCTCCACGTCGAGGACACCGGCGGGGAGCCGGCCTGGTTCTCCCAGGACGTCCGCTTCACCGACGCCGACCTGCCGCCGGAACTGCGCGACGCGGTGCTCGGCGGCGCCTCCGGCCGGCAACGCTTCGAGTTCGCCGACGACCCGTACCTGGCCGTCGGCATCACGATCCCGAACCAGGCGGAGTACTTCGAGGTCTTCGCCCTCGACGGACTGAACCGCAGCCTGCGGATCGTGTTCACCTCGCTGGCGATCGGCGTCGGGCTGGCCACGCTGGCCGCCGCGGCCGTCGGCCGGTCGGTGAGCCGCCGCCTGCTCCGCCCGGTCAGCCGGGTCGCCGACGCAGCCAGTGAGCTGGCCGTCGGAGGGCTGGACACGCGCCTCGATCCCGACCCAGATCCCGACCTGCAGCGCCTGGTCAGCTCGTTCAACGACATGGCCGATGCCGTGCAGAGCCGGATCGAGCGCGAGGCCCGGTTCGCCTCCGACGTGAGCCACGAGCTGCGTTCGCCGATCACCGCCCTGTCCGCGGCGGTCGAAGTACTCGCGGCACGGCGGGCGGAACTGCCGCCGCGCAGCCAGCAGGCCCTCGACGTCGTCGTCAACCAGGTGCGGCGGTTCGACCAGATGGTGCTCGACCTGCTCGAGCTGTCGCGCATCGAGGCGGGTGTCGACGACGTGAACAACGAGGCGACGATGCTGCCCGAGACCGTGCAGCGCATCGCCGCCCGCTCCGGCCTGCCGAGCCTGCCGATCAACGTCGGCCGGCGGGCCGCGCAACCCGTGATGACCGACAAGCGCCGGCTGGAGCGGATCGTCGCGAACCTGCTGGACAACGCCCAGTACCACGCCGGCGGCGCGGTTCGCCTCGCGCTGGAGGACGGGCCCGGATCGAGCATCCTGCTCGCCGTGGAGGACGCCGGACCCGGGATCCCGCCTGCCGAACGCGACCGCGTGTTCGAGCGGTTCTTCCGCGGCACGGCTGCCCGCCGGCGGGTCGGCACGGGTCTCGGCCTGGCGCTCGTCGCCGAGCACGCGCACGCGCTCGGCGGCAACGCCTGGGTCGAGGAGCGCCAGCCGAGCGGCTCACGCTTCGTCGTCTCGATCCCCGCGGTGAAGCCGTGACGCCGCGGTGGCGCCGCGCGGCGGTCACCGCAGTCGTCGCGACCATGTCGACGCTCGGCGTCCTCGCCGCCTGCGGGACGCCGCCGGAGGACAGCCCGCGGCTGGTCGCCGCCGACGAGCTGCAGTTCGACCCGGCGGACACGGCGACGACCACGTCCTCGACGACGACTCCGGTGACCCAGGCGGTCGGCACGCTGCCGGATCCGGCGACGCAGATGGTGACCATCTACTTCGTCGACGAGGACGACCGGCTCGTGCCGGTGCAACGCGAGCTGCGCGCTCCGCCGGATCTGACGAGCGTGCTCGGAGCGCTGCTGAACGAGCCGAACCAGATCGAGCAGTCGGACGGCTTGCGCTCCACCCTTCCGCCGGGCGCCGTGGTGCGGATCAACCTCGACCGCGGGGTGGCCGAGGTGGCGTTGAGCCCGGGCCTGTTCGACGAGATCCTCCCCCGCGACCAGGTGCTCGCGTTCGCCCAGCTCGTGCTGACGCTCACCTCCCAACCCGGTGTCGGGCAGGTCCGGTTCACCTCCGGGGGCGAAACGCTCAGCGTGCCCCGGGGTGACGGTTCGCTCGTCCGCCCGGGCATGGCACTGTCGTTCGAGGACTACGCCGAGCTGGTCGAGGGCTACGAGCCTCCGCCGGCGACGACGACGTCGGCGCCGACATCGACGACAGCAGTACCACGTTCGACCACCACGACCACCCCTGGCGCGGCAGCGAGCAGCACAACGACGGCCTGATCCGCACGCAACGCCCGCCGAGTCGCGCCTCCCGCCGGGCTAGGAGTGCGCTGAGCAATTGGCGTGCTCGGATCGCCGAGCGCCGGACGTCGCCGGCAAGG
>DASZOG010000064.1:0-5941 GCA_035550895.1 Acidimicrobiales bacterium
TGTTCGGCATCTCCTCTCTCGTCGGCGGGCTGGCCACCAGTGCCGGCACACTGGTCGCCGCGCGTCTCGTCCAGGGCGTCGGGGCGGCGATGATGACCCCCGCAGCGCTCTCGATCCTCACCACGACGTTCCGCGAGGGACGGGACCGGAACAAGGCGCTCGGGGCCTGGGGTGCGATGGCCGGGCTGTCCTCGGCGGCCGGTGTCCTCTTCGGTGGTCTCCTGGCGGACGGCCCGGGCTGGCGTTGGGTGCTCCTGGTCAACGTGCCGGTCTGCGTCGTCGTGATCGTCGGGTCGTTCCGTCTCTTCAGTGGCGAGCGCCGCACAGCGCAGCTGTCCACCTTCGACTCGCTCGGCGCGGTGCTCGGGACCGGAGGGATGCTCCTGCTGGTGTACGCCATCGTCGAGGCTCCCAACGTCGGGTGGGGTGCCACGCGCACCATCGCCGGGCTGGCGGGAGCCGCAGTCGTGCTCGCCGCCTTCGCGATCAACGAGCTGCGGTCGCCGAATCCGCTGTTCCCCTTCTCGATCTTCCGGATCAAGGGTGTCGCCGCCGCCGACGCGACCCAGCTCATCGCGCTCGCCGGGTTCTACTCGACGTTCTTCTTCGTCACGCTGTACATGCAGAACGTGCTCGGGTACTCGCCGATCGAGGCGGGCGTCGCCTATCTCCCGGCAACCGTCGCCGTGGCGGCGGCGGCCGCCTTGTCGTCACAGCTGTTCGCCCGCACCGGCACGAGGCCGGTGATCGTGGCCGGAGCGCTGCTGGGCGCCGCCGGGATCTTCCATGTCTCGCGGATCCCGGTCGACGGGTCGTACGTCAGCGACCTGTTGCCCGGTCTGCTCGTCATGTCCGTCGGGCTCGGCGCCGTCTTCGTCGGTGTCATCACTGCGGCCAACGCCGGTGTACCTCCGGACAAGGCAGGGCTCGCCGCCAGCCTGATCAGTGCCTCGCAGCAGTTGGGCGCGGCGCTCGGGCTGGCGATCTTCACGGCCATCGCGACGTCGCGCACCAGCGACCTCCTCGGCTCGGCGTCGCCACCGGACCAGCTGGCCGCGCTGACGTCGGGCTACCGCTACGCCCTGACCGCGAGCGCGGCGTTCGTCCTCGGTGCGGCCGTGATCGCGACGCGGGCCGGGGAGATGCCGCCGAGATCGAACGACCGGAACGGCAGCGCCGTATCCATTCCGAGCCGTAACCAGAGGAGCGCGGAAGATGTTGCGTGAGTACACCAAGGGCTTGCACGAGATCGGCGACGGGTGCTTCGCCTGGCTCCAACCGGACGGCGGCTGGGGGTGGAGCAATGCCGGGCTGATCGCCGGCAAGGGCGCCTCGATCCTGGTCGACACGCTGTTCGACGTGCCGCTCACGCGCACGATGCTCGACGGCATGAAGGGCGTAACGGCGACCCGGCCGATCACGACCGTCGTCAACACGCACTCCAACGGCGATCACTGGTTCGGCAACCAGCTGCTCAGGGACGCAGAGATCATCGCCTCGTCTGCCGCTGCCGCGGAGATGCCCGTCGCGACGGCGGACCTGATCGCCGCGCTGCGGACCCTCCCGGGACGGGCCGGCGACTTCGCCCGCCAGGCCTTCGCCCCGTTCGAGTGGTCCGACTTCGAGGCAACGTTCCCGACCCGTACGTTCGACGGCCGCCTCGCCCTCGACCTGGACGGCATCGAGGTGCAGCTGATCGAGCTCGGCCCGGCCCACACGGCCGGGGACACGATCGCCTACGTGCCGGCGGCCCGCACCGTCTTCACCGGCGACCTGCTGTTCATCGGCGGGACGCCCATCGTCTGGGCCGGGCCGCTGTCGAACTGGGTCGCTGCCTGCGACTTCATGCTCGGACTCGATGTCGACCACGTCGTGCCTGGGCACGGACCGATCACCGACACGAACGGCATCCGCCAGGTCCGCGACTACCTGACCTTCGTCGACGAGCAGGCCCGGGCGCGCTTCGCCGCCGGGATGACGGCGGACGAGGCGATCGCCGACATCGCGCTCGGTGACTTCGGGAGGTGGAGCGAGCACGGCCGCATCGCCCCGAACGTGCTGGCCGTCTACTACGAGCTCGACCCCACGCTCGACCGCGTCGATGTCCTGAGCGTGCTCGGCAGGATCGCCGACATCGAGGGATTCCCGCACATCCCGCCGATCCGCACTGCTTGATCTCCCGTATCCAGACGTGGCAGCGAGCCGACACCCCCGAGTAGCCCCGCGGGCCTCGACCGACCAAGGAGAACGACCATGCGCTCGGACATGCTCGGCACCGACTCCGTTGCGCGACGCCTGAGTGTCGTCGCCGCTGCAGAAGCCGACGTCTCCACGGTCGTCGAACCGCTGTTCCACGAGTACGGCGAATGGGTCGCGGCCCACCTCGAGCAGGACGCCGGGATCACGTTCACCGAAGCGGACCTCGCCCGCCACCACGACGCGTTCCGCGGCGAGCTCCCGCGGTTGCTCGGGTCGCGCGGGCGGCTCCTCGTCGCCCGCCTCGACGACGAGCCGGTCGGCGTCGGCGCGCTGAAGCCGATTGACGACACGACCGCTGAGATCAAGCGGATGTACGTCCGTCCGGCGGCGCGCGGACTCGGGGTCGGGCGCGCCCTCCTCCTCCGCTTGATCGAGGACGCCACGGCCGAGGCGTACACCATCGTCCGGCTCGAAACGCTCCGGCTGATGACCACCGCCCAGGCGCTGTACCGCACGGTCGGCTTCCTCGAAACGCCGCCGTTCGACGGGTCCGAAGTCGCCGACACGGCGCTCGGCCCGATCACGATCTTCATGAGCCTCGACCTGCGCGCTGGCCCGCCAACCGGCATCACGACCTGATCCCCGCCGGCACGCGACGGGCGGCGACCGCGTCGCGCACGCCCAACGCGGGGTTCAGCTGTCGAGCTTCTTGTCGGCCTTGCGGTCGATCCGCTCCTTCTCCTTCTTGGTCAGGTTGCCGGCCTTCTGCTGCTGCGCCGCGCGCGCCTTGGCGTTGCGTGCGTGAGCCTTGTCCGGCATCGGGTAGTTCCCCGAATCCTTCTTGTCTTCCGCGGTGCGGGCCTTCTCCGGCAGGCCGAAATCCTTCGCCGGGAGCTTCTCCCGCTTCTTCGCCGACAGCTCAGCCATGGTGCACCTCCGTTGTCGCCGGAGGTCACGTACCCCGCACCGCAGCCGCCCGAGCCGCGGTCTCGTCGTGGACGCTGCGCCAGAGCGCCGTCAGCGTGTCGTTCACGGGTGGACCCGTGAACTGGATCTCGTGCCCGGCGCCGGGGAACACCGCTCCGGAGCCGCCGATCCGCTCGGCCAAATCGTCGCAGACTGCGTCGAACCCGGGGCTGTGGCCGCCGGCCACGACGAGCTTCGGGAACGTCGCGGTCGCCAGAGCCTGGAGTGGCAGGTCGGCGGACCACATCGGCCGGCCGCGACGGAACACCGGTACGAGTGGCAGCGCTGCGTCGAGGAAGTCCGGCGGGCTGTCTCAGGCATACGCCGATGGCTCACGAGCGGTTTCGATTCGATCAGACGTGATCGGAACCCGAGTCAGGACGCGAGCGGCGGGGCGGCGAAGTCTCGGGCCTCAGCGAGGAGGCGTTCCCACACGCCGGGGTCGGGTTCGGGGATCGTCACCCACTCGCGGAACACCCGGCCGTTGGGGGCGAACGGCTCGCCGGTGCCCTCGGCGATCAGCTCGGCGACGCGCTCGCGCGGCAGCTTGACGATGAGGGCCCCGGCCCGTGGATCGAACGAGGCGAAGAAGCGGCCGGACCGGCGCACGCAGGGATAGCCCATCATCGTCGAGCGTCCGACGGCCGGGTCGTACAGCAGGTCGTCGGTCAGCTCGTCGTACAGCGTGCGGGCGTCGCTCACGCCCACAGTGTCACGCCGGCGGGGTGAAGACACCGAACAGACTGCCGACCGGATCGCGCAGGTAGGCGAACGGTGGTCCGGCGGGCGGCGCCAGCTCCTTGCTCACGACCTTGCCACCGAGCTGCTCGGCCGCTGCGCAGGTGGCGGCGACGTCGGTGACGGCGATGTAGAACACGGCGTGGCCGGGCATCGCGCCGCCTGTCGCCACGACCCCACCGAACGGCATGTCGCCGCCCGGCAGCGCCGCGACCCGGTAGTCCATGCCGGTGGTCTCCGGGTCGGCGAACGGACTGAACGTCCAGCCGAAGAGGTCCGTGTAGAAGGAGGTGGCGGTATCGGGGTCGTCGGTGGCGACCTCGAACCAGGCGAGCGTGTTGGGGGTGAAGGTGTTGCTCATGCCGCCCAGCTTGCACGCGCCCGGCGACAACCCTGTGTCGGTGTTCTCGCAGTTGTGCCGCTCACTCGAAGGCCGGCGTGCGCGTCTCGTAGTCCTCGACGCCGAACTCGCGGACGGGCTGCTGGAAGGCTCCAGGCAGGCGTTCGACCGAACGGATGCGGTCGATACGGAAGACGCGCTCGTCCTTTCGCAGCCGGCACCAGCCGGTGACGTAGGACCCGTTCGGGCCGAGCATGACATGGTGTGGCTCGACCTCGCGCACCGTCGGTCGGCCGCCCACATCGAGGTAATCGATGCGGATCGGCGTGACGTCCTCGACGGCGCGCATCACGGCGTCGGCGATCGCCTGGTCCGGCGCGCTGAGCGGCTGCACGAGTAGCCGCACGCCGTCGGCGAGCGTGCGTGCACGGGCAGCGGCGCCGTCGGGCATCGCCGCGACGACCTTGAGCAGCGCGGAGCGGGCGTCACGAGCCCACGGCGTGTCGTCGAGCTTTCGCAGCCCGACCGCCATCGCCACCGCCTCGGCCGGCGTGAAGTTGAGCGGCGGCAACGTCATCGCCCGGTCGAGCACGTAGCCGCCACGCCGGCCGAGCTGTGACGAGATCGGCACGCCCGCCTCCTGCAGTGCGAGGACGTCGCGCTCGATCGTGCGGACGCTCACCTCGAACCGCTCCGCCAGACGGCGCGCGCTGCGTCCCGCCGACCCGGCCGCCCGCAACTCCTCGACGAGCGCGTAGAGCCGGTCGAGCCGGTTCACCGGCGAGACACTACGACGAGGACTGACGGAGCTCGATGGAGTTCCGCGGCGGTTGCCTCGGGTGCGGTCAGGTCCGCAGCACCTTCTCCATGGACTTGCCCTTGGCCAGCTCGTCGACGAGCTTGTCGAGGTAGCGGATCTTCTGCATCAGCGGGTCGTCGATCTCCTCGACCCGCACACCGCAGACCACACCCGTGATGCGCTCGGCGTTCGGGTTCAGCTGAGCAGCCGCGAAGAAGTCCTCGAACGTGGTCTCCGCGGCGAGGTGCTCGCGCAGCTCGGCGTCGTCGAACCCGGTCAGCCAGGAGATGACCTGGTCGAGCTCGGCCTGCGTGCGTCCCTTCTTCTCCACTTTCGTGACGTAGTGGGGGTAGACGGAGGCGACGGGAATGCTGAAGATCCGGCTCACCGCACGAGCCTACGAGCGCACAGGATGTCAGGCGGTCGAGGCGAGCGGCGGGTGTTCGAGGACGCGGGGCCGGTACTCGACCAGCTGGATGCTGCCGTCGAAGGTGCGGTGGTCGAGCATGTCGAGGGCGACGTCGGGATAGCCGTCGTAGATGCGTTCTGCCCCCGTGGCGCCGGTGATCACCGGGAACATCACGACCCGGAAGCGATCGACGAGCCCGGCGCGCAGCAGCGACCGGCACAGGGTGATGCTGCCGAGCGTGCTGATGAGTCCGGAGCCTTCCTGCTTCATCGCTCGCACCGCTTCCACGGCATCACCACGCACGAGGGTGCTGTTGGCCCACGTGAGGGGCTCCTCGAGCGAGGCGGAGAAGACCACCTTCGACGCGCGCGTGAGTCCGTCGACGGAGGCCTCCTCGTCGGTGGTGAACTCGTCCGTTCCCGCTGGGATCTCTCCGGCGGCGAACCCTGACATCAACCGGTACGTGTTTGCGCCCATCAGGTACGTGACC
>DASZOG010000065.1:0-28054 GCA_035550895.1 Acidimicrobiales bacterium
GCGGCCGCGGGACGAACGGCGCCAGCTCCCGGAGATTGCCGCCCCACAGCTCCTCCAGCGCGTCACGCGTGGCCACGGTGGAGATCTCGTCGCTCACCGCCGCGCCGGCGTGGGCCGCCGCCATCTGGCGGGCCACTACCCGCAGGCAGCTGCGCACGTCCTGCCGCTGCGCGACCAGCGTCGACAACCGCCGCTCGGACGGCATCCGGCGCATCAGCACCGCATGGTCGACGACGTTGCCGGCCGCGTCGACGACGTCCTCCACGCCGAGGTACACGTCGGGTGAGAACCGCCGGTTGACCTCGATCTCTCGCTGGCACACCTCCGCCCGCCGCTCCGGCGTGCTCAGGTCGACGAACGCGAAGTGGACCGGCCGCTTGCGCTTGTGCGCCACGTCACCCTCGAACACGACCGTGGAGACGTGCGTCTCGACGATCTCCGCGCCCGGGCGGTCCCGGTCGAACAGCTCCGCCGCGACGCGCGGCGCCGGCTCCGGATCCCCAGCATCGGGCACCCTGCCAGTCAACGCCACCGCTGCCGCTGCGCGCCAGGGACCTTCGCACTGGGACCTTCAGCACTGGCGAGGGTCATGGACAGCCGCGAATGTCGGGGCATGGCAGAACGCGCAGCAACGTGGATCGTGGTCGGCGTCGACGGATCGCCAGGATCCGACCGCGCCATCGAGTGGGCAGTGCAGGAGGCGATCGTGCGCGGCGCGGGGCTCGAGCTCGTCAGCGCCTGGAGCGTGCCGCAGACGGGCCTCCCAGCGCTCGCGCCGGCGGAGCGGCAGGCCTTCGACGAGGAGGCGCGCGCGACGCTCGACCGAGCCCGTGCCGCCGTGGACGGTGCGGAGCACGTCCCCGCGGAGGTCCGCTCGACGCTCGTCGAGGACAACGCCGCCCAAGCCTTGATCGCTGCCGGGGAGCGGGCCGAACTCCTGGTCGTGGGATCCCGCGGCCGCGGAGGTTTCGCCGGCTTGGTCCTCGGCTCGGTCAGCCAGCAGTGCGCGATCCACGCGCCCTGCCCGGTCGCCGTGGTGCCGCTCGCCTCGGACGCCCAGCCACACGGCCGGATCGTCGTCGGAGTGGACGGGTCCGAGCCGTCCTACGGCGCGCTGCACTGGGCGGTCGCCGAAGCGAGCGCGCGCCGCGCCTCGCTCGACGTCGTGAACGCGTACCACTACGTCCCGGTCGTGACCCCGTTCGGACCGGCCGGTGTGATCGATCCCGAGGAGCTCGACAAGGCGAGCCGGGCACTCCTCGAGGAGATGGTCGCCGGGGCCGTGGGCCTGAAGCAGCCCGAGCTCCCCGTCGAGCTGATCACCTCCGCATCCGCTCCTGCCGCCGCGCTCCTGCGCGTGGCCACCGGCGCGGACCTGCTCGTCGTCGGATCACGCGGTCGGGGCGGCTTCCGCGGGCTGTTGCTGGGCTCGGTGAGCCAGCACTGCATCCACCACGCCACCTGCCCCGTCGTCGTCGTCCGCCCGCACGCCACACCGGCGACCGAGAGCTAGTGCCCCGTCAGGGAACCGTGTGTCCCGTCGACCGCCGAGTCAGCGGCGCCGAGCGCAAGGACGCTGACGAGGCAATTGCCGCAGCGCACTTGGCGAGGAGGCGGACGCCGCGATCGGCGTCGCTGGCCGGCGGGAACGGGGCAAAGGTGCCTGACGGGGCACTCAACTGTGCAGAGCGTGTTCGAGCAGGATCCGCTGCTCGGCCTCGGCGAGTACCCGCCGGGTCGGCTCGATCGCGTCCGGGTTGACCGAGACGGACGTGATGCCGAAGCGCACCAGCCGCTCGGCGAAGCCCGGCCGGTTCGACGGGGCTTGACCGCACAGCGACGAGGTCAGCCCGAGGTCGCGCGCCCCGGTGACGATCGTCTCGATCGCGGCGAGCACAGCCTCGTCCTCCTCGTCGAACAGCTCGGCGCAGACCTCCGAGTCCCGGTCCACGCCGAGCACGAGCTGCGTCAGGTCGTTCGAGCCGATCGACACGCCGTCGATGCCGAGTGCGGTGTACGCGGGGAGCCAGTACACGACCGACGGGACCTCCGCCATCACCCACCGGTGCAGACCGCGTTGCCGGCCGAGTGGGCTGGCATCCACCAGCTCGAGGCACGCCTCCAGCTCCCAGCGGGTGCGGACGAACGGGATCATCACGTGCAGGTTCGGCGTCTCCTCCCGGACGCGGGCCAGGCCCTCCAGCTCGAGCTCGAACAGGTCCGGCTCGCGCACGTAGCGGTAGCAGCCGCGGTACCCGATCATCGGGTTCCGTTCCTCCGGCTCGAACGCCTCGCCGCCGTCGAGGCTGCGGAACTCGTTCGAGCGGAAGTCGATCGTGCGGTACACGACCGGCCTCGGGGCGAACGCCCGCGTCACCCGGAGCAACGCCGCGGTCAGCCGGGACAGGAACTCCTCGGTCCCGCCGCTCGCCAGCACGGCGCGCGGGTGGCGATGCTCGAGCGCCTCGGTGAGCATCGTCTCAGCCCGCAGGAGGCCGACCCCGTCGACCGGCATCGCGGCGACGGCTTCGGCACGGTCCGGGATCGCCAGGTTGACGTAAAGGCGCGTCGCAGTGACCGGCGCTGCGCCGAGGGGTCCGGCGCCGGTCGCCGGGACGGTGAGCGCGGCACGTGGCTGCGCAACGATGCGGCCGGCGGCAACGGTGCCTCGCGCTCCGTCAACGGTGACGTCTTGGCCGGTCGACAGCACGGACGTGGCGCGGCGCGTGCCGACCACGCACGGAACGCCGAGCTCCCGGCTGACGATCGCCGCGTGGCACGTGACGCCGCCCTGGTCGGTGACGATCGCCGCCGCCCGGCGCAGCGTCGGCAGCCAGTCGGGGTTCGTCATCGGCGCGACGAGCACCTCACCGGCGAGGAGCGTCGCCCCCTCCTCCGGACCGCGCAGGACGCGCACGGTGCCGCTGACGACGCCCGGGCTGGCGCCGAGCCCGCTGACGAGGACGGTCGCCTCCGGAGCGTTGTCCAGGTGGCCTCCCCGGCCAGTGGTCGTGGTGGTGATCGGGCGTGCCTGGACGATGCGCAGCGACCCCGCGTCGTCGAAGCACCATTCGATGTCCTGCGGGAGGCGGTAGTGGTCCTCGACCGCCAGCGCGAGCTCGGCGACCGCGACCACTTCGGCGTCGTCGAGCACCCGTGCCCGCCGGCGCCCCTCCTCGACCGGCATCGTCTCGTCCCCAGTCGCACCGGGCAGGATCTCGATCTCCTTGGTCCCGACGCGGGTCTCGATGACAGTGCGCGAATCGCGTCCGACCACGTAGGTGTCGGGCTCGACGGCGCCGCTGACGATCGCCTCGCCCTGGCCGAACACCGCTTCCACGATCACCGAGTCGCCATGGCTGCCCGTCGGGTCGCTGCTGAACGCCACACCGGATCGCGCCGCGGCCACCATCGCCTGCACGACGACGGCGATCGCGGGGGCGGCACCGTGACCCTTGACCGCCCGGTACGCGACCGAACGCTCGCCGAACAGCGACTCCCAGCAGATCACGACTGCGGCCACTACCGAATCCGCTCCGGTGATGTTCGTCAACGTGCGGTTCATCCCGGCATACGACGCGTCGGCCGCATCCTCACCGACGGCGGAGGAGCGCACCGCGACCGGGGCGTCGACCCGTCCCAGCTGCTCGCACAGGCCGCCATACGCCGCGGTGATCTCCTTGCGCAGGTCCGGCGGCATGCCCGCGTCACGCACGAGACGCTGGAGATCGGCGCTGGCGACGCTCACGTCGACGTCGGGTGTCACGGCGAGCCGATCGGTGACGCCCGCCTGGTCCATCGTCTGGCGGTACGCGTCCGCCGTGACGACGAAGCCCGGCGGCACGGCGAAACCGGCGGATGCCAGCTCTCCGAGGTTCGCCCCCTTCCCGCCGGCAATGTCGACGGCGTCGGCGCGCAGCTCGTCGAGCCACGCGATGGTCCTGACAGCAACTTCGGCGTCCACGACGTTCCCTCCTCGCGGATCTCGCTACCACCGTTGTCGCGCCTGGCGCCGCCTGCGGCCAGGGACCAAGGTCGCAGGCAGGTGGACCGTCAGAGATCGGCCGGCGGCTCCTCCGGCGGTGAGGTGCGCGGGTTGGCGATCTGGCGCCCGGTGATCGAGTGGATCACGATCCCGAGCCAATGGTCCTTCGCACCGGGGTCCCAGTGCTCCAGCGTCTCGTCTCGGACCTGCTCGTAATCCGGACCGATTGCCGTCGTGAGATCGTGGCCGACTCCCTGCACCAGCACGCTCCACCCGGCGCGCACGGTCGGGGCGAGGTGGTCGACCTCGAACGCCACCGGCCGCATGGGGACCTGATCGAGCTTCGCGCCAGGCGCCGTGCGGAAGACGATCAGGTCGTTCTGCAGCCGGTAGTTGACCGGGAGGACCACCGGGTAGCCGTCGTCACCGACGAACGCCACCCGCCCGACCTCCTCGCTGGACAGCAGGAACCGGCAGACCTCGGCGGAGAGCTCTTCAGCGACCGTCATGGTCACTTGTCTACCGGAGGTCGCACACCGGCCTCTGCGCCGATCGACGCCAGGTGCGCGCCCCACTCCTCGGCGCGCTCGTACTCGCCGGGGAGCAGGCGGGTCTCCTTGTCGACGAGGAAGCTCGCCGGCTCGGTCACCAGGTCGAATCCCAGCCGCCGCAGCCGGCGGGCGATGCCCTTCGATGCCCGACCGGTCAACGCGGCCGGCGCGTCGACGCGCGTGTCGAACGCTGCCGCCTTGGCGTGTGGCCGACTCGGCAGCTCCTTGAACCAGTCGCGCAAGCCGGTCCCTGCGGCGTCGGGATCGACTGTCAGACCGCTGTCCGGCTGCCCCCCGGCGTCGATCGCCTCCTTGCGCGAGAAGCTGCTCGTCATGCCGTGGGCGTGGGTGGGCCCGCCGACGACGACGAGGTCGGCCTCCGCGATCATCGCCGGCATCGCGTTGGCGACCGGGAGGACCGAGACCGTGTACGGCCCGCGTAACCCTTCGCCGATCTGCTGCGCCACCTGATGGGTGTTGCCGTACATCGATTCGTAGACGATCAGCGCTCGCATGCGATGCGCCTCCTTTCCGTCACCTGAGCATCGGCGCGCGCGCAGCCCGGGTCCAGGGCCGAACGTCCCCGGCGGGCCATCACGGCGAGGACCCACGGCGCCGGACGGCGGGACCTTCGGCCCAGGATGCGGGGGTCGGCGGTTGCGTACCGTCAACAGCGATCATGCGGGAAGGGTTCCCGCTCGAAGAGAGGTGCATCGTGTCCGAGTTGACCTACCCGCAGCCCGGTGTGACCGAGACCGACGCCGGCCAATCCGCGCCCGTCGTCGCCGTGCGGCGCCGGACGATCGACACGGTGCTGATCGCCCTCGGCGCCGTGGCGGCCGTCGTCCTCGTCATCGCCGGGGCCTTGCTCACCTGGGGCAACAACTTCGCCAGTGACTACGTGAGCGACGAGCTCAGCTCGCAGCAGATCTTCTTCCCCGACCAGGCAGCGCTGGAAGAGGAAGGCCGCACCGACCTGGTCAAGTACGCAGGCGAGCAAGTGACCACCGGCGGCCAGGCGGAGGCGTACGCCAGCTTCATCGGCGGGCACCTGGAGGAGACCGCCGGCGGGCTGACCTACGCCGAGCTCGGCGGACCGGAGCGCGAGGCGCGGGCCGCCGTCCAGGCGGCGACCGACGAGGGCGCCAGCGAGTCCGAGATCGCCGCCTTGCAGGCCGACCTGGACGAGATCTCCGGCCAGCGGCAGACGCTCTTCCGGGGCGAGACGCTGCGCGGCCTGCTCCTCTCCACGTACGCGTGGGACACCATCGGGCGTATCGCCGGGATCGCCGCAATCGTCTGCTTCGTCGCCGCCGCGGTGACGGCAGTCCTGGTGGTGCTCGGCATCATCCACCGGCGCCGCACACCGGCCACCTGACCCACAGCCCGACCCGGGCTCCAGCAACCTGCGCGAAAGGGTGCGGTCGAGGAGACCGCACCCTTTCCGCGTCCGGCCCGGGCACGAGTCGCCCCGAAGCAAGATTGCAGCCTGCAACTACAGTGATCCCGATGGAAACGCCGGTCCGGCCCACCCGCCAGGAGCAGGAGCCGGCCAGCGACGAGGTCACCGAAGTCGCTCCCGGCGTCCTCCGCCTGCAGCTGCCGATCGACATGCCGGGCCTCGGCCACGTGAACTGCTACCTGCTGGAGGACGACCGCGGTGTCGCTCTGGTCGACCCGGGCATGCCCTTCGACGCCTCGTGGGCTGCGCTCGAACACCGGCTGGCAGCTGCCGGCGTGCCGCTGGCGCGGGTGCACACGGTCATCGCCACCCATAGCCACCCGGACCACTACGGCGGCGTGCGGCGGCTGCGGGACGAAACCGGCGCCACGGTGGTCACCCACCGCGACTTCCGCGTGTGGTGGGCACCGGAGGACGGCAGCGACCTCGACCTCGATTCCCTGGACGACCTCGACGACGCGGACGTCGAAGCCCTGCCCCCGCCGATCCGCCTCCGGGCCAAGCCTCCCTGGGGCGGCCCTGGCGAGGACTTCGCCGCCCGCCGCCGCGAGTACGGCGGCTTCGCCATCGACCTGGCTCGCCTGTTCTCCCCGCCGGAGCCGGACCGGCGCATCGATGACGCCGACGTGCTCCGCCTCGCCGGCCGGGAGTGGGTCGCCGTGTACACCCCCGGCCACACCGAAGACCACCTCTGCCTCCTCGATCCCGCGGAAGGGGTGTTCCTCTCCGGTGACCACGTGCTGCCGACGATCACGCCGCACATCGGCGGCATCAGCCAACACACCGATCCGTTGGCCCAGTTCCTCGCCTCGCTGGACCGCGTCGCCGCGATCACCGGTGTCCGTGTCGTGCTCCCGGCGCACGGACACCCGTTCACGGACCTGGCCGGGCGGGCGGCCTCCATCCGGGTGCACCACGAGGAACGGCTCGAACGGCTCCGGAAAGCCTCGCTCGAGCTCGGTCGTCCGGCCACCGTGCAGGAGCTGTCGACACATCTCTTCTCGCCACGCGCGCGGGGCGCGATGGCCGACAGCGAGACGTACGCGCACCTCGAGCACCTCCGCCTGGCCGGTCAGGCGCAGCGGTCGGACGAGCTGCCCTTCCGGTACATGATGGTCTGAGCCAGCCGGCGCCGCGCTCCTACTGGACGGAGGCCGGGTCGCAGTTCGCCCCGCAGACGACGACACTCACCCGCTCGCCGCGGGACGGACGGTACGCGCCGCTGCGCAGCGCCGCGAGCGCAGCCGCGCCACCGGGCTCGGCGACGAGACGCAGCTCCGCCCACAGCGCGCGTTGTGCGGCGCGGATCTCGTCGTCCTCCACCGTCACCGCCTCGTCGACGTAGTGCTCGACGAGCGTCCACGGCACCGCACCGATCCGGCCGGCGCCCAGGGAGTCCGCGGCGAGGCCGGCGACCTCGACTGGGACGGGGTGCCCGGCGAGTCTCGCGGCGCGCAGGCACTGTGACGATTCCGGCTCCACGCTGACGACGCGGACCCGCTCCCGGAACCATGCCGCGACACCGGCGATCAGGCCTCCCCCGCCGCAGGCGACGACCACCGTGTCCAACGCTGGCATCTGTACGTCGAGCTCGCGGCCGAGCGTCCCCTGCCCGGCGACCACCGCGGCGTGGTCGTACGGATGGATCGCGAAGGCACCGGTCCGCTGGGCTCGTTCGTCGGCCGCGCGCTGCGCGTCGTCGTAGTAGCCGTCGACGACGACCACCTCGGCACCGAAGGATGAGATCCGGTCGCGCTTCATCGCCGGGCTGGTCGACGGGACGAACACCTCGGCGCGATGGCCGAGCGCGCGCGCCACGTACGCGACCGCGGCCCCGTGGTTGCCGCCGCTCGCCGCGATCAGCCCGACGTCGGGGATCGCCCCGGCCGTCAGCACCCGGTGGAACGCCCCGCGCGGCTTGAACGAACCGGTGTGCTGCAACAGCTCGAGCTTCAGCACGGCACTGCACGGCAACCCGAGCTCGCCCGCTCCGACGTCCACGACGGGTGTGACGCGCACCCGGCCGGAGAGATGCTCGGCGGCCCGTTCGACGTCGTCCGGATCGACGAGCGGGCTGACGGTGTCCGCGCTCACGCCGACGGGGCGATCGTCGCCGTGGCCACGACCGCCCCGGCCTCGTCGCTCAACCAGCAGGCCGATCCGCCACCACGCTCGTCGACGTCGATGCCGACGACGGCGGCACCGACGTCGAGCGCGCCCCGGTGCTCCAGCTCCGCGCGCAACGGCGCCCGCAGCGACCGCTGCCGGGCGAGCTGCTCCTCGACGATCGCCCAGTACGCAGCGTTGTTCACGTGGCCGAGCACGTCGAAGTCGGTGAACCGCAGGTGCCACGCGTGGCGTTCCGCTCCCGCTGGCGGAGAAGGCGGGTGATGCAGGGTGGCCCGCACGCTGCGCCCCGCCGCGGACGGTCCATACAGCAGATGGAACCGCTCGGGCAGCGGTTGCGGACGCATGGTGGCCGGGTCGAGGTGGACCCACAACGTCGCCGCCTCGAGGTGACCGCCGCTCTCTCCACGCAGACTCGTGCGCCGCTCCGCCCAGCGGCTGCCGGTGCCCGAGCACCAGGTGCGTAGCGCGACCGGTTCGAGGAACGTCGGGAACGCGGTGACCTCGATGACGGTGCGGCGGACGACCCAGCCCTGCGCATCGACGAATCCCGCATCGCGCGTGTCGTCGTCGGCGACGTCCTGCAGGTAGCGCACCACACCGTCGAGCCGGAGACGGCCGCGCGGCGAAACGTCGCTCAACCGGACCCTCCGGGTACCGGCGTACACCCGACCATGCGCAGGCTCCGGCAGGAGCGCCTCGCCACCGGTCGACATCGCCGACCGACGCTAGTGGTCGGTTGCGGACGATCAGAGGTGCGATGGACGTGACACACGACCGCAACAAGTCGGTTGACGGTGCGGCGCCCGGCGTGGTTCCCTGGCACTCCGGCGCAGGAATGCGTCGCGGACCGAGCCGTACAGGAGCCGAACGAATGAAGCGCACGATCGCCGCAGCCAACCGGGCCCACGTGCCCGGCCGCGCGCGCCCGTGCGACCTCGGCACGTGGTACGTGCAGCCCGAGCCCGCCTCCGGCGCGGTCTTCATGACCGCCGCCACCCGACGGCCTTCGGAACGACCGACGTAGTCAGCACACGTCGGAAGGACACGAGGAGGCCGTCGGGACAACCCGGCGGCCTTTCTTCATTCTCCGACCGACATCCGACTTGGGGGGACCCATGTACGCCATCGACACCACCACACCGACCACCACCAGCCTGGCCGAGCAAGTGCTCGCCACGTCTGCGCTGCGCGCCCGCGCCCGCTGCCGTGACGGGAACGGCACGCTGACGCACCTGTTCTTCTCCGAGGACCTGTACGACGTCGCGCGTGCGAAGGCGATCTGCCGCAAGTGCGCCGTACGCGACCTGTGCCTCTCCGGCGCGCTGGAGCGCCAGGAGCCATGGGGAGTATGGGGCGGAGAGCTCGTCTCCAGCGGGCGAATCGTGACGAACAAGCGGCCGCGCGGGCGACCACCGCGGGTACCGAGACCCGAGCTGGTCGTCGACGAGGCGCCCGTCCCGGCGCACTTCGTCGAGTCCCTGGAACGCACGGCCTGACCGCCGGATCGGCGGCGGTGCGGGGTTGCCCCCCGGCCCCGCACCGCCGCGCCCGCCGCCTCTGAGGCGGCGGTGACCCACCGGTAGCCTGACGCGTCGTGCCGAAGGGACGTGCCGCGCGGCTCTTGCTCGGGGCCGTCCTCGGCTTGCTGGTCGGGCTCGGCATCGGGCTCGTTCTCGCTGGCGGAGGGGACGATGCCGATGGCGGCCCGGTAGCGACGGAGGGTGGCGCACTGCAGGACGTCGGCATCCCCGTCGCGACGGACGTCGCCGGCGATCCGCTCCCTGACGTCACCGTCGAGACGCTGGAGGGCGAGGAGCTCTCCCTGCGGGACCTCGCCGGGCGGCCGTTGATCCTCAATCTCTGGTACAGCACGTGTCCGCCGTGCGTGCGTGAGATGCCGGCCTTCGAGACCGTCCACCAGCGCGTCGGCGACGACGTCCGCTTCGTCGGCGTGAACCCGGTGGACTCGGCCGGCGCGGCACGTGACTTCGCTGCGGACGTCGGGGTCACCTACGAGCTGGTGCGCGACCCGGGCGGCGCGGCGACGGCCGAGCTCGGCGTCGCCCGCTTCCCGACGACCGTGTTCGTCGACGCGGACGGACGGATCCTGGCCACGGACCCGAACGAGCTGTCCGAGTCCGAGCTCACCGAACGGATCGAGGAGCTGTTCCCCGCGTGATCGACGGGCCGTTCGCCATCGCCTTCGTCAGCGGGCTGATCGCGGTCGTCAACCCCTGTGGCTTCGCCATGTTGCCGGCGTACCTCTCCTCGTTCCTCGGCATCGAGACGCGGGCCGCCTCGGCCGGGGCCGACGCCAGCAGCGGGCGCGCCAGCCTGACGCGCGCCGTCGTGGTCAGCCTCTGCGTGTCGGCCGGCTTCCTGACCGTGTTCACCGTCCTCGGCGCGATCCTGCGCGCCGGCGGGGCGTGGGTCGCGGACCTCACGCTGCACCTCACCGCCGTCATCGGGGTCGCGCTGGTCGCCCTCGGCGTGGCGATGCTGTTCGGCTTCCGCCTGCGCCTGGCCGTCCCGCGGCTCGAGCGCGGCGGTCGCGATGGCACGGTCGTCTCGATGTACGTGTTCGGCATCTCCTACGCGATCGCCTCACTGGGCTGCACGATCAGCCCGTTCGTGGCGACAGTCCTCGGCAGCTTCACGCGGGACGGGGCGCTCACCGGCGTCCTGACGATCGCCGCCTACGGCGCCGGCATGGCGCTGTTGCTCACCGCACTCACCGTGAGCCTGGCGCTCGCCGAGGACCGGCTGCTGCACGGGTTGCGCGGCGCGCTGCGCTACGTCGACATCGTCGCCGCCGTCCTGCTGATCGTCGCCGGCCTGTACCTCGTCTACTACTGGTGGTACGACGTCGCCTCGGACACCGGGGCAGAGGACGTCCGCGGGCAAGGGCTCGTCGTCTGGCTGCAGGACCGGATGACCGACCTGCAGGCCTTGCTCCTGGAACGCAGCATCACCTGGCTCGTCGTCGTGTTCGGGGGCGTCATCCTCGTCGGAGTGCTCGTGCTCTACGGGGCGCGCCGCCCGGCGCGGGCGCGCAGCCCGGCGGGCACGGCGACGCGCGAGCAGTGAGCGAGCAATGAGCGAGCGAAGCGAGCTCCATGTGACGGTGCGTTGTGCGCCGCGTTGCGGCGGACGGCTCACTGGTGCACCATCGCCAGCAAGTCTTGGACGTTCGCGTCATCACAGGATGGTGCACCAGTGAGCTTCGCCGAGCTGCTCGCCCATCCCGGGGTCGAGGAGGTCTGCGAGCTGCGCGGCCGGTTCGGGTTCATGGCCTTCCACGGCGGCTCGCTGGAGGAGATGACCGACGTCATCGCCCGGGCGGCCGCCGCACGCGCCGGGGCGTCGTACTACGGCGTCCACCAGCCGCCGGACCTGCAGTGGCACATCCCCTCGACGCAGATCGACCCTGCGGTCTCCACCGTCCTCGGGAGGTTTCTCCAGCACGTCGACGTCGTCGTCACGGTGCACGGCTACGGGCGGGAGGGGCTGTGGTCGGCGCTGCTCGTCGGCGGCGGCAACCGCACGCTCGGCGCGCATCTCGGCGGCCACCTCCGCCAGAGCTTGCCCGCGTACGACGTGATCGACGACATCGACCGCGTCCCCCGCGAACTGCGTGGCCTGCACCGCGACAACCCGGTCAATCGGCCGCGCCACGGAGGCGCCCAGCTGGAGCTGCCACCGCGCGTCCGCGGCACGAGCCCGCTGTGGTGGGACTGGGAGGGCCCCGGCCTGACACCTCACACGGCCAGCCTCGTCGACGCCCTGGTCGCCACGGCGACGACGTGGAACGGCACTCCTCACGGTGACAAGCGTTCGATCAACCAACGGTCCGCCACGCGGCGGTAGCGGATCCGGTCGTGCAGTCGGCTGCGCCGGCCCTGCCAGAACTCGATCTGTTCCGGCACGACCCGGAAGCCACCCCAGTGCGGCGGGCGCGGCACGTCGCTGCTCGCATAGCGCGCCGTGACCTCCTCGACCCGTTCCTCGAGCTCGGCACGATCCCGCAGCACGCTCGACTGATGCGAGGCCCATCCGCCGATCTGGCTGTCGCGGGGGCGCGAGATCCAGTACGCGTCGGCCTCTGCCTCCGGCACGCGCACGACGTCACCACGAGCGCGGACCTGGCGGTGGAGCTCGAGCCACCCGAAGACGAGCGCGGCCCGGGCGCATGCCGCCAACTGCTCACCCTTCACCGACGTGAGGTTCGTGTAGAAGTCGAACCCGGCAGCCGTCGCGGCGCGCAGCAACACGTAGCGTGCGTCCGGCCGCCCTTCGCCGTCGACCGTCGCAATGGTCACCGCGTTCGGCTCGACGCATCCCGCCGCTTCGGCCTGGTGGTACCAGATCCACCACTGCTCGATCGGATCCGGGTGCGCGTCGAGGACGTCGAACCCCGCTGCCTCGTACTCGGTGCGCGCGTCGGACAGGCCCACCGCCGCCTCTCAGCGGGCCGGGATGAGGGTCGCGCCGCGGGTGTACGGGTGGAGCACCTCCGGGATGGTGACGCTGCCGTCGCGCTGGCGGCCGTTCTCCAGCAGCGCCGCCAGGACGCGCGGCACGGCGAGCGCCGAGCCGTTGAGCGTGTGCGCGATCTCGCTCCCCTTCTGCCCCTCCGGCCGGTAGCGGATGTCGGCCCGGCGCGCCTGGTAGTCGCTGAACCACGAGATCGAGCTGACCTCGAGCCAGCGATCCGCACCCGGAGCGAAGACCTCGATGTCGAGGCTGCGGTGATGGCTCTGGCCGAGGTCGCCGGTGCAGATCTCCACGATCCGGTATGGCAGCTGCAGCTCGGCGATCGTGCCGACCGCCCGCTCGACGAGCTCATCGAGCATCGCCGGCGCCTGCCCCGCGGTTGTCACGGCGAGGATCTCGACCTTGTCGAACTCGTGGACGCGCAGGAGCCCGCGTGTGTCACGGCCGGCAGATCCGGCTTCCCGCCGGTAGCACGGCGTCGCCGCCATGAACCGTGCAGGGAGCTCCGCCTCGGCGACGATCTCCCCGGCGAGCATCGACGTCAACGGCACCTCTGCCGTCGGGATGCACCACCGGTCGTCCCGCTCGACGGCGTATGCGTCGTCGGCGAACTTCGGCAGCTGCCCCGTGGCGGTGAGCGTGGCGGTCGTGACGAGCGACGGCGGCCGGACCTCCTCGAACGCGTCGGCGTTGCGGTCGAGCGCGAGCTGGCACAGCGCCCGTCCGAGCGTCGCGCCGAGCCCGCGCGTCATGGCGAACATCGCCCCGCTGATCTTCACCGCCCGTTCGTTGTCCAGGACGCCGATGGCCGGCCCGATCTCCCAGTGCGGCACGCGCTGGTGGTCGGGGTAGCTGTCCGGCAGCCCGAGCGGGCCGCGCACGACCGGGTTGTCCTCCTCCCCGGCGCCGTCCGGGACCTGCGCGTGGGGCAGGTTCGGGATGCGCAACAGCAGGTCGCGCAGGGCGGCCTCGACCTCCGTGGCCTTCGCGGCCAGGAGCGCCTCCTGCTCACCGAGGCTGCGGCTCTCGGCCATCGCGGCAGCGCCGTCGTCCACGCGGCCTTCGCGCCGGGCCCGGCCGACCTGCTGCGACAGCTCGTTCACCTTGCGGCGGAGGTCGTCGCGTTCGCGCGTGATCCGCAGCACCTCGGCATCCAGCTCTGCCGCCCGGTTCAGCTGATCGAGCAGCTCCGGCTCCCCGCGCCGGGCCATCGCGATGAGCACCGCTTCCCGGTCGGTGCGCAGCAACCGGACGTCGATCACGCCGCACGACGGTAGCCGTGCCCCCCGCCACCTTGTTTGCGCGATCCCGTGAGGCGGGTCGCACGGATTGAACACACAAGGTCAGTCGGGTTCGCGGGGCGGGGGGACCTTCTCGAACTCGCGGCTGACCTCGTCGAAGGTCAGCGGGCGTTCGGCGTGGCCGACGATCTCCGAGTCCGGGACGCGCGTCGCCCGGCGGAAGCTCTGCTGCTGCTCCCAGCCGGCCATGAACCGGCGGAAGAAGATGACGGTGATGATCGTCCACATGTAGAGCGAGCCGCCGATCTTCATGATCACCCCGGCGAGCTGCTGATCAGTCGTGACCGACATCGAGAATGCCCGGTCGGGCACGTCGTACACGTTGTAGACGGAGCCCTCGGCGAACGCCAGCCACCCGGCCGGCACGGTCGGGATGATCGACGCGGCGAAGAGGTAGATCATCTTCGGCCCCGGAGCAAGGCGGTACTCGGGCAACGGGCCGCACACCGGCATCCAGTACAGGATCGACATCGTCACCAGCGCGACGTGCAGCGTGTAGTGGAGCACGGCGTTCGTCGCCGACTCGTTCACCACGCCGGGGATGTGCGTGAGGATGACGATGGCGTTGAACCCGACCGCAGCGACGACGGGCTGCGTCAACCAGCGCACGACGCGCTGCAACCGGCCCGTGCCGATCAACGTGCGCAGCAGCCATTCGGGCGTGGCCAGCAGGAACAGCGGCGGCAGCACGTAGCTGAGCAGGAGGTGCTGCACCATGTGCACCCAGTACAGGTCGCGCTCGCCGATGTCGTGCACGGGCCAGTCGGACGCGATCCACAACACGACCATCGAGACGCTGAACAGGGCGACCTGCGTGCGGGTGACCGGTGGCTGGCCGGGTGGGACGGCCCGCGGGCCGAGGACCTTGACCATGTACACGTAGGCGGCGGTCAGGCCGCCGAGGAGGAGCCACACCTCTGGATGAGGCTGGAACTCCCACGGCGACGGTGTCACGCCGAGCACGGCGGCTCCGATCAGGATGACAGGAAGAACTCGAACGTGGCGAGGGCGGCCACGTACACGGCCACGGCGAGGAACAGGCCGGACCAGAACAGGAAGTGGAAGATCCGCGCGTCGTGGCGAAGGTGCATGAAGAACAGCACGACGAGCGCGAACTTGATGACCATCAGGACGATCAGCAGCGGGATGAACAGGACGCCGAGTTCGAGGTACGAGGCGGCGACCTCCATCGCCGTGAGCACGGCCAGGATCACCGCGACCTTGAAGTACTCGCGGTCCGAGTGTTCCTCGTAGGTGAGGTGCGCGCCCTCCTCCTCGGGGGCGACCCCGACGGCCGGCTCGGCCCCGGGATGGGAGGTGGGCTCGACGGTGGTCACTGGGGCACCCTCCGGGTGCTGGACTGATCGAACCGCCACTGCGCGGCGACCACCGACCGTGCTTGCCGGGCCTCGCTGCGGTCGGTCATGCCGGGATCAGGTAGACGAGGGTGAAGATCACGATCCACACGATGTCCACGAAGTGCCAGTAGAGGCCGACGAGCTCGACGACCTCCGCCCGGTCGCCCGGGATCCGGCCGCGCAGCGTCATCGCCGCCAACGACAGCAGCATGATGATGCCGAGCGTGACGTGCGCGCCGTGGAATCCGGTGAGCGTGTAGAAGCTCGACCCGAACAGGCTCGTCGTGAATCCGAGGCCTTCGCGGTAGAAGCTGGTGAACTCGAACACCTGACCGCCGATGAACGTCGCCCCGAGCAGTGCCGTGGTCACGAGCCACAGCCGGGTCCGCTGGTGGTCGTGGCGACGGGCCGCCGACACGGCGAGGACCATCGTCAGCGAGCTCATCAGCAGCACGAACGAGCTGACCGAGGTGAACGGGATCTCGTACAGCTGGTCGGGCTTCGGGCCGTTCTGCGTGCGGCCGCGGTAGAGCATGTACGTCGAGATCAGGCCGCCGAAGAGCAGGCAGTCCGACCCGAGGAACAGCCACATCGCCAGCTTGTTGTTGGACAGTCCGGTCGTGCCGTGGCTGTCGACCGGGCCGTGCTCGACGTGGGCGGGCCCGGGCTCGTGCTCGGCCGGTGCGGCGGCGGCCACGCCCGCGGCGGGAAGCGTCACGTCAGCCAACGGTCGCCAGCTCCTGGCTCGGTCCCGACGGCGGCTCGAGGTCCTCCGGGTCAGCGGAGGCCGGCTCCTGCGCCCACCCGTAGGCCCCCAGCAGCACGAGCACCGCGCCGACGCCGGAGATGACGTAGCTGTAGATCAGCCCCAGCGCGATCAGCGGCAGGCCGGCGGCGACCACGAGCGGCCAATACGACATGTCGGGCATGTGGATGTGCTCGTCGGCGTGGGTCTCGAGGTCGTCGAGGATCTCCTCCGCGGTGGCCATCTTCGTCAGCTGACCGTGTTCGTCCTCCTGGTACTTGCGGTGGAAGAACTCGTCGAGCGAGTGCACGGCAGGGATCGAGTCGAAGTTGTGCTCCTTCGGCGGGCTGGACGTCATCCACTCGTAGCTCCGGGCATCCCACGGGTCGAGCGGCGCCCGCACCTTGGAGAACCACGACGTCCTGACCACGTTGACGACGAAGCACAGGACACCGACGGCGAGGATGAGGGCCCCGAGCGTCGCCATGAAGTTCCAGAACGACAGCGTGAAGAACCCGCTGCCGACCATGTTCTCGTCGTACAGGTACATCCGCCGTGGCTGGCCCTGCAGGCCGAGGATGTGCATCGGGCCGAACGTGAGGTTCATGCCGATGACCATCAGCCAGAAGTTCCACTTCCCCAGCGGTTCGTTGAGCTGCTTGCCGAAGACCTTCGGCCACCAGTAGTAGAACGCGCCGAACAGGCCGAACACGGCCCCGCCGAAGAGCACGTAGTGGAAGTGGGCGACGATGTAGTAGGTGTCCGTCTGCTGCGTGTCCGCCGGCGCGACGGCGTGCGTGACGCCCGACAGGCCACCGATCGTGAACTGCACGACGAGGCCCATGGCGAACAACATCGCCGTGGTGAACCACAGCTTCCCGCCCCACATCGTCATGATCCAGTTGACGATCTTCACACCGGTCGGCACGGCGATGAACATCGTCGTCAGTGAGAAGGCGGCGACCGAGGCCGGGCCCAGGCCGGAGGCGAACATGTGGTGGGCCCAGACCCCCCAGCCGACGAAGCCGATCGCCGCGCCGGAGAACACGACGAATGGGTAGCCGAACAAGGGCTTGCGGCTGAAGACCGGCAGGATCTCGGATACCAGACCGAAGCTGGGGAGGATGAGGATGTAGACCTCCGGGTGGCCGAAGATCCAGAACAGGTGCTGCCACAACAGCGGGTCGGCGCCGAAGTTCGGGTCGAAGAACGTGGCCCCGAACAGGCGCTGGAAGCTCAGCAGGAACAGGGCGACCGTGATCACCGGGATCGCGAAGACCAACAGGAACTGGGTGACCAGCGACATCCACGTGAAGACCGGCATCTTCATCAGGCTCATGCCCGGGGCGCGCATGTTCAGCACGGTCACGATCAGGTTGATCGAGCTCGTCAACGAGGCGATGCCCGTCATCTGCAGGGCGAGCACCCAGAAGTCGACGCCGTGCCCGGGCGAGAACATCGGCCCCGAATTCGGGGAGTACATGAACCACCCGCCGTCGGCCATGCCGCCCGTGAACGCGCTGATGTAGAGGAACAGGCCCCCGGCGAGGAAGCACCAGTAGCCGAACGCGTTCAGCCGCGGGAAGGCGACGTCACGGGCGCCGATCTGCAGCGGCACGAAGTAGTTCGCCAGCCCGGTGGTGATGGGCATCACGAAAAGAAAGATCATCGTCGTCGCGTGCATCGTGAACAGCTGGTTGTACATGTCCGCGGACAGCAGCGTGCCGTCCGGCTGGGCCAGCTGGAGGCGGATGAACAGCGCCTCGATCCCTCCGACGAGGAAGAACACGAAGGCCGTGACGCTGTACATGATGCCGAGCTTCTTGTGGTCGACCGTGAAGACCCACGACCGCCAGCCGGTGGCCTCGACCGGCCGCTTGAAGACGCCCAGCGTCGTGGTCGGCGTGACCGCGAGCGGCGCCGCCTCGCCGGCGGGAACGGGGAGGGAGGGACTGGGTGTCGGTTGCTCGACGATCGCCATGGGCTTCCTCCTTCCCTACTTCAGGGTCCGCAGGTACGCGACGAGCTGGTCGATCTGGTCCTCGCTGAGGCCCAGGTTGGGCATACCACGGTAGAGACCGTCCGTCGACTCGAGGTTCTCGGGGTCGGAGAACATCGGCTTCTTCGCCGGCGGGTTCCGCAGCCACTCCTCGAGCTCGGCTTCGTTCAGGCAGTTGTCGGCCGTGCCCGTCACGTACTCGGCCGTGTACTCCGGATCGTTCGTGCACTCGGGCACCTTCAGGTCGAAGGTGCCGCCGGCGAACGTCGTCCGGCTCATCAGGTGGGTCAGGTCCGGGGCCACGCCGGCCACCACCTGCGTCGCCGCGTCGGCGATCACCGGCTCCCCTTCGGCGTCGACGAGCCCGTTCACCTGGTGGCAGCTGGCGCAGAGGCCGGTGAACTGCTCCATGCCGGCCAGCGCCTGCTCGTCGGTCGGCTCCGCGGCGAGGCGCTGCTGGTTGGCCACCCACCGGTCCCAGTCCTCCGCGGAGAGCGCGACGACGCGCATCCGCATGTTGGCGTGCGAAAGACCGCAGAACTCGGCGCACTGGCCCCAGTACTCGCCGGGCTCGTCCGCCTCCATCGTGAGCGTGTGCACCCGACCGGGAACTGTGTCTCGCTTCCCGTTCAGCGGCGGGATCCAGAACGAGTGGATCACGTCGCGGCTGGTCAGGCGCAAGGCGATCGGCTCGCCGGCGGGGATGACCATCTCACCCGACGTCACGATCGGCCCCCCGGTCTCCGTCGCGAGCGCGGGATAGGTGAACTCCCACCACCACTGCTGGCCGACCACGTCGATCTGCAGCGCGTCGTTCGGCTGCTCGTCGAGGTCGAAGATCGTCTTCACGGTGAACACACCGATCACGGCGAGGAGCACCGCCGGCGCGATCGTCAACCCGATCTCGAGCGCGGGCTTGCCGTGCGTCTGCTCAGGCATCTCGTCCCGATCAGGACGGTCGCGGAAGCGGAACACGCAGTAGCCGATGGCGACCACGACGATCAGGAGGACGACCCCCGCGACGGCGAAGATCGGCATGATCAGGTCGTCGATCGTCCGCGCCTGCGGACCCTGCGGGTTCAGGCTGTCCTGCGGCGCGTCGCTCGCGCAGCCGCCGAGGGCCACCGTCAACGCGGCCAGTGCGGGGACGGCCAGCCACCGCCGACGACGGGGGTGCGCCCGGTGCTGGGCGTGGTCAGCGCCGGCGCGGGCCATGCGCGCCACGCTAGCGAGGCGGCTCCGGCCGCTGTCAGGCCGAGCTCCGGTCACGGGACGACGAACCTCCCCTCGGCTTCGACCTCGCCCTCGGCCCGGTAGGCGAACTCGCCGGGCTGCGTGATCCGGAACGTGACGAGCTGCGACTTGCCGTCGTCGATGAAGTCCGTGCAGAACTGGACCTGCTCGGTGACCGGTTCGCCGTCGGGGCCGGTCACCGCGTTGCCGGCGTCGTCGACGACCGGCCGCTGCTCGGCGTCGATGACGAACTTCGCCGGCGTGCCGGCCTCGTTGCGGAAGATCACGCTCGTCCACAGGGAGCGGGGCACGGTCGCCCCGGCCGGGTCGAAGCCGTCCTCGTGCAGCGTGATCCGCGGGATGCCGGCCTTGCTGGAGACGCTGTTCGACGTCTTCTTGCCTTCCTCCCGACGCTCACCGCAGTCGGTGGCCGGCACGGCGAGCTCCTCGTGCTCCTCCGCAAAGCCCTCCTTCTCCCCGGCGGCGACGCCGGCGATGCCTCCGCCGAGCGCCAGCAACCCGCCGACGATGACGAGAATGGCCAGCGCCGGCCGGGAGATGCGCGGCCGGCTGGCGAGCAGGAACCCGAGGATCAGGATCACGATCGCGACGACGATGAACACGGCCGTCGCCGTCGCCTCCTCCGGGATGGCCAGCATCACCCGCGAGAAGCCGAACACCATCAGCAGCAGGACGAGCGTGCCGAGGATCGGCCACTCCAGCGGCTGGAGGAGGCGGCCTCGGACGCGGATGTTGAACTGCGGATCGGCGCTCGCCCGGTCGGCCCAGCACTGCGTGACCCACTCCAGGAGCGCGGCGACGACGATCGCCAGGCCGAGGAGGAACAGGCGGGTGTCGACGGCGAGGCCCATCGCGGTGAAGGCCGCGCCGAACCCGGCGACGAGCGGCCAGGGGCCGCGCGACAGCGGTGGCTGCGGCACCGGGACCTCGTCGGCCGCCCGGACGAGCGCAGTCACGTCGCGGGTGAAGGACACGAGACCGCCGAGGAACCCGAACACCACGGCCAGGGTGGCGACGGCCAGCGTGGCCGGGAACGTCCACGCCGTGGTCACGCCGAGGAGACCGAACACGACGAGCGCCAGCGCGCAGAGCCCGAAGTACAACCTCGCTGCGGTCGTGAACATCCAGCGGCCTACTTGTTCACGTAGACGGCGAACCACAGCGCCGTGTAGGCGGCGAGGACGAAGTACCAGACGAGCGCGTTGGCCGCGAGGCCTTCCGTGTCGGTCGCGCTGTAGCGACCCCCGAACGAGCGGAAGGCGTTGATCGCGGTGTGGACGACACCGACGACGACCGCTGCGGCGAAGGCGCCGGTGCTCGCGTAGAACACGGTCCCGAACGCGCCCGCGTCGTCGATGGCGACGCCCATCTGGGCCCAGGTGTAGGCCTGGGAGTTCAGCGTCGCCAACCCGAAGACGGCGCACAACACCAAGGCGACGGCGGTCTGGCGCCGCTCGCCGCGCTTCATCGCGTAGACGGCCCACTGCGCCAGGAGCGCCGCGCCGACCAGCGTGAGCAGCATCGTGTTCGTCGCGATCTCCGGCACGGTCACCTCGGCCGGCAGGAAGCGGACGACGACGGTCGGGTTCGCCGCGTGGTCGGCGCGCAAAGCGTCGAGCGCGTCGTCGCGCACCTGCAGGTAGACGCCGAGCAGGCTGCCGAAGAACGCCGTGCCCGCGGCCACGGCCAAGGCGGTGGCGACGAGCGTCGAGCGCTTCGGCTCCGGGACCGGCGGCGCAGGGAGAGCGAGCGTCATCGATCTCCGTCCGCGGCGCGGTCCAGGAGCGGTTCGGGGGTCGTGACCATGGCGGTTTCGGCGGCCCTGCTGCCCGGCGGCGAGGGCATGGCCCACTCGAGCGTGTGCCCACCCCAGGGATCGTCGCCTGTCGGCTCTCCGCGGCGCGCGCCACGCCAGAAGACGAGTGCGCTGGCGGCGACGGCGAGGAACAGCACCGCCTGACCGGCGGTGTACGCGACTGCCAGCAACGCGTGCGGGCCGTCGACCTCGAAGGCCGGGTCGTTGAGCGGCTGGTCGAGGAACCCGGCGATGACATCGGCCAGCGACACAAGGACCACGCCGATCAGGGCGAGCCCGGCGAAGCCGACGAGTGGCGCGTCCGCCGAGTGGCGGCCCCACAGCTTCGGTCCCCACCACGCCAGCCCGCCGAGCCCGGCGAGGAGCGCGCCGAGCAGCGCGTAGTTGGCCTGCCCGGCCTGGAACTGGGTGCCGGCGAGCGCGCCGCCCGGAAGGTCGTCGATCGGCGTCAGCGCGCCGGCGAGGGCACCGACCCACGTCATCAGCACGGCGGCCAGGGCGAACACGAACGCGGACACGATCCGCGGCCTGGCGCCCTTGAGACACAGCCCCACGGCGCCGAGCACGACGAGGAAGGGCAGGATCGGCAGGAGCGCCGTGAGGGCGTACATCGCCAGCCGCTGGAGGATGGTGAAGACCGCCGTGCCGCTCGGCACGTCGAGGATGAACACGCCCTGGAACGCGGCCGGGATCACGGCGAAGGCGCCGAGCCCGAGGCCGACGAGCAGCACCGGGCGCATCGGCTGGCGCCGCCCGGCGATCACCGGCACGACCTCACCGAGCAACCCGAGGGCGGGGATGGCGTGGACCAGGTTCGCCGCCTGCAGGAACGACCAGTCGAGGTTCGGTCCGATGCCCAGCGTGCCGCCGAACGCCGGGCCGCCGTAGCGGTGATCGACGTACAGCTGCACCGCCTTCGCGGCGACCATCGGCAGCAGGACGACGAGCGCCGAGGCGTACACCAGGCTGCTGAACGCGAACGCCGGCGTCTCGAGGAGGCCCATACCCGGCGCCCGGGCGGTGAGCACCGTCGCCGCGAGGCAGACCGCTCCGAGCGTCAGCGCGCCAGTGACGACGACGAGCCCGGCGAGGAACAGGTCGACCGCTTCGTCGACGCCGCCACCTGGTCCGCCGTCGGCGATGTACGCCCCGACCATCACGACGGCACCGAACAGCCAGCCCCAGTAGGACAGCGCCGCGGCGCGGGGGAAGGCGATGGCGGGGACCCCGAGCTGCAGAGGGACGACCGCGATCGCCACGCCGACGAGCAACGGCGTGACTGCGGCGAAGGCCAGGCCGTACCAATACAGCGACCCGACCTGGCCCGCGGCGCCGCCGAGCAGCGCGTCGGACGCGTCGACGCGCTCGATGCCCCAGATGCCGCCGAGCACGAAGACCCCGAGCGTGGCCAGCAGTGCCGAGCCGGCGAAGAGGCCGCCGATGCGGACGTGATCGACGGTGGAGGTCCAGCCCGCGACGCCCTCGAGCGTGGCCGCGGCCTCCTCCCGATCCGAGGCGGCCAGGACCGTCTCGGATGTCGTGTCGATCGTGGTCATCAGGTTCCTTGCGGAGTTCCGTCGGCGGTCGCAGGGACATTACCCATGGCGACCCGAACGCCCGGAAATCAGGGTCAGCGCCTCAAGCGAGCACGAGAATGTCGACCGCCAGCGCGCCGAACAGCAGCGTGACGTAGGTGATCGAGAACCCGAAGACGCGCATCGCCCGCTTCGCGTTCGGGTGGCGCACGAGATCGACGCACCCGGCGGTGAACACCGCTCCGAGGACGAGCGCGGCCGCGCCGTAGATCCAGCCGACGTCGGCCACCGCGGCAAGGACCAGCGTGGTGACCCAGAGCGCGGCGGTGTAGGCGACCATCCGCCGGCCCGTCGCCTCGATCGAGGTGATCGCCGGCAGCATCGGCACCTTGGCCGCCCGGTAGTCGTCGGCGTAGCGGATGGCCAGCGCCCAGAAGTGCGGCGGCGTCCAGAAGAAGATGGCCAGGAACAGCAGCACCGGCTCCACGGCGAGGCTCCCGGTGACCGCGGCCCAGCCGACGAGGACGGGGACCGCTCCCGCCGCCCCGCCGATGACGATGTTCTGCGGTGAGGTGCGCTTCAACCACACGGTGTAGACGCCGACGTAGAACGCCGTCGCGGAGATGGCGAGCACGGCTGACAGCACGTTCACCGCCAAGACCAGCAGGACGAAGGCGGCCACCTCCAGCGCCAGCGCGAAGGCGAGCGCCTCCGCCGGCGCGATCAACCCGGTGACGAGCGGCCGGCCCTGCGTGCGCGGCATCAGCCGGTCGATGTCGCGGTCGATGACCATGTTCCACGCGTTCGCGCCGCCCGCCGCCAGCGCGCCCCCGACCAACGTGGCGACGATCAACCCGAGGGACGGAAGCCCGCCCTCGGCGAGGATCATCGTCGGCAGCGTCGTGATCAGCAGCAGCTCGATGATGCGCGGCTTGGTGAGCGCGACGAAGCCGGCGAGACGGGTCGCCGGCCGGCGGCGGCTGCCGTGGAGGGCGACGCCACCGGGTGCGACCCGCGACGGTACGAAGGGTCGGCTACCAACTGCCATAGACGTCTCCCGAGACTACGAGGCGGTGGTCTCGGTTGGGAATCTCGGCAAAATGGCAGCCGTGGCGTCCAGCTCGGCACCTGTCGCGGACCCCGTCGAGGTCACCGAACCGACGGACGAGAGCGACGTCCGCCCCGACCGGCCGTGGATCGTGATCGTCTGGAACGATCCGATCAATCTGATGTCCTACGTCACCTACGTCTTCCAGAAGCTGTTCGGCTACCCCCGCGAAAAGGCCCATGCCCTGATGCTCGACGTGCACTTCAAGGGACGTGCCGTCGTGGCCAGCGGTGATCGGGAGCACTGCGAGCTCGACGTCTTCCGCCTCCACGAGCACGGGCTGTGGGCGACGATGCAGCGGGACGACTGACGCGCCGTGGCGCTGCGCAGATGGCGGGTGCGCCGGGCCCGCAACGGGCGGATCCAGATCGCCCTCCCTGACCATGAGCGGGAGGTCGTGCGGCGCATGCTCCCCCAGCTGCGGGAGCTGCTCACCGTGGGGGCGGAGGACGACCGGACCCGGCGGCTGTTCCCGACTGCGTTCCACGACGACCCCGAAGCGGAGGCGGAGTACCGGCGGTACATGCACACCGAGCTCGTCGCGTCCCGGTTGACGGCGCTGGACATGGTGGAGGCGAGCCTCGATCGCGCCGAGCTGAGCGAGGAGGAAGCGGCCGCCTGGCTGCAGTCGGTGAACAGCGTGCGCCTCGTGCTCGGCACGCTGCTCGACGTCGACGAGCACCTCGACCTGGACGATGTGCCGGACGACGACCCCGAGATCCAGGGCTACGCGATCTACTCGTACCTCTCGGCGTTGCTCGACGAGCTCGTCCAGGCGCTCGAGCACTGAGCCCGGCGCGGGGCCGGCGGTGCGGGATCAGGCGACGGTCAGCGTCAGCAGCGGGGCGCCCGTGTCGTGGCTCTCCAGGACGAACTCACCAGGGAGGTCGGCCGTGAAGTCGAAGACGACTTCGGTGCCGCTCCCGTCGATGTCGTAGCCGTGGAGGTGGAATTCCTGCGCCGTCGCGGTGCGCACCGTGATCCGCACCTGCTCGCCGAGCGCGACGGACTCGGCCATCGGCGCCGCGGCGGCCGTGTCGGCGTCGACGGTGATCTCGACCACACCCGAGGGGGTGGTCGGCGGGGGCGGCGCCGCCGTGGTCGGCGGAGGAGCCGTCGTCGCCGGATCCGTCGTCGCCGGCGCGCTGGTGGTCTCCGGCACGGTCGTCGGCGACGTCGTCGCCGCGGCGGCCGTGGCGGTCGTGGCCGTCGTGGCCGTCGATGCGGAGTCATCGTCGCCGCAGGCGAGGAGCGCGAACGGGAGGAGAGCAACTGCGATCGGGCGGCGGCGCATCGATCCACTGTGGCACGGCCCGCGCTGATGCACCCGGTGGCGGCCCGGCCGGCGGCTGATAACGTTGCTCTGCTCTCAACCGGACGAGGCACCGAGCCCCCATCGTCTAGTGGCCTAGGACACCACCCTTTCAAGGTGGCGGCACGGGTTCGAATCCCGTTGGGGGTGCGAAATCGAATGGTCCCGTGGTGCAGTTTGGAGTGCACGCCGGCCTGTCAAGCCGGAGGCCGCGGGTTCAAATCCCGTCGGGACCGCGGTGAGCATGCCACCATCAGGTGTCAGACAGCTCGCGGTCGGGTAGCTCAGTCGGCAGAGCGTCCGCCTGAAAAGCGGAAGGTCACCGGATCGACGCCGGTCCCGACCACCAATTGAGACACCGGGCCCACCAACCAACGGGGAGTTGACGCATGTCAGCGAACGTCTTGTGGATCATCGCCGTGATCATCGCCATCATCGGCGTGATCGTGCTCATCAGCGGGTCGATCCTGTGGGGGATCATCCTGCTCGTCATCGCCGCCTTGGTCGGTCCTGGCGGGGTCAGCATCTTCAGTCGTCGCGCCTGACGCTGCGTCAGTCCTCGTAGCCGAAGCCCAGGTCGGGCGCGGTGAGGAGCGCGACGAACTCGACGCCCTCGGGCTCGAGCATCGCCGCGACCGTGCCGCCCCGATCGACGATGGCGAGCGCCAGCACCGGATCGGCGCCCGCTTCGCGAACGGCGCGCACCGCCTCCAGGATCGACGTACCGCGCGTGACGGTGTCCTCGGTGATCACCACCCGGTCGCCCTCCTGCAATGCGCCCGCGATGCGGCCTCCCGCGCCGTGGTTTTTCACCTCCTTGCGCACGCTGAAGCTGCGCAACTCACGCCCACGCGCCGCAGCGATCGCGGCGATACCGAACGCCACGGGGTCTCCACCCATCGTCAGCCCGCCGATCGCGGTCGCCTCGTCAGGGATCAACGGGAGCGCAGCGTCGGCGACCAACAGCAGGCCATCCGGACGGCACATCGTCTGTTTCGTGTCCACGAACCAGTGGCTCTCCCGCCCGGACTTCAACGTGAACCGGCCATGGCGGACACTGTGCGACAGCACGTGATCCCGTAGCGCTGCGGAGCCGATGATCTGCGCACGGTACCGTCGGCCGCCGTGCAGCTGCGCATCTTCACCGAGCCACAACAAGGCGCCTCGTACGACGACTTGCTGACCCTGGCGCGCACCGCCGAGCGCCTCGACTTCGATGCCTTCTTCACGTCCGACCACTACCTGAAGATGGGCGGTGTGTCAGGCCTCCCGGGCCCGACAGACGCCTGGACGACACATGCCGGCCTGGCGCGGGACACGGAGCGGATCCGCCTCGGCACGCTCGTCACCCCGGCGACATTCCGTCTGCCCGGCCCGCTGGCCATCGCCGTGGCGCAGGTCGACAACATGTCGGGTGGGCGGGTGGAGCTCGGGCTCGGGGCGGGCTGGTACGAGGGCGAGCACAGCGCCTACGGCATCCCCTTCCCGCCGCTCGGGGAGCGCTTCGACCGCCTCGAGGAGTGCGCCGCGATCGTGACGGGACTGTGGGCCACGCCCGACGGCGAGCGCTTCACGTTCTCCGGCCGTCACTACCAGGTCACGGACTCGCCGGCACTGCCGAAGCCCGTGCAGCGCCCGGTGCCGGTGATCATCGGGGGTGGCGGACCCCGCCGCACACCGCGCCTGGCCGCCCGCTTCGGCAGCGAGTTCAACGCAGCGTTCAAGCCGCTCCAGCTCTTCGTCGAACGACGGGAGCGGGTGATGCAGGCGTGCGAAGAGATCGGACGTGATCCCGGGTCGATCACGTACTCGGCCGCCCTCGTGCTCTGTTGCGGAACGGACGAGGCGGAGTTCACCCGCCGGGCGGAGGCCATCGGCCGCGCGCCCGACGAGCTGCGCGAGAACGGCGCCGCTGGCCTGGTGGACGAGGTCATCGAGCGGCTTCGGGCTTGGTCGGGAGCAGGAGCAGAACGGATGTATCTCCAGGTCTTGGACATTCGCGACCTGGAACACGTCGATCTGACCGCGCACGCCGTTCGACCTCATCTCGGGTAAATCGCCGCACAAGCGGGAGATTCACGGCGTGAATGGCTGACTCCCGCTTTGCGCGGTAACAATGGGGTGCATGGCACCCAAGCGTGGCAGCAAGAGACCGATGAGCACGGAGCACAAGGCGGCTCTGGCGGCCGGTCGGAGCGAGAGTCGAGCGGTGAAGAGCTACCTCGAAGCGCTCGAGGCGACAAAGCCGAAGCGCGGCCGGAAGCGCACCCCTGATTCCATCAAGAAGCGGCTCACCACGATCGACAAGGAATATGCCGCCGCCGACGCATTGAACCGGCTGAACCTTGCCCAGGAGCGGATGAACCTCGAACACGAGCTCACGGCGATGGATCGGAAGGTGGACATCGGTGCGTTGGAGAGCGCGTTCGTCAAGTCGGCGCGCAGCTACAGCGAACGGAAGGGCATCTCCTACGCCGCGTGGCGCCAGGTCGGCGTCGAGCCAGCCGTACTGAAGAAGGCGGGCATCAGCCGGGCGATGTGAGCGGATCGCGGCGACGCCGCTTTCCCCCGCTCCGCGATCCCGAGGCGATCCCCGCTCCGGCGTTCTTCGTCGTCGCCGCGCTGTCCCAGTACCTGGGCGCGGCGCTGGCGGTGAAGCTCTTCCGTGAGCTCGCTCCTGCCGGTGTGGCGTGGGTGCGCGTCGTCGTGCTTGCCGGTGTGGTCGGCGCGTGGCGCCGGCCCGCCTGGCGATCGTGGCCCGCGGCCCGGCTGCGCGCTGCGGCGCTGTTCGGCGTCGCCCTGGCGGCGATGAACCTTTGCTTCTACCTCTCGATCGAGCGTCTCCCGCTCGGCACCGCCGTCGCGATCGAGTTCATCGGCCCGATCTCCGTCGCCGTGGCGGGCTTGCGGACGCCACGCAACCTCGTCGCGTTGGGCCTGGCGATCACCGGCGTCCTGCTGCTCGCCGACGTCGAACTCTCCGGTGAGCCGGCGGGCGTGATGT
>DASZOG010000066.1:0-13193 GCA_035550895.1 Acidimicrobiales bacterium
CACGACCAGCGGGCGCGGCTGTCGGGCGCGGCGCTGGAAACGCTGGCCATCGTCGCCTACAAGCAGCCGATCTCACGTGCCCAGATCGCCTCGATCCGCGGTGTCGACCCCGACGGCGTGCTGCGCACGCTGCAGGGACGCGGCTACATCGACGTCGCCGGCCGCGACCCCGGCCCCGGTCAGGCCGTGCTCTACGGCACGACGCGCGTGTTCCTCGAGCGGCTCGGGCTCGACTCGCTCGCCGACCTGCCGCCGCTCGCCGAGTTCATCCCCGGCGCGGAGGTCGTCGAGGCGCTCGAAACGGGGCTGAGGGCGCCGTCGCCACCGGACCAGGGAGATGGCCGACCCTCGGCCTGACCGGGCGGCCGGGCGGGAGTCCCAGCCGGCCGGGGAGAAGCTGCAGAAGGTGCTCGCGGCCCGGGGCATCGCCAGCCGCCGGGCCGTCGAGGAGCTGATCGCCGCCGGCCGGGTCACGGTCAACGGCGAGGTGGCCCCGCTCGGGGCGCGCGTCGATCGCGACACCGACGTGATCGAGATCGACGGCGCGCTGGTCTCCGTCCGCCCGGGACTCGTCCACTACCTGCTGAACAAGCCGGCGGGCGTGGTGAGCACGGCCAGCGACCCGCACGGTCGGCCGACGGTCGTCGGTCTCGTTCCGCCAGAGCCGCGGGTGCACCCGGTCGGGCGCCTCGACGCCGACACGGAGGGCCTGTTGCTGCTGACGAACGACGGCGAGCTGACCCACCGCCTCACGCACCCGCGCTTCGGCGTGGAGAAGGAGTACCTCGTCCAGACCGACCGCCGGCTGGCAGCGGGCGAGCTGCGCCGGCTGCGGGAGGGGATCGAGCTCGACGACGGCCCCACCGCGCCGGCGCGGGCCAGCCAGCCGGAGCCGGGCCTCGTCCGCCTGACGATCCACGAGGGTCGCAACCGCCAGGTGCGGCGGATGTTCGACGCGCTGGGGCATCCGGTGACTCGGCTCGTCCGCGTCCGCATCGGCCCGCTCACCGACCGCCGCCTCCCGGTCGGCGCCTGGCGGGCGCTGACGCAGGACGAGCTGCGCGCCCTGGAAGCTGCGGCGGGTCGCGCGGGATCGCCCCGGTAGCGTCGGGTCGATGGCCGTGCGGGCGCTGCGTGGCGCGACGACGATCGACGAGGACACGCCGGCGCAGATCCGCGACCGTGTGAAAGCGCTGATGACGGCGCTGTTCGAGCGCAACCGGCTCGGCAACGACGAGATCGTCAGCGTGTTCGTCACCGCCACCGCCGACATCCACTCCATGCACCCGGCGACGGCCGCACGGGAGTTCGGCCTCGACGAGGTGGCGTTCCTCGGTGCGCAGGAGGCGACGATCGACGGCACGCTCGCGCGCTGCGTCCGCCTCCTCCTGCTGATCGAGACCGATCGACCGCGGGAAGCCCTGCAGCACGTGTTCCTCGAGGGCGCGCGCGGCCTGCGCCCGGATCTGGCCGGCGATGACTGAGCGGGCGGGACGGGCGAACGTCGTCGGCCTCGGGCTCGTCGGGGGCAGCGTCGCCACCGGATTGCGGGCGCGGGGCTGGCACGTCACCGGGACGGACCTCGACCCGGCACGCGGCGCCGACGCGGTCCACCGCGGCGCGATCGACGACATCGGGCTGCGGCCTGACGCCGATCTGACCGTCGTGGCCACGCCGGTCGCGGCCGTCGTCGCTGCGGTGAAGGAGGCGCTGGCCTCGACTACCGGCTGGGTGACCGACGTCGGCAGTGTCAAGGCCGGCATCGCCGGCGAGGTGGCCGACGCCCGCTTCGTCCCCGGGCACCCGATGGCCGGCAGCGAACAGCACGGTCTCGACGGCGCCGACGGCGACATGTTCGAGGGCGCGATCTGGGTCCTCACGCCGACCGCCGAGACGTCTGACGCGGCGTTCGCGGCCGTCGCCCACGTCGTCTCGGCACTCGGTTCCGAGGTGGTCGTGCTCCCGCCGGAACGACACGATGCGCTCGTCGCCGTGGTGAGCCACGTCCCGCACCTCATGGCAGCGACGATGATGGCGCTCGCCGACGAGCGGGCGGACGAACACGTCGCGCTCCTCCGCCTGGCGGCAGGCGGGTTCCGCGACATGACTCGCGTCGCCTCCGGGCACCCGGCGATCTGGCCCGACATCTGCGCCGAGAACCGGGACGCGATCCTCGACGCGCTCGACGGGCTGGTGCGCGGACTCGGCGAGACGCGGGCGATGGTGGCCGGCGGTGACAGGGACGGGTTGCTCGCGAGGCTGGAACAGGCGCGAATGGCCCGCCAGAACCTGCCGAGCCGCGTCGCCACCGGCGTCAGCCTGGCCGAGGTCCGCGTCCCCGTTCCCGACCGTCCGGGTGCCGCGGCCGAGGTGTTCGGGTTGGCCGCGGACCTGGGCGTGAACGTCTCGGACTTCGAGGTGGTGCACTCCTCCGAGGGCGACAAGGGCGTGCTGATCCTGGTCATCGAGGCGGCGCACGCCGACTACTTCCGGGGTGGTCTGCGCGCCCGCGGCTTCCGTCCGGGCGTGCGCCTGCTCGACTGACGTGCGTTCCGCCGCCGCCCCCTGCTGACGTGGAGATCGAACCGCTCGTCGCGCCGTTCGCCGCGACGGTCGCCCTGCCCGGCTCGAAGAGCGTCGCCAACCGGGCGCTCGTCTGCGCCGCGCTCGCCGAGGGCAGCAGCCGGCTGGAGAACCTACCCGCTAAAAACGACACCGTGGCGATGGTCGCCGGCCTGCGCGCGCTCGGCGTCGAGATCGCACTCGCTGGTGCTGCGGCCGACGTCACGGGCAGCGGGGGAGCGCTCGCGCCGGGGCCGGTCGAGATCGACGCCCGCCTCGCCGGCACGACCTCGCGCTTCCTGACGGCGGTCGCCGTGCTCGGACCGGGGCCCTACCGCATCGACGGCGCCCCGCCGCTGCGCAGCCGGCCGATGGCCCCGCTCCACGACGCGCTCCGGGGACTGGGCGCCGCGGTCCGGCCGCTGGACCGTGCCGGTCACCTCCCGGTCGAGGTCTCGCGTGGATACCTGCGCGGCGGGCGGGCCGCCCTCGCCGGTCACGTATCGAGCCAGTTCCTCACGGCGCTGATGCTGGTCGGCCCGCTGCTCGACGGCGGGCTCGACATCCAGCTCACGAGTGAGCTCGTGTCGCGGCCGTATGCCGAGCTGACGGCGGCGGTGATGAGGGCGTTCGGCGCCGCGGCGGACGTCGGCGCGACGGCCGTGCGCGTGTCGCCGGGCGGTTACCGCGCGACGGCGTTGGTGATCGAGCCGGACGCGTCGAGCGCCTCGTACCTGGCGGCGGCGGCCGCCACCGGGCCGGAGGGGTCCGTCGTCCACCTCGCCGGACTCGGCGCGGCGTCGCCGCAAGCGGATGTCCGCTTCATCGACGTGCTGGCGGAGATGGGCGCCATCGTCGAGCGGGACGCCAGGACGACGACGGTGCGCCGCGGCGACGTCCTGCACGGCGTCGACGTCGACCTGTCCGGGTTCTCGGACTCGGTGCCGACGCTCGCTGCCGTTGCCGCGCTGGCGAACGGGCCGACGCGGATCCGCGGTGTCGGGTTCGTCCGCGCCAAGGAGAGCGATCGCATCGGGACGCTGGCGACCGAGCTGCGGCGGTGCGGCGTGGACGTCGACGAACACGGCGACGGGATGACGATCCGGCCGGCCTCGCTCCACGGTGCCGCGCTGCACACCCACGACGACCATCGCCTGGCGATGTCGTTCGCCGTGCTCGGCCTGCGCGTCCCCGGGATCACGATCGACGATCCGGCGGTGGTGAGCAAGAGCTTCCCCGGGTTCTGGGAGGTCCTGGCGTCGCTGCGTGGGCGGTAGGGTCGAGTCCCCGATGAGGGTCATCGCCATCGACGGGCCGGCGGGGTCGGGCAAGTCCACGGTGGCGAGGGCGTTGGCCAGCCGCCTCGGTCTGGACTACCTCGACACGGGAGCGATGTACCGAGCGGTCGCCTTCTCCGTGTTGCGCCGGCGCATCGACCCGGACGACGTCGACGAGGTCGCCGCCGCGGCCCGGGACCTCGAACTCGATCTGACCGACGACACGGTGGTCGTGGACGGCGTGGAGGCGACCCTCGAGATCCGCGGCCCGGAGGTGACGAGCGCGGTGAGCGTGGTCGCGGCGAACCCCGGCGTCCGCGCCGAGCTCCGTGCCCGGCAGCGGGAATGGGCGCACGAGCACGGTGGGGGAGTGATCGAAGGGCGGGACATCGGCTCCGTCGTGTTCCCCGACGCTGACCTGAAGCTGTACCTGACCGCCGCGCCCGATGTACGGGCACGACGCCGCCACCTGGAGGCGCGCGAGCTGGACTACGAGGCGGTGCGCGCCTCGCTCGCCGATCGGGACCGCATCGACAGCACCCGGGCCGACAGCCCGCTGACCGAGACCGATGACGCGGTGCTGATCGACACCAGCGACCGGCCGGTGGACGAGATCGTCGACGACATCGTCGCCCGGCTGCCCGAGCCGCCGGCCGAGGCACTGTGAACGAGCACCGCGGCACGGAGCTCGCCGGGCAGGGCCTGGTGTCACGCGCGTTCTACCAGTTCGCCCGGGCCATCGTCGTCGGTTTCGCGTACACGTGGAACCGGGCGCGGGTGGAAGGTCGGGAGCGCGTCCCGGCGCACGGCCCGTTCGTGCTCGCGCCGGTGCACCGCTCGAACATGGACACGATCTACGCCGCCACGGTCACCCGCCGCCGGCTGCGGTACATGGGCAAGCACACGCTGTGGAAGGGGCCGTTCTTCTCGTGGCTGCTGTCGGCGCTCGGGGGCTTCCCTGTCGTGCGCGGCACCGCCGACCGGGAAGCGCTGAACCGCTGCGTGGAGGTGCTCGAGGCGGGCGAGCCGCTGGTCCTGTTCCCCGAGGGAGAGCGCAAGAGTGGCCCGACCGTGCAGCCGCTGTTCGACGGCGCGGTGTACATCGCCGCCCGGGCCGGCGTGCCGATCGTCCCCGTCGGCATCGGCGGGTCGGAAGCAGCGATGCCGAAGGGCAAGAAGCTGATCCGCCCGTCACGCGTTCACGTCATCGTCGGCCAGCCGATCGACCTGCGTGGCAGGGAGGGCGGGCGCGTGCCGCGCAGCGCCGTGCGGGAGGCGAGCGAGCAGCTGCACTCCCGCCTGCAGCAGCTGTACGACGAGGCCCAGGCCAAGTCCGGCCAACTCGAGTAGCCGCGCCGTCGCGCCAGAACTGGTCAGGTCGTGAAGAACGCCGTCAGGGCGGCGGCAAGGAGCGGTGGGTCCTGCGCGCCGCAGAGCTCGCGGGCGGAGTGCATCGAGAGCTGCGCGCAGCCGACGTCGACGGTCGCGATGCCGAGGCGGGTCGCCGTGACGGGGCCGATCGTCGACCCGCAGGGCACGTTGTTGCGCGAGACGAACACCTGGTGCGGCACCGCCGCGTCGTCGCACATCCGCCGGAAGCGCGCCGCGGTGAGCGCGTCGGTGGCGTAGCGCTGGTTCGCGTTGACCTTCACGACGGGGCCGGCGTTGGGCAACGGCCGGTGGCCTGGCTCGTGACGCTCGACGTAGTTCGGGTGGACGGCGTGAGCCATGTCCGCGGACACGCACATCGAGCCGGCGATCGCGCGGTGGCGTTCCTCGACCCCGCCGCAGGACCGGGCGACGAGGCGCTCGATCACCGATTCCAGGAGCGGCCCGGCGGCGCCGTCGGCCGATTCGGAACCGACCTCCTCATGGTCGAACAGGGCCGCCATTGCCGTGGCGTCCGCCGGGGCCGCGGCGATCAGCGCCTGGATCGCGGCCCAGCAGGAGACGAGGTTGTCGATCCGTCCCGCGGCGAGCAGCTCGCCGTCGCGTCCGAGGCGCGCCGGGGGAGTCAGATCGTGGAGCATCAAGTCGCCGGACACGACCTCGCCGGGCGCAACACCGGCCTCGGCGGCGACCAGCTCGGCCAGGGCGCCGTCACGGGGCGCGCCCAGTCCCCACACCGGCGCGAGGTGGACCTGCCGGTCGAGGACCAGGCCCCGCTCGTTCACCTCCCGGTCGAGGTGGATCGCCAGCTGCGGCACGCGGGCCAGCGGGCGCTCGATGCGCAGGAGCCGTGCGGTGCCGTCGGCCAACACGAGCCGGCCGGACAGGCCCAGGTCCCGATCGAGCCAGGAGTTGACGAGCGCGCCGCCGTACACCTCGATCGCCAGCTGCTGCCAACCGGCCGCACCGGCATCGGGCCGGGGCTTCAGGCGGAGGTTCGGCGAGTCGGTGTGCGCCCCGGTGATGCGGAACGGCGCGGCCGCCGGCAAGCCGGCCGGCCGGTGCCAGGCCACGAGCGCGCCACTGCGCAGCGTGTACGCGCGGTCCGGCGCGCCGTCCCAGGCGGCGTCGAGGTCGAGGCGGTGAAAGCCGGCCGCGTCGAGGAGGAGGGCGGCCTCGTTCGTCGCATGGTACGGCGACGGTGACGCGGCGAGGTACGCGAGGAGGTCGTCGAGCGGCGGGCGGGGCACGGGCATCGACGTGCAGTCAATCAGGCCACGGGCGTGGGACCGCTAGACCATGTGGCGATGGGGCGGTACACGAAGATCGTCGTTACCCTCGGTCCGGCGAGCGAGAGCGTCGAGCAGATCGACGCGCTCATCGCCGCCGGCGCCGATGTCTTCCGCCTCAACCTGAGTCACGGCCCGCTCACGGACCACCTCCGCCGGCTCGAGCTGGTCCGCCAGCGCGCCGAGCGTGCGGGACGCTCCATCGGCGTGCTCGCCGACCTCCCCGGGCCGAAGGTCCGCGCCGGCGAGTTCCCGCCCGGCGGGGCGTACCTGATGGAGGGCGAGACGGTGCTCCTCGAGCCCGGCGAGGGCTCCTCGTCGCACGAGGTGGTCACGATCGACTACCCGACGCTGTGCGACGACGTGCACCCCGGAGACCGGGTCGTGATCGGCGACGGGGCGATCCTGGTGACGATCGAGTCCGTCGCCGGCGAGGCGGTCGTCGCCCGTGTCGTGGCCGGGGGCCGCGTCCAGGGCCGGCCGGGAGTGCACCTGCCGGCCGAGAGGGTCCGCCTCGACACGCCGACCGCGCACGATCTCGAGTTGGCGCGGGAGATGGCCGCCGCCGGAGCGGACTTCCTCGCGGTCTCCTTCGTACGCAGTGCCGAGGACCTGCAACAGGTGCGCGACGTGTCCGGCTCGGTTCCCCCGCGCCTCATCGCCAAGATCGAGACCGCACCGGCTGTCGCCTGCCTGGCAGACATCCTCCGCGTCGCCGACGCGGTGATGGTCGCGCGGGGCGATCTGGGCATCTCGCTGCCGCTCGAGGACGTGCCCCATCTGCAGAAGCGGATCATCCGGGCCTGCGTCGAAGCGGGGGTGCCGGTGATCACGGCGACGCAGATGCTCGAGAGCATGGTCAGCGCGCCTGCGCCGACGCGAGCTGAGGTGACGGACGTGGCCAACGCCGTGTTCGACGGCACCGATGCGCTGATGCTCTCCGGCGAGACGGCGATCGGTGAGGACCCGCCTCTGGTCGTTCGGACGATGAGTCGTATCGCACAGCGGGCGGAGCACGAGGCGGACTACGCGCAGTGGGCGCAGCGGCTCGGACGCGAGCTGCGCGCCGCCGCGCCGGAGGGCCCGGAGCTGATCACGCAGGCCCTGAGCCACGCCGCGTGGCAGGCGGCGATCGACGTCGGTGCCGACGCCATCGTGTGCTGCACGCGCTCCGGGCGGACGGCGCTGGCTATGGCCCGCTTCCGGCCGACGGCTCCATTGATCGGCATCTCCCCGGATCCGGCGACGGCGCGGGCGTTGAGCGTCGCGTGGGGCGTGCGGCCGATGACGGTCGCCACGTACCAGTCCACCGACGAACTGGTGTGGTGCGTGGTCGAAGCCGTCGTGCGCGCCGGTCACGTCCGCAGCGGCGACCTGGTGGCCGTCCTCGCCGGCGCCCCGGACCAGGTCGATGGGGCCACTGACGTGTTACGCGTCGTGCGGATCACCTAGCAGCGGGCCGACCGTGCAGCGGATGCGGTTGGATATCAACCGATTCGGCAGCATGCCGCCACCACCACCGGCACCGGCTCGTAACGTAGGTATGTGTCGGACGTCCGCCCGGTCAACCTGACCACCGGCGTGCCCTCGACCGTCCTCCCGCCCGAACCGCAGGACGCGCTCGCCGCGCTGCAGGAGGCGCTCGCGGCGGAGCCCGGTGCCCGGCGGGATGCGATCGCCGCGATCTGCGCGCGGTACCCGACGTTCCTCGACGCGTGGGCGCGCCTCGGTGACCACGCCAGGGACGACGTCGAGGCGTACGCCTGCTACCGCGTCGGCTACCACCGCGGTCTCGACCGGTTGCGGGCGAGCGGCTGGCGTGGCAGCGGCTATGTCCGCTGGTCGGAGCAGACGAACCGCGGCTTCCTCCGCGCCCTGCGCGGCCTCGGCCGCACGGCGGCGCAGCTCGGAGAGCACGACGAGGCCGAGCGCTGCGCCCAGTTCCTCGCCCAGCTCGACCCCGCCGGCATCCCTGCCGAGGGCTGACCCGGGCTCGCGCCCGCCGGCACCGCCCACCGGCCGTCGGCAGCAAACGTCTGGGCGCGAGCTTCCCCGGGATCCGGTGAGATCCGCGCCCGGACATGAGCTGCTGCCGGGCGGCTACCGTGCCGCCGGCGTGGGCCGTCGCGCGATGACCGTCGTCGTCGCGGTGGCGGTGCTGTTCGCCTGCGTGGGGTGTGGCGACCCGCAGCTCACGACGCCGGTGTCGCCCGGCAAGCCCGCGAAGGGCGCCGCGGCGCGCGGGTGCCCGGCCGTGGGCCGCGCGGCAGTCATCGACCGCGAGCGCCAGCGGGCATGGCTCTGCGAGAACGCGATACGGCTGGGAGGGGAGCTGCCGATCACGACGGCGTGGGACCAGCCGCGGCCGGGGACCTACGCCGTCTACGCCAAGGACCGCGTCACCACGTCGACGTTCGGCGGCCGATTCTCGTATCTCGACCACTTCGTCGCGTTCGCCCGCGGCATCCACACCGGTGCCCGCGTCGGGTTCCACGCCGTGCCCCGCAGCGGCGCCGGGGCGTACTTCCAGCCCTTCGACACGGTCGGCCTCCTCGAACGCCGCGGCGAGAGCTCTGGATGCATCCGCGTCCTGCCGCACGACGCTCTCCGCATCTGGAACTGGCTGTCCTTCGGCGACGCGGTGGTCGTCGTCTCCTGACGCCCACCGGTACGGTCTCGACGTGCGGTGGGGGCTGTCGATCTCGCTGTCCGAGGAGCTGGGCTCGCCGCGGGCTGTCGCCGACGTAGCAGGCGCGGCGGAGGGTGCCGGCTGGGACGGCGTCTTCGTCTGGGACCACCTCTGGAACCGGACTCTGGCTCCGTTCGCCGATCCGTTCGTCACGCTGGCAGCGGTCGCGGTGACGACCGAGCAGATCCTGATCGGGACGATGGTCACCGCGTTGCCTCGCCGGCGGCCGCAGCTCGTCGCCCAGGCGACGACTTCGCTCGACCGCCTGTCCGGTGGTCGGATGGTGCTCGGCCTCGGACTGGGTGTCGACAGCTACGGCGAGTACTCGGCGTTCGGCGAACCCGCGGGAGACGACCGCGTGCGGGCGGCTGCGCTCGATGCCGGCATCGAGTTGCTGCTGCCGATGCTCGCCGGGATGCCGGTGGCCGGCGCCGGTGGGCGGGTGACGACGCTCGCCGGGGCCCGCCGGCCGCGGGTACCGATCTGGATCGCCGGGCGGGCGGGACTCCATGCAGGCCCACGGCGGGTCGCCCGCCACCGACTCGAGGGATTGGCCCTGGTCGGCGAGGATGTGTGGCGACCAGACCACGTCGTCGCTGCCCTCGATGCCGGACAGCTCACGGCGGGCACCCTCGACGTGGCGCTCGTCGGCGGCGCACACCCCGACCCCGCCGCGCTGGCCACCGCCGGTGCCACCTGGTGCATACCCGAAGTCCTCCCCGGCGCCACGGTGGCGGACGCGTCGGCCACGGCGGCGACCCGGCCGGGCTGACGCCCTCGGACGGCCGCGCCGCTACGGTGCGGACCGATGGCTGCGCCGGGAGGGACGGGGGTGATCGGGCCGTTCCCGCCGCACGTCGGCGAGACGGTCGAGGACCGCGACACGTACGACCGGTTGCGGCGGCGGGTGCTGTGGGCGATGCCCTACGGGCTGTACGTCGTCGGCTCCCGGGCAGGGGAACGGCGCAACGGGATGACGTTGAACTGGGCGACGCAGGTCAGCTTCGATCCGAAGCTGGTCGCCATCTCGGTCGAGCGGCACGCAGTGACGCACGAGCTCATCGAAGGGGGCCGCGTGTTCTCGCTGTGCCTCATCGACCGCGAGGACCGGGCGATCGTGCGCAGGTTCAGCAAGCCGGTCGAGGTCGACACCGAGGCGATGACGCTGAACGGGTTCCCGTTCCGGGACGGCGTCTCAGGTGCGCCGATCCTCACGCAGGCCGTCGCGTACGTCGACTGCGGGCTGCGCCAGACCGTCGACTGCGGCGGGCACTCGCTGTTCGTCGGTGAGGTCCTCGACGTCGGCTTCCAGAAGGACGAGGAGACGCCGGTCCTACGGATGGAGGACACGCGGATGAGCTACGGCGGGTGAACCCCGGTCCGTCACAGCCGCAGCCGTTCACGGGAGCGATCCTCACGGGGGGCGCGAGCACGCGCATGGGGCGGGACAAGGCGACGCAGGTCACCGTCGACGGTCAGCCTCTCGCCGCCCGGGTCGCAAGCACGCTGCGCGCCGCCGGTGCCGCCGAGGTGCTCGCCATCGGCGGCGACACCGCGGCCCTCACGGCCCTCGGCCTCGACGTCCGGCCGGACCGCCATCCCGGCGAGGGGCCGCTCGGTGGCATCCTCACCGCCTTCGCGGCTGCCGCCCACCCGCTCGTCGTCGTCACCGCGTGCGACCTGCCGCAGCTCCGGGCCGAGGTCATCGTCGCCCTGGTCGCTGCCGCGGCGACCGGTGGCGATGTCGACGCCGCGGTGGCCTGCACGCCGCAGCGGGAGCCGTTGTGCGCCGCCTGGTGGGCGCCGCGCTGCCACGACCACCTCCAGCACGCCTTCTCCACTGGCGAGCGGGCGGTCCACCGGGCCCTCGCCGGGCTCGGCGTCCGCGACGTCCCTGTCCCGGCAGCGGTGCTGCGCAATGTGAACACCGCGCAGGACCTCCTCGCCAGCGACCCGCCACCCGCACCCGACTAGCCTCCCGCGGGTGCCCGTGAGCGAGATCGACGTCGAAGAGCTGGCTCGCCGGCTCGACGGCGGGGCGGTGCTGATCGACGTGCGCAACCCCGACGAGTACACCGCGGCACACGTCCCCGGCGCCCGGCTGCTGCCACTCGGCGAGCTGCCGTACCGCACCGGCGAGGTCCCCCCGGACGTGCAGGTCCTGCTCATCTGCCGGACCGGGAACCGCAGCATGGTGGCCGCGGAGTTCCTCTCCGAGCAGGGCGTCGACGCCGTCAACGTCGCGGGGGGCACCAAGGCGTGGGTCGAGAGCGGCCGCGCCGCGGTGGAGGGCGCGGACCCTTCGTGAGCGACTCGGCCTGGGTGGCCTCTCAGTCCAGCTTCGACGCGGTGGTCTCCGAGGTGGCGCAAGAGCCGCGCTACGCGATCGACACCGAGTTCCACCGCGAGCGCAGCTACTACCCCCGCCTCGCCCTGCTGCAGATCGCGTGGGCCGACCACGTCGCGCTCGTCGACCCGCTCGCCGTCGACGTGCGCAACCTCGCCACGGTGTTGCGCGGCGACGGCGTGGCGGTGCTGCACGCCGCGCAGCAGGACCTCGAGGTGCTGGGCAGGGCGTGCGGCGTCGTTCCCGCGCACCTGGTCGACACGCAGCTGCTCGCCGGCTTCGTCGGACACAGCACACCGTCGCTGCAGTCGCTGCTCGCCGCCGAGCTCGGCGTCGCGCTCCCGAAGGCCGATCGGCTCACCGACTGGCTGGCCCGCCCACTGACGCACCAGCAGGTCGATTACGCTGCGGCGGACGTCGCCCACCTGCTCGCCCTGCAGGACCGTCTCTCCGAACGGCTGGAAAAGCTCGGCCGCCTCGACTGGGCGCTGCACGAATGCGAGGCGCTCCGGACGCGACCAGTCGGCCCGCTCCCACCCCACCTGGCCTGGACGCGGTTGAAGGATGCCCGCACCCTGCGCCGGTCGGCCCGGGGCGTGGCCCGCGAGCTCGCCAGCTGGCGGGAGGCCCGGGCCGCCCGCACGGACACGCCTGCCCGTTCCGTGCTGCCCGACCTGGCAGTCCTGGCGATCGCCCAGCGCGCACCGCTCACGCCGGAGGAGCTGCGCGCTTGTCGCGGCGTCGAGGAGCGCCACTGGCGCGGCAACCTCGGCCGGGAGATCCTCGACGCCGTGGAGCGTGGGCGGGACACCGAGGTCGACGTGCCCGAGCGTGAGGAGGACCTCGATCGCTCCCTGCGCCCGGTCGTCTCCCTGGCCTCGGCCTGGGTCGGCCAGGTCGCCCGCCAGCAGCGGCTCGACCCGGCGTTGCTCGCCACCCGCGCCGACCTGGTCGCGTTGCTGCGCGGTGACGCGGACGCGCGGCTGGCCTCGGGATGGCGGGCGGCGATGCTCGGTGACGACGTGAAGCGGCTCGTGGCGGGCGAGGCGGCGTTGGCCTACGACAGCACGGCCGGCCTCCGCCTCGTCGATCTCGACGGTCGCGGACCCGGCTGACGAGCCGGCCGGGTCAGGCCGCGGCGCGCACGCGCCGCCGCAGCTTCGCCCACAGTGCGTCGAACGCTTCGGCGAGATCGGCGGCGCGGTACCCGTAGGCGTGGATCGGTCGTCGCTCGCTGATCGCCTGGCCGGCGATCACCCGCTGCGGCACGAACGGCTGCCAGATCGCCCGCCGGCCGACAACCTTGCCGAGCTCGTCGATCCGCCGTTCGGCCTCGGTGGAGATCGCCGGCACGCGGTTGACGACCACTCCGGCGAGGTCGAGGTCCGGGTTGTCGGCATCCCAGATCTCGTCGATGCGGTCGGCGACTGCGGAGATGCCGCGCAGCCCGAGCGCCGCCGGCTCGACGACGATCAGCGCCAGATCGGCCGCGGACAGCGCGGACGTCGTCAGATGGCCGAGCGACGGCGGGCAGTCGATCAGCACTGCGTCGTAGTCCGCTCCCACATCGGTGAGCGCGGTGCGCAACCGCTGCGCGTCGCGCGTCCCGGCGTGCTCCCAGCGGTGCAGTCGCGCGCTGG
>DASZOG010000067.1:0-7518 GCA_035550895.1 Acidimicrobiales bacterium
GGCTTCGGCAGGGTGATCTCGATCATCGGTTCGCCGCACAACCTGCACAACTACGACGAGCTCGGGGTCGCGTACCTTCACCGACCGTTCCTGGCGAACGAAGACGACCGCGACTACCTGGCGGGCTTCTATCCGGAGCTGCACGAGCTGCTGCAGGCCGGGACGAAGGTGCTCGTGCACGGCGACGAGGTCGGCGACCGCGTCGTCGGCCTGGTCGGCGGGTACATCCGCTGGGCGGGGTTCGTCACCGACGGGGCGCAGGCGACGGTCCTCGTCGAGCGCATCGCCGGCCGGCAGCTCGACCCGCTGGGCCGGCAGCTGATGCAGATGGCCGCCGAGCTCGGCGAACAGAACCGCCGGTAACCGCCGGTTCGTACTGCTAGCAACATGGCAATGAGCGAGCGCAGCGAGCTCCATGTCACGGTACGTTGTCCGCCGCGCAGCGGCGGTCGGCTCACTGGTGCACCCTCTCCGGCACGCCTCGGGCTTCGCGCTCACCATCGGACAGTGCACCAGTGAACGATCGGATCGAGCTGCGCGGGTTGCGGGTGACGACGATCGTCGGCGTCAACCCCGAGGAGCGCGATCGCGCCCAACCGCTCGAACTCGACCTCGACGTGATGACCGATCTCCGGGCCGCCGGCCACTCGGACCGCCTGGAGGACACGATCAACTACGGCGCGCTGACGCTCGTGGCGGTCACCGCCGCGGACGGACCCGGTCCGCTGCTCCTCGAACACATGGCGCAGTCGGTCGCCACCGCGGTATTGCAGTTCGACGCGCGCATCGACGCCGTGCGCGTCACCGTGCGCAAGTTGCGCCCGCCGATCCCGGTGGACGTCGCGACGGCCGCGGTTACGATACTGCGGACCCGCGAGCAGTGACCCGGGCGTTGCTCGCCCTCGGATCGAACCTCGGTGACCGGGTGAGCCACCTGCGAGAGGCCATCGAGGCAATGCCGGACGTGGCCGAGGTCTCGCCGGTGTACGAGACCGACCCGATCGGCGGGCCGGACGAACAGGGCGCATACCTCAACCTCGTCGTCCGCCTGGACACGCAGCGGTCGCCGCGTGACCTGCTCGAGCTGTGCCGCTCGCTCGAGGAGGCGGCGAACCGGGTGCGCCGGGAGCGCTGGGGGCCGCGCACGCTCGACGTCGACGTGCTGTGGGTCGACGGGCACGACGTGCAGGAGCCGGACCTCGTCGTTCCCCACCCGCGGATGTTCGAGCGGCCGTTCGTGCTGGCCCCGCTCTCGCACGTGGCGCCCGACTTGGCACCTGAGGGCTGGGAAACCCGCTTCGACGAGCTCGGTGTCCATCTCTGCGGCGAGCTGGCGGAGCTCCCGCCCGAACCCGTCCCGGAGTAGCGCGCACCGCTACGGTGATCCTCCTATGACCGAGCGAAGCGAGGTCGAGCAAGCACGGTCGGCTGTCGCCACGCAGTGGCGACAAGGTCACCCATCCACCCGAAGGGTGGACCAGTGACCGAGTGGGTCAAACGGGTGCTCATCACGGGCATGGGCAGCGAGCTCGGCTCGCACGTCGCGTCCCGCCTCGAGGCCGAGCCGTGGGTCGGCGCGATCACGGGTATCGACGTCGATCCGCCGCGGCGGCGATTGCGGCGGGCGACGTTCCACCGCATCGAGCCGCTCGACCGCCGGCGGACCTTGGAGCTCATCACCCGCGCTGATCCTCACGTCCTCGTCCACGCCGCGGTGTGGGAGCCGAACGCCCGCGCCGACCCTGCGACCGCGGAGCGATGGACGGCTGCAGCGGCGGTGAACATGCTCGGCGCCGCCGTGGAGTGCCGCTCGCTGGAAGGGATCGTCGCCCGCTCCGGCATCACGGTGTACGGCCGCGGGCGCGGCGACCCGAGCCGTCCCGACGAAGCGGTACCGCCGGCGCCGACCACGCCGTTCGGGCACAGCCTGCTGCACGTGGAACGGACGGCGGTCGAGGCCGGCGCCACTGCGGGGGTGCCTGTGGCGATCGTGCGCGTCGCGCCCGTGCTCGGGCCGCACGTCCCCAGTCCGCTGGGGCGCATGCTCCGGCTGCCGGCCGTCCCGATGAGCCTGCTCGCCGACCCGTCGTTCAGCGTGCTCGGCCATGAGGACGCGGCGCGGGCGATCGTCGCCGCCGCGCACCGGCTCCCGGACGGTCCGGTGAACGTGGTCGCGGACGGCGCGGTGACGATCAGCCAGGCCGCGCGGCTCGGGTCCCGCTGGCCGCTGCCGCTGATCGGGCCGGAGTGGCCGGTGGCTCGACTGCTGGCCGCCGGGTTGGGATCCCCGATCCCGCCGCACGTGCTGGAGATCGTCCATAGGGGACGGACCGCCGATGGTTCCCGGGCGGCCGAGGTCCTCGGCGTGGCGCCCCAGCGCACGACGGTGCACGTCATCCAGGCGCTGTACGAATGGGCAACCGTCCTCCACCTCCGCCCTACGGAAGCCGCGGCATGAACGCGTTGGCGGTCGCTCGGCGGCAGCTCGCCGGGACGCACGTCGTCGACGAGTGGGGCCTCGACCCGGACTGGGTGTCGCTGGCCTCGTCCGCGGCGGGCCTGCGCTGGTCGCTTGCCGTCGGCGGGGGAGAGCACCTGCCGTCGCGTGGTCCCACACTCGTGGTGGTCAACAACCGGCCGCTCGCCGCCTCGCTCGCGGTCGCGCTGATCGGGATCCGCCGAGAGACCGGCCGGGTGCTGCGGATCGTCGGCATCCCTGACGTCGCTCCGATCGGGCCCGTGCTGCGACGGCTCGGGGGAGTGCTGCACCACCCGCAGGAGGTCGCCGGCCTGCTCCGCGCCGGTCAGGTGCCGGCGATCCCCTGCCGCGCGGAGTGGCGCCTCAATGGTCGCGTGGGGCGCGTCGACGCGGAACTGGTCGGCGCCGCGATCAGGACCAGCGCGCCGGTGATCCCCGTGGCCGTGCTGGCCTCCCCGTGGGGCCGCCACGCCCGGGTCGAGATCGGTCCCGCCGTGCGTGCGAAGCGCCGCCGCGGGCCGCTGGCGACCGCGGAACTGGCGGATGCCGCACGCGCCGCCGTGCAGCGTCTCGTCGACGAAGCCACGCCCCCCGGCGCCCGTTGGCTGGTCTGAGAGTACGGTCGCAGGATGGCGTTCACCCGGGCGGACGACGGGTGCCGGTTGCACTACCAGGTCTTCGGCCGCGGCGGCGGCGATCCGGTGCTGCTCATCCAGGGTCTCGGCGCGGACATGACCGGCTGGACGTTCCAGCGGGTAGCACTCGCGCCGCGCTACCGCACGATCGCCGTCGACAACCGCGGCGCAGGACGGAGCGACAAGCCGTTCGGCCGCTACACGCTCGACCGGATGGCCGACGACGCGGTCGCCGTGCTCGACGCGATCGGCGTGGAGCGAGCCCACGTCATCGGAGCGTCGATGGGTGGCGGCATCGCGCAGCTCCTCGCACTGCGCCATCCGGGCCGCGTCGCCTCGCTCGTCCTGATGTGCACGGCCTGCGGCAACCCCCCGTGGCGGCGTGAGCTGCTCGCCGAATGGGCTGCGATGGCGAACGAGCTCGGCGTCGGCCAGATGTCCCGCCGCGCTGCGCACTGGGTCGTCGCGCCCCGTTCGATCCGCCGCTACCTGCCGGCGCTCGGGTGGCTCGGGCCGCTGTACCTCGGGCTACCGGCGCACGCCTTCACGGCGCAGGTGCGGGCCATCCTCGATGCTCCCGACGCCGCCGACCAGCTCTCGCGCATCGACGTGCCGACGATGGTCATGGTCGGCAACCAGGACATCCTCACGCCACGCGGCGACAGCGAGGAGCTGGCCGAGCGCATCCCCGGCGCCGAGCTGGTGGTCATCTCCGGCGCGGCACACGGGTTGATGGTCGAGCACGCGTCGACGGTCAACCGCATCCTCCTCTCGTTCCTCGCCCGCGTGCGGATCCGGGAGACGACCGCCGCCGCCTGAGCGCGCGGCAAGGGCCGAGGTGCATGGCCAGCGTGGGGATCGTCGGCGCCGGGTTGGCGGGACTGCTCTGCGGTCGCGTCCTGGCCGAGTCCGGTCACGACGTCGTGCTGTTCGACAAGGGCCGGGGTCCCGGCGGGCGCTTGGCGACACGGCGCATCGACGACGCACGACTCGACCACGGCGCACAGTTCTTCACCACGCGCAGCGACCGGTTCGCCGGCCTCGTCACCGAGTGGTCCGCCGCCGGGCTGGTGGTCGAGTGGACCCGCGGCTTCGGCACCGACGACGGCTTCCCGCGGTATGTCGTCCGCGATGGGATGAACGCCCTCGCCAAACATCTCGCCGCCGGGCTCGACGTACGCTGCTCGACGCTCGTGTTCATGGTTCGGCGGCACCCGGCGGGCGGGTGGAGCATCCTTCTCGATGACGGCAGCACACACGCCGTGGACGCGGTCGTCGTCGCGATCCCGCTCCCGCAGGCCGCGTCCGTGCTGATCGACACTGGGGTGCAGCTGCCGGCGGAGCTGCGGACCATCGACTACGACCGGACGCTGGCGTTGCTCGCCGTGCTCGACCGCGCCGCGCAGGTGCCGCCGCCCGGGGGCGTACAGGACGCCGACGACGTGTTCTCGTTCGTCGCCGACAACCGGATGAAGGGCATCTCCGCCGTTCCGGCGCTGACGCTGCACGCCCGGGCGGAATGGTCACTCGCGCACTGGGACGCCGACCGCGAGGAGGTCCACGGCCAGCTCCGGCGGGCCGCGGCGTCCTGGGTCGGCCCGGCGTCCATCGTCGAGTCGCAGGTCAAGCGGTGGCGCTTCGCCACGCCCCAGCGGATCTGGCCCGAGCTGTGCTGGACCGCGCCGCACGGGCCACCGCTCGCGCTCGCCGGCGACGCGTTCGCCGGGCCACGGGTCGAGGGCGCCGCGCTGAGCGGACTCGCCGCCGCCCAGGCTCTCCTCGCGTAGCGGTCTCCCCGGCCGCGCACCGGCCGGGCCCCGGCTCCGGCGCAGCCGCGTCCGACGAGCCGATCACGCGGCGTCCGGCGAACGCCGATCGGCGGCTTCCGGCGCTCTCGGGAGCGACGTGTAGAAGAACTGGTTGGATTTCAACCACTTGTTCGTCGTGGCTCCGGACAGATCCAGCTCAGGCCGGTCCGCGCCGACTCGAGAACGCGCGGGCCGAGCGGTGCCGGCTCAGACCGCCCGCGCGGAGTCGATCAACGCGCCTGGGGCAGCACGCAAGGCGGACACCGCAGGGGCATCGCCGAGCCCGGCCACAGCCGCTTCGGCCTCGACCCGGTAGCGCTCGCCGACCCGGAGCGCCTCGGCCACGCCGCCGTTCGAGCGCACGATCGCCAGCGCCTTGTCCACCTCGGCCGGTTCGAGCGGCTTGCCGAGCAGCGCGACGAGTTCGTCACCGGCGACGCCACCCTCGCCGATGGTGTGGATCACCGCCAGCGTGTACACGCCCTCGACGAGGTCGTGCCCGGCGGGCTTGCCGAGCTCCTCCTCGGTGGCGGTCAGGTCGAGCACGTCGTCGACGATCTGGAACACCATGCCCAGCGCCGAGCCATAGCGCGTGAGAGCGTCGATCGTCGGCCGGTCCAAACCGGCGACCAGCCCGCCGATACGCGCCGACGTGGAGAACAGCGAGGCCGTCTTGCCTTCGATCGACGTCAAGTACTGTTCCGCCGTCCGCCGGGGGTCGTACGTCGTGCGCAGCTGACCGATCTCGCCGTGGCACAGCCGACCGATCGTGTTCGCCAGCAGACCAGCGACCTCTGTGCTCAACGAGGCGGCGATCTCGGAAGCACGCGCGAGGAGGAAGTCCCCGGCGAGGATGGCCTGCAGGTTCCCCCACTTCGCGTTCACGGTGTCGACGCCGCGGCGGCTCTCCGCTTCGTCGATCACGTCGTCGTGGTACAGCGAACCGAGGTGGACCAGCTCACACGCCACGCCGCCCTGAACGACGTCGTCGCCGACCTCCGGCCGATGCGTCAGGGCGGCCGCCATGGCCACGGCGGGCCGCAGCCGCTTGCCGCCGGCGATCATCAGGTGGCTCGCCAACTCGGTCATGTAGGGGTCGTCTGTGCGCACGGCGTGGCGCAACGCCCGCTCCACGCGTTCGAGGTCGCCCGCCATCGAAGCGAGCTCCAACAACGGCGACGTCCGCACCACGCCCACGAGGCTACGCACAACCCTCGTGAACACGAGAACGAACGCCGCGCGAGCCAGGGCGGCTCCCGGCGGTCGGAGGCTCCTGTCGCCCGAGAGGATCCTCCCGCGCACGGGTCCTCCCGCCTTACGGCGCGTCGCCCGTGGCGGGCCCCACCATTCTCGGGCGCCACCCGCCGACCGCGTGGTGAGTCGCGTCGCGGCCAGCCTCTGGTAGCAGGACCCGCAGCCCGCCGGGACCGCGCGTCCTGACCAGTTCGCACACCCCACGGGTAGAGTGACGATACGTAGCAACCGTCTGGAGGGCGGCCTGTGTTCGAACGCTTCACCGATCGAGCTCGGCGGGTGGTGGTCCTCGCTCAAGAAGAGGCTCGCCAGCTCCAACACTCCTACATCGGCACCGAGCACGTCCTCCTCGGCCTCATCCACGAGGGCGAAGGTGTCGCCGCCAAGGCCCTCGAGTCACTCGACATCAGCCTCGAGGCCGTCCGCCAGCAGGTCGAGGAGATCATCGGCCGCGGCGGCTCCTCCCCGTCCGGGCACATCCCCTTCACTCCCCGCGCCAAGAAGGTCCTCGAGCTCTCGCTGCGGGAAGCGCTGCAGCTCGGGCACAACTACATCGGCACCGAGCACATCCTCCTCGGGCTGATCCGCGAGGGCGAGGGCGTCGCCGCGCAGGTGCTCGTCAAGCTCGGCGCGGACCTGTCCAAGGTCCGCCAAACCGTCATCCAGCTCCTCTCCGGATACCAGGGCCCCCAGAGCGGCAAGGAGACCGCAGCCACCGGCGGCGGCTCCTCCGGCTCCTCCGAGAAGGAGGGCGGGCAGGCCGGTTCGGCGGTGCTCGACCAGTTCGGCCGCAACCTCACCCAGCTCGCCCGCGAGAAGAAGCTCGACCCGGTCATCGGCCGCATGCGCGAGCTGGAGCGGGTCATGCAGGTCCTCTCCCGGCGGACGAAGAACAACCCGGTGCTCATCGGCGAGCCCGGTGTGGGCAAGACGGCGATCGTCGAAGGCCTGGCGCAGAAGATCGTCTCCGGCGACATCCCCGAGACGCTGCGCGGCAAGCAGCTCTACACGCTCGACCTCGGCGCGCTCGTCGCCGGCAGCCGCTATCGGGGCGATTTCGAGGAGCGCCTGAAGAAGGTCCTCAAGGAGATCCGCACCCGCGGCGACATCGTGCTCTTCATCGACGAGATCCACACGTTGGTCGGCGCCGGCGCCGCCGAGGGCGCCATCGACGCCGCCTCCATCCTGAAGCCGATGCTGGCACGCGGTGAGCTGCAGACGGTTGGGGCGACGACACTCGAGGAGTATCGGAAGTACCTGGAGAAGGACTCGGCCCTGGAACGACGGTTCCAGCCGATCCAGGTCGACGAGCCGTCGGTGAGCGAGACGATCCAGATCCTGA
>DASZOG010000068.1:0-1682 GCA_035550895.1 Acidimicrobiales bacterium
GTGGGTCGTGCTCTTGCTGGTGAAGGGAGTGCGGGTCCAGTCGCTCCACCGTTCGCGGAGGGTGAGTCCAGCTATCTGAGCCATCAGGTCGAGCTCGGCGGGCCATACGTAACGGAACGGCAGGGACAGCGTCTGCAGCCGCCCGTCGACGATCGAGTAGTGGTGGGAGACGAGGGATTGCGACGCGACGTCGTACTCGTCGAAGCCGAGCCGGTCGGGACGCGCCGTGAACGCACGGATGGTCTCGCCCGGAGGGAGCCGCTGGAGCGCCGGCACGAACACCTCGATTAGGAAGCATCCGCCCGGCTCCAGGTGGCGGGCGGCGTTCTGGAAGCAGGCCACCTGCTCGTTCTGCGTGGTCAGGTTCGTGATCGTGTTGAACACGACGTACACGACGCGGAACGTCCCCTCCACGACGGTGCTGGCGAAGTCGCCGATGGTGACTTCAACTGCGTCACCTCCTGGTTTGGCCCGCAGCTGCGCGACCATCGCCGGCGACAGGTCGATCCCGTGCACCCGCACGCCACGCTGGCTGAGCGGCAGGGCGATCCGGCCGGTGCCGACACCGAACTCCAACGCCGCTCCAGTGCCGGCGAGCTCGGCGAGGAAGCTCACGGCCGGTTCGACGGCCCCTGGCGCGAACATCTCGCCCGCCGCCTCGTCGTAACCCGCGGCGACGTGCTCGTCGAAGCGGTCCGGCGGCACGCGCGCACTGTGCCAGAGTCGGTTCGGCGAGCCGAAGTGCATTGGTGAGCCGCATTCGTGGCGCCTCGAGCTGTGGGGGTGTGAGCATGGCAACTGAGCAGACGGTTTGGGCGGCGGAGATCGAGGATCAGACGACTGACCACGAGCGCTTCCCGCTCCTCTGCAGCCTGATGGTCGTCGTGTTCGGTGGCGAGCGGGAGCCGCCAGTCCTCACGGCGACGGTCGACCTCGCCGAGCGGCGCTTCGGGTCCTGACCAGGACCCGGTAGCACCGTCGTTCATGCTCCCTGAACCCGCTCCGCATGGGAGCCGCCTGAGAGGACTCGCCAGCAAAGTCTTCTTCGGCGTGCTGCGGCTCACGCAGTACGTGAGTCCGCGTCCGACGGCGCTCGTGATCCGCCGGCTGTTCGCGCACACCGGTAGGCGGACCGCCGCCGCGCTGTTGGCGCAGGCGCCGGCAGATGTCATCGCCACCATCGACGAGCACTACGACCCCCACCCCGACGCGCTCCTCGACGTGTACACGCCGTCCTCGGCGGCGGAGGCCGGTAGGGCGCTGCCCACGGTCGTGTGGACGCACGGCGGAGCGTTCGTCGGCGGGTCGAAGGACGAGCTCGCCGGGTACCTGCGGATGATCGCCGACAAGGGGTACACCGCTGTGGCGGTCGGTTACACCCGCGCCCCGGAGGCGCACCACCCGACGCAACTGCGCCAGGTGATGGCCGCGCTCACGTATCTCCAGCGGCATGCCGAGCGCCTCCACGTCGACCCGCGGCAGCTCGTGCTGGCCGGCGACTCGGCCGGGGCGCACCTCACCGCTCAGGCGGCGGCCGCGATCACGACCACCGGTTACGCCGCCGAGCTGGACGTGTCGCCGGCGCTGACTCCCGACCAGCTCAGCGGTGTCGTGCTGTGCTGTGGCATCTACGACCTCGGACGCGTCGACGACGCCTCGCCGCTGAGGGACATGTTCCTGAC
>DASZOG010000069.1:0-3591 GCA_035550895.1 Acidimicrobiales bacterium
GCCCAGAACAGCTCCGCACGCCGCGCCGGGCCGAGCTCCTCGACGGTGCCGTCGGCGAGCTGCAGCCACAGCGCCTCGACGTGGTTGCCGATGCTTCCGTCGCCGTGGTGATTCTTGCCGTGGATGTCCGCGGCGATCGCCCCGCCGACGGTGACGGAACGCGTCCCGGGGGTGACGGGCACGAACCAGCCGCGCGGCACCGCATGGCGGAGCACGGCGTCGATGCTCGTGCCCGCCCACGCGGTCACGGTGCCGGCGTCGACATCGAGCTCGATGCCGGACGCGCCCGCCTCTTCGAAACGGATCACGGTCCCGCCGGCGTTCTGTGCCGCGTCGCCGTAGGACCGCCCCAGCCCGCGGGCGATCGCTCCCCGCGGCCCGACCGCGCGCACCGCGGCGGCGACGTCGCGCTCACCTCGTGCGACGGCGACGGTCGCCGCGGACGTGATCGTGCGTCCCCAGCCGGTGAGCGTGCGCAGCTCAGGCACGGACCAGACCCACGCCGAAGAGGACGGCCCAGATCAGGCCGAGGAGCTGCAGCGGCCGGTCGCGCAGGAAGATGTCCTCCGGCGCCGCGCCCTCGCCGGCTTCCACAGCGAGCGCGTACCGCAACAGTGCGGTGACGACCGGGATCGCCGAGAGCTGCAGCCACACCGCTCCCTGACCGGCCAGCTCCGCCTTGTCGAAGCTGAAGATGCAGTACGCGAGCGCGGTGCCGGTGCACGCCACGCCCATCACGAAGCGGAGGAACGGCACCGAGTAGTGGTCGAGCGTGGGGCGGATCTGCACCGCGTCCTCGCCGAGCTCCTCCAGCTCGGCGAGGCGCTTGCCGGTGACGACGAACAGCGAGCCGAACGACGTGACGATGAGGAACCAACTCGAGACGATCACGTCGACGACGACCGCGCCGCCGATCGCCCGGAGGAGGAACCCGGACGCCACGACGACGAGGTCGATGATCGCCACGTGTTTGAGCCACGCGCTGTACGCCAGCGTCGTGACGACGTACAGCGCGAGCACGGCGACGAAGTCCCACTCGGTCGTGGCGATCGCGAGCGCGAACGCGAGGACACCGAGCAGCAGCGCGAGCACCTTCGCGGTGCCGAGCGAGATCTGCCCGGCAGCGATCGGCCGGTACCGCTTCGTCGGGTGCAGCCGGTCGGCCTCGACGTCGGCGACGTCGTTCATCACGTAGATCGCGCTCGACGCGGCGCAGAACGCGGTGAACGCCAGCGCCAACCTCCACCAGGTGCGGGCCTCGGTGAGCACCTCCGCGGCCGCCGGAGCGGCGATGACGAGCAGGTTCTTCGCCCACTGCCGGGGACGCAACTCGGTGAGGATCGGACCGAGGCCGCCCGCCGTCCGGGTCGGGACGACGCTGGCCGGCGCGCTGCTCGTCTCGTCCTCGATCATGCCGGCACCGGCTCCAAGGGGCTGCCGTCGATGAGCACGGGGTGACGCGCCGCGGCGAGCAGCGGGCGGTCGTCGCGGCTGTCGCCGTACGCCCAGGCGAGCGGAGCCGGATCGCCGAACAACGCCGCCAGCCGGCGGACCTTCTCATCGCCGCGGCAGTTCCCCCCGGCGAGGCGGCCCGTCAACTGCCCGTCGACGACCTCGAGCTCCGTCGCCACGACGTGCGCAGCGCCGAGGCGGTGCGCGAGCGGGCGGACGTACGCGGCGAACGACGCCGTGACCAGCACGACCTGGTGACCGCTGTCGACGTGCCAGGCGAGACGGCGGACCACGTCGTCCCGGAGCCAACGGTCGGCCACCTCGCCGGCGAACTCCTTCCCCGCGCGTTCGACGTCAACGGCGGCGCGGCCGGCGAACACCGAGCGGGACAGCGCCGCCTTCACGTCGTCCCGCCGCTGCCGGTGACGCGTCGAGGCGACGAGGAGCGGGAGGCAGCGGCCGAGAGCGGCCGCCACGCGCACCCGGCCGGCGACACGGGTGAGGAACGGCAGGACGCAGTCCCGGCGGGTCAGCGTGCGATCGACGTCGAACGCTGCGATGTCGCCGGGGGCCACGAACGCAGGATCGTACCGGCGCCCGCCCGCCGTGCGGTGGCCATCACTACCCTGCCCGGGATGCCGGACCTGGACGAGCTCGCTGCGGAGTTGCGCGCGCTCGGTGTGCGGCGGGTCCACGTGCTCGCTTGGCGCGACCTCGACGACCCGGAGGCGGGCGGGTCCGAGGTCCACGCCGACCACGTCATGCGCCGCTGGGTGGGAGCTGGTCTGCAGATCGTCCACCGGACGTCGGCCGCCGCGGGGCAACCAGCGGAGGTGGCGCGCAACGGCTACCGCGTCGTGCGCCGCGGGTCGCGCTATGGAGTGTTCCCGCGGACCGCGGTCGCCGAGGCGCTGCGCCGGATGGGCCCTCGAGACGCGATGGTCGAGATCTGGAACGGCGTCCCGTGGATGAGCCCGGTGTGGTTCCGCGGCCCGCGGGTCACCTGGCTGCACCACGTCCACGGTCCGATGTGGAACCAGGTCCTGCCGCCACCGCTGGCGCAGGCCGGGCGCCTGGTCGAGGCCCGTCTCGCCCCGCCCTTCTACCGCAGCACGCACGTCGTCACGCTCGCCGAGTCGAGCCGCGAGGAGCTCGCGGAGGTCGGGTTCCACCCGGAGCGGCTGCACGTGGTGCCGCCTGGCGTCGATCCGATGTTCTGCCCTGGCGGCGAGCGGGCAACTGATCCGCTCGTCGTCGCCACCGGCCGGCTGGCCCCGGTCAAGCGCTTCGACGATCTGATCGACGCGCTGGCGCGGGCACGCGCCGACCTCCCGAACCTGCAGCTGGTGATCGTCGGCGAAGGTCCGTCGCGCCCGGAGCTGGAAGCGCACCTCGATGCCGTCGGCGCCCGTGGGTGGGTGCGCCTGCCAGGGCGCGTGCCGCAAGCGGAGCTGGTCGCGCTGTACAGGCAGGCGTGGTTGACGGTGAGCGCCTCCCTCGCCGAGGGCTGGGGGATGGTGCTCACCGAGGCTGCGGCCTGCGGGACGCCGGGCGTGGCGACCGACATCGTCGGCCACCGCGGGGCCGTGCTCGACGGCGTCAGCGGGGTCCTCGTGCCGAGCCCGGCCGACCTCGGCCCGGCCGTGGCCAAGCTCCTCCAGGACCCTGCCGAGCGCGCCCGGCTGGCGACCGGCGCGCTGGCGCACGCGCACACGTTGACGTGGGAGCGCACGGCGACCGACACACTCGCGGTACTGCTGCAGGCCGCGCGGGAGCGCGCGGCGCGCGCTACCAGCTGAGCGGGATCGGGCGGCCCTCCTCGTAGCCGGCCGCGCTCTGCACCCCGACCACCGCCCGCTCGGCGAGCTCGGGGATCGCGCGCGCCCCGCTGTACGTGCACGCGCTGCGGACGCCGGCGACGATGTCGTCGATGATGTCCTCGACGCCGGGACGCTCCGGGTCGAGGTACATCCGCGACGAGCTGATCCCCTCCTCGAACAGCTCCTTGCGGGCCTGCTCCATGGCCACCTCGTGGCGGGTGCGGTTCTTCACCGCCCGCTGCGAGGCCATCCCGAAGTTCTCCTTGTAGAGCCGCCCGTCCGCGTCGCGCAACGTGTCCGCCGCGCTCTCGTACGTGCC
>DASZOG010000070.1:0-10825 GCA_035550895.1 Acidimicrobiales bacterium
TGGTGCACGACGGACCGCGCCGCCCGGACCGGGCGCGCGCTCCAGGGTGGTGCACCAATGAGCCAGCCGGGCGCACCGGGGGCGACCCGCGCCTTGTACGGCGTGGCACGGGTCGGAGCACGCACGAAGGACCTGGTCGCCCGGCTGCAACCGGGGGAGATCGCGATCATCGACCACGTCGACCTCGACCGCGTCGCTGCCGAGGGACTGCGCGACGCCGGCGTGCGCGCCGTCGTCAACGCGCAGCCCTCGATGACCGGGCGGTACCCGAACACGGGACCGATGCTCCTCGCCGCGGCCGGCATCACGGTCGTGGACAGCTGCGGACCTGGGCTGCTGGCCGCGGTGCCGGACGGCGGGCCGGTGTGGTTGGCCGGTGGCGACGTCGGGGTTGGCGACGCCGTCGTGGCCCAGGGCACGCCGCGCACCCACGCGGAGCTCTCGGCAGCGGTCGACGCGGCGCGCCACCATCTCGGCGACGAGCTTCAGCGCTTCGCCCGGAACACGCTCTCGTACATGGAGCAGGAAGGGCACCTGGCGACCGACGCGCCGGTGCTCCCGCCGGTGCGCACGTCGTTCCAGGGCAGGCACGCGCTGGTCGTCGTGCGCGGCCACGACTACCGCGACGATCTCGCCGCGCTGAAGCTCTCGGGCTATGTGCGCGAGGTGAAACCCGTCCTCGTCGGCGTCGACGGGGGGGCCGACGCCCTCCTCGAGGCGGGGTTCAAGCCCGACGTGATCATCGGCGACTTCGACTCCGTCAGCCTGCGGGCGCTGCAGAGCGGTGCCGAGCTGATCGTCCACGCCTACCCGGGCGGGAACGCGCCAGGCGCAGAACGCCTGCGCCAGCTCGATCTGCCGTTCGAGCAGTTCGAGCTCGCCGGCACGAGCGAGGACATCGCCATGCTGCTCGTGTACGAGCTCGGGGCGGAGCTGATCGTCGTCGTCGGGACGCACAACTCGATGGAGGAGTTCCTCGACAAGGGCCGCTCCGGCATGGCCTCGACATTTCTCGTCCGCCTGCGTGTCGGACGCGTTCTCGTCGACGTCAAGGGCGTGAATCGTCTGTACCGCCCGGTCGTGCGCCGGCGCGACGCCGCCGCGCTCATCGCGGCGATGCTCGTCGCGCTCGTCGCCGTCACCCTGATCAATGAACCGCTCCGGCTCTGGCTGCGCAGCCTGTGGGCGTTGATCCGCTCGGCGGCCGGTGGATGATCAACATCCGCTACCACGTCTTCAGCCTGATCGCCGTCTTCCTCGCGCTGGCGATCGGGCTCGCCGCGGGCTCGACCGTCGTCAAGGAGTCGATCGTCGACAACCTGCGCGACAACCAGGATCGGCTGGAGTCGGAGCTGGACGACCTGCTGGCGACGAACGAGCAGCTCGACCTGCGCATCGGCCGGTTGGAGGAGGCGGACCGCCGGCTCCGGGCCGAGGGCCCGCTGGCGCTGCTCGACGCGCGGCTCCTCGGGATGACCGTCGTCGTCGTGAACGGCGAAGGCCTCGACGGTGCCGTGTACGACGCGGTGCTCGGCACCCTGACCGATGCGGGCACCGAGCTGGCTGGGGAGATCGAGGTCCACCGGGAGATCGTGCGCGAGGAGCGGCAGGCGGAGCTGGCCGAGCTCGTCGGCGCATCTGCGGACGACGACCCGGTGGCGGTGGCCGCGCAGCAGCTGGCCACGGCGCTCGCCGCGATCGACGCGCCGCAGACGGCGCTCACCGAGGAGGGGGAGCCCGTCCAGGAGGGTGAATCCGCGACGGGCGGATCGCCGGGCGAAGCGGTCGAGGATGCACCGTCCACCACCGCGCCGGAGACGCCGCCGGCGGAGGAGACGCCGCCGGAAGACGCGCCGCCGGCGGCAGCGCGGGTCGCCCTCGATGAACTGTTGGAATCACTGGAGGACGCCGGGTTCGTTTCCTCCGCCGGCGCGGTGACGGACGCGGAGGAGGCGATCGCCCGCGCCCCGATGTTCGTGGTCGTCGGTGGCCGACCGGATGACGACGACATCACGGTCACGCCGTTCCTGACCGGCCTCGTCAGCGACATCGTCGTCGCCGACGATGGGCGGACGCGGGTCACCATCGGAGATGCCGCCGTCGCGGACCCGTCCACGCCGCGCAGCCCGTTCGTCGACGCGGTGCGTGACATGGACGACGTGTGGGACGGCATCACCTCGATCGACGACCTGGAGATGTTCGCCGGCCTCGCTGCGCTGGTGCTGGGCATGGAGGACCTGCGCGTCGGCCGCACCGGCCACTACGGCGTCGGGGACAGCGCAGATTCGCTCCTGCCGGTCGACCCGTGAGCGAGCGAAGCGAGCTCCATGTCACGGTGCGTTGTCCGTCGCGCAGCGGCGCATGGCTCACTGGTGCACCCTGCGCGGGACTGGATCCTCGAGTTCCCCGCAAGAGGGCGCACCAGTGAGCATCGCCGAGGACTCGGTCGCCGAGCTCGGCCGGGCCACTCGCCTGGTCGGCGGCCTGACGCTCCTCTCGCGGATCAGCGGGTTCGCCCGGGTCGTGATCGTCACGGCGGTGCTCGGTCGGACCGCGCTCGGCGACGTCTACCAGTCCGTGAACCTCGTCCCGAACGTCGTCTTCGAGCTGATCGCTGCCGGCACGCTGCAGGCGGCGCTGCTGCCGGCGCTGGTCGGCGCCGAGGCGCGTGGGGGCACACGGCGCGCCGACCAGGTGGCGAACATCGTCATGGGCTGGGTCCTCGTCGGCATGGCCGGCCTGGCGCTGCTCGTCGCCGTGCTCAGCCCGGTGATCGTCCGGCTGCTGTTCCTCGGCACATCCAGCGACGCCCTGCGCGTGGACAAGGTCGACCTCGGCGTGCCGTTCCTGCTCGTCTTCGCGCCGCAGCTCGTGTGCTACGGCGCCGGCCTCGTCGCGGCGGCGGCACTCCAGGCGCGCCACCGCTTCGGGGCACCGGCGATCGCGCCGCTCGTCAACAACCTCGTCGTCATCGGCTGCTACCTCTGGTTCGCCCGCCTGCGCGGCGATGCGCCCCCATCCCTCGACCTCAGCGCGGGGGAGGTGGCCGTGCTGGCCGGCGGCACGACGCTCGGTGTCATCGCGTTCACCGCTGTCCCCGTCGTCGCCGCGACCCGCCTCGGCCTGCGGTGGCGGCCGCAGCTGCGCCGCGACGATCCAGCGGTCCACGGCCTGCTGCGCACGGGAGGCTGGGCGGGGATGACCGTCGCCGCGACGCAAGCGCTCACCCTGGCGGTGCTCCTCCTCGGCAACGGCGTCGAGGGTGCGGTGCCGACATTCTTCTTCGCGTTCGCCATCTTCCAGCTGCCGTACGCGCTCGTCGCCATCCCGGTGGCGACGACGCGCGCGCCGCTGGTGTCGCGCCACTGGGTCGACGAGGACGCCAGCGGCGCGGCGGCCCTCGTCCGCGACGGTCTCACGCCGACGGTCAGCATGCTCGCCCTGGCAGGGGCGGCGATGGTCGCCCTCGCGTGGCCGATCGTGCGCCTGCTGGCGTTCGGGGAGAACGCGGCGGGCGACCTCGCCCCGCTCGCCCATGCCGTTGCCGCGTTCGGGCCGGGCCTCGCCGCGTACGGGGCGCTCTTCTACCTGACCCGGGTCGCCTTCGCCGTCGGGTTGGCGCGCTGGCCGGCCACCGCCGCCGTGCTGACCGTCGTCGCAGGCGCCGCCGGGATGATCGTCGCCTCGCTCGCGGCGCCTGACGACGAGCGCGCCGCGGTGCTCGCCGCGTGCTTCTCGCTCGCCCCGCTGTTCGGAGCGGTGCTGCTCAGCCGCGTCCTGTCCACGCGCTTCGGGGAGCCGGTGGGATCCGCAGCCGTGGTCGGCGGAGCGCTGGCCGCTGCTACAGGCGCGGGACTGGCGATGGCCGGCGTGGCGGCGATGTTCTCCACGACGAGCCGCGTCGGGAGCCTGGTCGTCCTGATCGCGGCCGGTCTCGCCGGTTCGCTCGTCGCTGCGGTCGTGCTCCCGTTCCTCACGCGGCGGCCATGGCGGGTCCTCCTCGGTGCCTCGACATGAACCGCGTTCTGGAGCTGCTCGGCCCGTCGACGGGTGGCATCCGTCGCCACGTCGCGGCGCTGACCAGCGCGCTGGTCGAGACGGGCTGGCAGGTCGAGACCGCAGGTCCGGCAGGTGTGCTCGACGGTCTCGTCCACCAGGACCACGTCGTGCCCGTGCCTTCCGGGTTCGCGCCGCTCGGGCTGGCGCGGGCCGTGGTGTCCGCCCGGGCGCTGATGCGCAGCGTGCCGTTGGTCCACGCGCACGGGCAGAAGCCGGGCTGGCTGGCGGCGGTGGCCCGTGCCGGGCTCTCGCCGCGCCCCCGGCTCGTCGTCACCGTGCACAACCTGGTGCTGGAGGACGCCGCGGGGCGCGCCTCGCGCCCGTTGGCGTGGATCGAGCGTCGGCTCGGCCGCCGGGCCGACGCGATCATCGCCACCTCGCCGGAGGTCGCCGGACGGATGGCCGCGACCGCCTCGCTGCTGAGCGTCGTCCGGCCGGTCGGGCCACCCGCCGTACCGCGTCGATCGGCCGATGAGGTCCGCAGGCGTCTCGGCGCCGGTGACCGCCCGCTTCTCGTGTGCGTCGCCCGGCTGCATCCGCAGAAGGGCCTCGACGTTCTCGTCGACGCGGCGGCTCGCCTGGCCGGCCGCCAGCCGCCGCCGCTGGTGGTGATCGTCGGTGAGGGGCCGCTCGAAGGCGAGCTGCGCGACCAGATCGCGCAGCTGGGCCTCGCAGACGTGATCCGGCTGACCGGGCCGAGCGAGCACGCCGCGGACGAGCTCGCGGCGGCCGACGTCGTCGTCGTGCCCAGCCGGTGGGAGTCCGGCCCGCTCGTCGTGGCAGAGGCGTTGCAGCTCGGACGGCCCGTTGTGGCGACGCCGGTCGGGTTCGTCGGCGAGGTGATCGCGGACGGACGATCCGGGCGGATCATCCCGATCGGCGATCCGACGGCACTCGCCTCCACGATCGCCGACCTGCTCGACGACCCGGCTCGCGCCGCGGCCATGGGCGCAGCCGGGAGGCGACGCGCCGAAGAGGTGCTCGGACCGGCGCATCTCGTCGCCGGAGTGGTCGACGTGTACCGCGCCGTGCTGGGGTGTGGATGACCCGCGCCGGCAGCATCAGCGCGACCGTGGGGGCCGCGCTGGCCACGATCGCCGGGTCGCTGTTCCTCGGCCCGTCGCCGCTCGTCGGCGCCCAGGACGAACAGCCGGCGGCCGCTCAACGGCGCGTGCTGGTCATCTCCGCGCCCCGGCTGGTGTGGCAGGACATCGTCGACTTCGCCCCGCCGGCGATGACGGCGCTCTTCGAGCGGTCCGCCGTCGCATCGATGAGCGTGCGGGCGATCGGACCCCGGACCGACCTCGGCGAGGCGTACGTGACGATCGGCGCCGGCAACCGGGCCCGGGTCGAGCGTGCCACCGCCGGCAACGCGGTCGGGGCCGAGGAAGTGCTCGACGGCCGCACCGGCGCGGAGCTGTACGAGCTGGCGACCGGCCGGACGGCGAACGGCGCGGTGCTGCACCTGGCCGCCGAGGCGGCGCGAGACGACGCCGACGACCTGCTGTACGGCGCGGAGCCGGGAGCGGCAGGCACCGCGCTGCGCGCCGCCGGGCACGTCACCGCGGTCGTGGCGAACGCCGACGGCGACCGGGGAGCGCTGCATCGCGAGGCCGCGCTGGCGTTGATGGACCGCGAGGGCGCAGTCTCCGCCGGTCGCGTGGACCGCGCGCTCACCCGCCCCGCACCGGACGCGCCGACCGGCGTCGAGACCGATCCGGCGGCCGTGCTCGACGCGTTCGAGACGGCGTGGGTCGAGGGAGCGGCGGCGCTCGTCGAGCTGAGCGAGCTCGAGCGCGTCGAGCGGGTCGTCGCCGCCGCGGAGCTGGAGGGCCGGACGCCCCCCGACCGGCGGGCACTGACTGCCGCGGCGCTGGAGCGCAGCGACGAGCTCGTCGCCGGGCTGCTCGAGCACGTCGATCCCGAACGCGACCTCGTGATGCTCGTCGCCCCGACCTCCCCGGGAGGGCGCGGACAGCTGACGGTGTTCTCGCTCGCCGGTCCGGGCGTCGAACCGGGCAAGGCACGCAGCGCGACGACCCGCCGCGACGGGTACGTCACCCTGCCCGACGTCGGGGCGACGATCCTCGACTACCTCGACGTCGATCTCCCCGAGGCGATGAACGCGACGCCGATCACCTCGGGCGGGGGGCCCCGCTTCGACGCCGAACTCGCCCGCGCGCTGGCGGCGGACGACGTGGTCGCCCGGTTCCGCGATCGCACGGTGGGGCCGATGAGCGTCGCCTACATCGTCACCCAGGTGGTCACCTACGGGCTCGGCGCGATCGCCCTTTCCAGCCGGCGCCGGGGCCTCTCGATCGCGGCCGAGGTGCTCGCGCTCACGACGCTCGCTGTCCCGCTCCTGGCGTTCCTCTCCGGGGCAGTCCGCGTCGAGGACCTCGCCGTCGCCGGGTTCGTCGTCGCCATCCTCTGCCTGGCGCTCGTCCTCGGTGCGCTGACGCGCCTGACGTTGCGACCCGTCCACCGGCTGGCGCCGGTGTGCGCGCTCGTCGCAGGCAACTGGGCGTTGCAGGTCGCCGACATCCTCGGCGGTGGCCGGTTGCAGCTGGACACCCCGTTCGGCTACTCGCCGAACGTCGCCGGCCGCTTCCAGGGCTTCGGCAACCTCGCCTTCGCCGTCCTGGCCAGCAGCGCGATCATCGTCGCCGCCTCGCCACCGGCCCTGTCCACGGCGCGCCTCCCGGATCCGGAGGCGGCGCGGCGTCCCGTGCGCGGCGCACCGCTGATCTTCGCCGTCGCCGTGCTCGGCCTGACGATCCTCGTCGACGGCCTGCCGCCGTTCGGCTCGGACGTCGGTGGCGTGCTCGCGGCCGTCCCCGCGTTCGTCACGGCGCTCGTGCTGCTCGCTCGGTGGCGCGTGACGTGGCGCCTGGTTGCCGGCGTGGTGTTCGCCACCGTGGTCGCCATCACCGTGTTCGCCGCCATCGACCTGTCCAGGCCGGAGGGGGAGCGGACGCATCTCGGCCGGTTCGTCGAGCGGATCCAGGACGGTGACGCCGGCCTGGTCATCCGCCGCAAGCTGAACGCGAACTGGTCGATCCTCACGTCGAGCGTGTGGACGTGGCTGGTGCCGTTCGGTCTCGCCTTCCTGGCGTTCCTCTCCCTGCGCCGGACCGGGTTCCTCCGCCGGCTGCAGGACGGTGTCCCCGGCGTGCGGCCGGCCCTGGCCGGCTGCCTCGTCGCCGGGTTCCTCGGCTTCGCGCTCAACGACTCCGGCGTCGCGGTCCCGGCGATGATGTTCGGGATGGTGCTGCCGTGGATCACCGTCGGCGTGCTGGCGAGCGAAGGACCGCGGGCGTGAGGACCGCGGTCGCGCTCGCAGTCGGTGCCGTCCTCGGGGTGGTGCTCTGGCAGGCGCTGCGCCCGACGTTCGCCCAGCCGCTCTTCGCGCGGGAGAACTACCGCGGTCACCGGCTGCCGGTCGCAGCCGGCCTGGTGATCGTGTTCTCGACGCTCGTGGCGAGCGGTGTGTGGCTGCTGGTCGTCGCCGGCCGGGACCGGCAGCCGATCGAGCCCGTGCTGTGGTCGACAGCGATGGTCGCGGGTGGGATGGGACTGCTCGGTCTGCTCGACGACCTCGCCGGGTCGGGCGGCAGCCGCGGCTTCGCCGGCCACGTCGGCGCGCTGCGGCGCGGCGAACTGACCACCGGGATCGTCAAGCTCGTCGGTGGAGGCGCCGTCGCCGTCATCGCTGTCGCCTCCGCGACCGACGACGGCCCGGGTGGGCTGCTCGTCCGCGCCGCGGTCGTGGCGCTCGCCGCCAATCTCGGCAACCTGTTCGACCGCGCGCCAGGACGGGTGATCAAGGTGGCCGTGACCGGCTTCGCCGTGGTCGCGGTCGCCGCTCGCGACGACGTGGCGCTCGCCGGCCCGGCGATCCCGGTCGGTGCCGGCCTGGCGCTGCTCCTCCCCGACCTGCGCGAGCGGTGCATGCTCGGCGACACCGGGGCGAACGTGCTCGGTGCCGCCGCCGGCCTGGCAATCGCACTGACCGCGACGACGGCCACCGCGATCGCGGTCGCCGTCGTCCTCGCCGCCTTCAACGCGGCCAGTGAGTGGGTGAGCTTCTCGCGGGTGATCGATCGCATCGCCCCGCTGCGGTGGGTCGACCGGCTCGGTGCCCCGCACCGGCCGGCGCGACCCTCTCGTTGATCAGTCTGCGGCGTGCGCCCGGCGGTGGCGGGTCACGACGACCAGCCCTGCGCCGACCGCGAGGAGGAACGCACCGACGACCGTCAGCGGGCGCTGCGACACGTCACCGGTCGCCGGCAGCGTGGTCAACAGACCCAGTCCGACCTCCGGCGGCTGGGCTTGGCAGCGCGGCGTGGCCGGCGGGTAGGTCAGAGCCATCGCCGGCGAGGTCGGGTTGACCGTGGCGTAGACCGTGATGTTCGGTCGGGCCCACTCGAACCCGTCGGCACCCTCGGCCCATTCGCCGTTGGCGTCGAGCACCCAGCCTGGCCAGTCCGTCGGGTCGCCATTGGCGTCGACCGCGGCGCCGGGCCAGATCACCTCGCCCGAGCCGAGCGTGACGCTGAGCGTGTGCTGCTCCACCCCGTTGGCGTCGACGAAGTGCAGGACCATCGGCGTTCCCGGAGCGCTGCCCTCGACCGAGGCGTCGTAGACGATGTACGGCGTGTCGTTCCGGCACTCGGACCGGATCGAGAACGCGAACCCCGGTGTCGGCGGCGGGAGCGTCGGCGGCGGCTCGGTCGGCGGAGGTTCCGTCGGTGGAGGCGTCGTCGGCGTCGTCGTGCCGGGGAACGGGCAGTCCGGCCGCAAGGCCGTGAACGGCGGCGGCTCCTCGACCACGCCGCCTTCGTAGATCGCCTGGGTGATGAACTCGGCTGACGCCTCCTCCTTGGGCACGTCGAAGGAGGTGACGAACAGCGGCAGATCCGTGAAGTCCCTGGCAATCCCGCCCGGCAGGTAGGGCGACTGAACGTTCACCTCGATCACCGTCGGGTGAATGGTGGCGTCGATCGTCACCGTCACGCGCCACGAGTCGGGAAGGCACTCCACCTCATACGAGAATTCGACGGCGTGGGCCGGGCTGTGCGTCGCCACTGCTGTACCAGCGACGACGAGCCCGATCGCGCCGAGCCATCTCGCCATCCGCCCTCGAAGGTTCCGCCCCGGATGGTTGTCAGCTTGCGGCATTCGTTTGCCTCCGCGTGATGTCGGGAGTGGTGCTCTCTGTCCTTGTTCTCCTCAGCCGCCCGGCAAGTTCCGCAGAATGTAGCCGAAACGATCCGGCGTGCGTGCGGATCCCACAGCGATCGATCCTGGCGCGGTACCGTGTGGTCCCGTCGTGAGTTGCGCCGATCGACGGGAGGAAGTTCCGTGCCCAAGCACATCTTCGTGACGGGGGGCGTGGTGAGCTCCCTCGGCAAGGGCCTCACGGCGTCCTCCCTGGGGCGCCTGCTGAAGTCACGGGGATTGCGGGTCACGATGCAGAAGCTCGACCCGTACATCAACGTCGACCCGGGCACGATGAACCCGTTCGAGCACGGCGAGGTCTTCGTCACCGACGACGCCGGTGAGACGGACCTCGACCTCGGGCACTACGAGCGGTTCATCGACGAGAGCCTGTCGCGGGCGTCGAACGCCACGACGGGTTCGATCTACCAGTCCGTGCTCGCCGCGGAGCGGCGCGGCGAGTACCTCGGGCGCACGGTGCAGGTCATCCCGCACATCACCGACGAGATCAAGCGCCGTATCCGCCGTCTGGCGACAGACGAGTGGGACGTCGTCATCACCGAGGTCGGCGGGACGGTCGGCGACATCGAGATCCTCCCGTTCCTCGAGGCGATCCGCCAGTACCGCAAGGAGGCCGGCAGGGACAACATCTGCTACGTGCACGTCACGCTCGTCCCGTTCGTCGGACCGACCGGCGAGCAGAAGACGAAGCCGACCCAGCACTCCGTGACCGAGCTGCGCAGCCGCGGCGTCCAGCCGGACGTGATCGTCTGCCGCAGCGCCGAGCCGATCGGCGACAACGTCAAGCGGAAGATCTCCAACCTGTGCGACGTCGACGAGCGGGCCGTGATCAACGCCGCCGACGTGGGGAACATCTACGAGCTGCCGCTGATCCTCCATGAAGAAGGCCTCGACGAGGTGGTCTGCGACGTCCTCCGGATCGACGCGCCGATCGACCTCCGCCCGTGGGAGGAGCTGGTCGCCCGGGTCGAGGCCGCCTCGGCGCCCGTGCGCATCGGCCTGATCGGCAAGTACATCGACCTGCCCGACGCATACCTGTCCGTCGTCGAGAGCCTGAAGCACGCCGGCTTCCACCACGGCGCGCGGGTGGAGGTCGACTGGGTCCACGCCGAGGCGGTCGAAGGGCTGCTCGCCGAAGGTCGCCTCTCCGACCTCGATGGGATGGTGATCCCCGGCGGGTTCGGGGAGCGGGGCATCGAGGGGAAGATCGCTGCTGCCGGGTACGCCCGCGAACACGGCATCCCGTGCCTCGGGCTGTGCCTCGGGCTGCACGTGATGACCATCGACTTCGCCCGCAACGTGCTCGGCCTCGCCGGTGCGAACTCGACCGAGTTCGATCCGGCCAGCCCGCACCCGGTGATCGACCTGATGCTCGACCAGCGCGACGTCAGCGACAAGGGCGGGACGATGCGCCTCGGCGCGCACTACGCCGTGCTCGCTCCTGGGTCGAAGGTGTCCGAGGCGTACGGGGAACCCGTCGTCAGCGAACGCCACCGGCATCGCTACGAGTTCAACAACGCGTACC
>DASZOG010000071.1:0-6745 GCA_035550895.1 Acidimicrobiales bacterium
ACCCCGCGGTCGACGAGATACGCACGCGCCGCGTCGGCGTCGTCGACGACGACCTGCAAGCCCTTCACCGAGCCCGGCACACTGTCGACGAGGTTCGTGCCGAAGGCGATCGAGCACGCCGAACCCGGCGGCGTGAGCTGCACGAAGCGCAACTCGTCGGTGACCTGGTGGTCGAAGTCGAGCACGAACCCGACCTGGTCGACGTAGAAGACCTTGGCCCGGTCGACGTCCGACACGGGCAGGAAGACCAGTTCCAGCTTGAACTCCATCGGTGCTCCTCTCAGGAAGGCGGGCTCACGCAAGCATGAAGCGGGCGTCGAGGCGGGGAGTCGGGTCGGCGGTGACGGCTCCGTCGTCGGTGAGTTTGATCAGGTGGGCGAGCACGGAACGGGCGGCGGGCGCGTGGAGCTCCTCGCGCACGTCGGCGTAGAGCTCCTTCACGATCTGCGGGATCTCGGCGACGCCACGACGCACGGCTTCGAGCACCTGCGCCTCGCGTTCCAGGCGATGAGCGCGGTACGCCTCGACGAACGGTCGCGGCTCGGTGACCGGACCGCCGTGCGTCGGCCACAACGTCGCGTCGTCGCGGGCGAGCAGCTTGTCCAGGCTCTCCATGTAGGCGCGCATGTTGCCGTCGGGTGGCGCGATCACGGTCGTCGACCACCCCATGACGTGGTCGCCCGTGAACAGCGCCCGCTCCTCGCGCAGCGCAAAGCAGAGGTGGTTCGACGTGTGGCCCGGCGTGAACACCGCCTCGATCGTCCACCCCGGTCCCTCGATCACGGCTCCGTCCGCGAGCGGGACGTCCGGCACGAACGCGGTATCGATCGCCTCCTCGGTGACGACGTCGTCGTCCGCGTCGACCGCGCCGTGCGGTCCGTAGGCGTACGTGGGCGCGCCGTACGCGTCGGCCATCCACGCAGCGAGCGGCGAGTGATCGGCGTGGCAGTGCGTGACGAGGATGGCGACGACGCGTTGCCCGTCCAGGGCGCGTTCGAGCGCGTCCCGGTGGCTGTCGAGGAGTGGGCCGGGATCGACGACGGCGACCTCGTCTCGGCCGATGATGTACGTGCCGGTCCCGCGGTAGGTGAACTTCGACGGGTTCTCGGCGACGACGCGCCGGATCGACGGGGTCACCTCGACACATGCGCCGTACATCACCTCCAGCGGGGCGACGAACGGGATCGCCGTCACGCCGAGTCCCTCCGGAACCAGCGCCGCCGACGGTCCCGGGACGGCGGCGCCCGGGTCAGCTCGTCGTCGATCACGTCGTGGTGCGCGCCGTACTGGGCGGCGAATGCCTGCAGCGTGGCCGCGAACGGCAGCGCGAGGATCGCCCCCGGCGCGCCGAGGATCGCCGCACCGAACAGCGCCGAACCGAACGCGACCGCCGGATGGAGATCGAGGGTGCGCGCCGTGATGCGCGGCAGGAAGAGGTAGTTCTCGATCTGCTGGTAGACGACGACGGCGATGAGCACGACGATCACGTCGGTGGGGTCCTCGACCAGGGCCACGAGCACCGGCAGCAGACCGGCGAGGTACGTGCCGATCACGGGGAGGAACTGGGAGACGATGCCGACCCAGATCGCGAGCGCGATCGACGCTGGCAGGTCGAGGATCCAGAACACGATGCCGTGGAAGAACGCCGAGAGGATGGCCAGGATCCCTCGGCTGTACAGATAGCCGCCGGTCTTCTCGATCGCCAGGTTCCACGCCTCCAGCACTCGGAGCTGGCGGTCCTCGGGAAGCCGGCTGCAGATCGCGCGGCGCAACTTCGGGCCGTCGGCGACGAGATAGAAGGTGAACAGAATCACCGACAGCACCTGGAGCAGGAAGCCGAGGAACTGCACCGACAGGCGCAACGCCTCGTCTGCCTGGGACTGGATGAACCGCTGTACTGCGCCGTCCGGGTCGTTGATCTCGTCCATGACGTCTTCGGGGTTGATCTCCTGCCCGAAGTTGTCGTTGATGAAGTCGACGACCTGATTCACGTACCGCTCGGAGTTCGTCAGCAGGTCGGCGATCTGCTGGCCGACGAGCGTCCCCACTGCGCCGACGAGGACGACGAAGGCAAGGAATACCGCAATCAGGACGAGTCCGGTCGCCGATCCCCGGCGCCATCCCCGGCGGGCGAGCCGGTTGACCCCCGGCTCGATCGCCACCGAGAGGAACAGCGACACGAGCAGGACGATGAGCAAGCCGCGCGTCTTGCCGAGCAGCCACCGCAACACGACGAGCACGACGAGGCCGGACCAGAACAGAAGGATTCCGCGGGGTAGCCAGCGCGGCATCCCGCCGCGACCTTCGCCGGTGACTGCGACGGGACCTGGAGCCACCGGCTCGGGCACCGCCGGCTCTACTCGTGCAGGAGCCACCGGCTCGGGCACCGCCGGCTCGGGCGGGACCGGCTCCCCCGTCGACGCAGCCCCCGCGGCGCCGTCTCCCGCAGCGGGATCGGCGGGCGGCTCTTCCTCTTCGGGATCACCCTTGCCGCGCGAGCCCTCGAGCGGCGTCGTCACCCGCGGGAGTGTAGATGTGCGCTGTTCCGGCGCTCCGGAGGCCCGGATCGGGCAGCTGCAGCGACACGACCGTCCGCGATGCGCCACGATCGCGGCGGTGGAAACCCTCCGGACCACTCTGGCCGACGCCATCCGCTGGCGTGTCGCCGGTCCCCAGGCACCCGATCACGCCCGCGAGCTCCTCACGGCAGACGGAGCGCGCTGGTACCGCCGCGGCGACCCGGTGTGGACGGTCCATGCCGACGTATCGATGTTCGTCGGCGGGCTGCGGGCGCTGCTGCTGCAGACGATGCACCCGCTGGCGATGGCCGGGGTCGCCGACCACTCCGACTACCGGACCGACCCGTGGGGCCGGTTGCAGCGCACGGCCCGGTTCCTCGCGGCGACGACCTACGGCACCGCCGAGCAGGCCCGCGCCGCCTGTGCCGCCGTCCGCGCCGTGCACGACCGGGTCGCCGGCGTCGCTCCCGACGGCCAGCCGTACCGGGCGAACGACCCGCATCTACTGGAGTGGGTCCACCTCGCCGAGGTCGACAGCTTTCTCTCCGCCTACCAGCGCTACGGCGCGACGCCACTCGACGCTGCCGACTGTGATGCGTACGTGGCCGGCATGGTCGTCGTCGCCCGGGAGCTCGGCGTCGTCGATCCCCCGACGACAGTGGCCGAGCTGCGCACCCGGATGGGCGAGTTCCGCCCGGAGCTCTCCGGGACCAGGCAGGCACGCGACGCGGCGCGCTACCTGCTCCTCCAACCGCCGCTCCCGCTCGCCGCCCGGCCGGCGTACGGCGTCCTCGCTGCGGCTGCGGTCGCGCTCCTCCCTTGGTGGGCGAAGGTCGGGCTGCGCCTGCCGGTGCTGCCGGTGACCGAGAGGGTCGCAGTCCGCCCGGCCGGTCAACTCCTGGTGCACGTCCTGCGCTGGGCGCTGGAACCGTCCGCCCCGACCCGCCACCGAGAACAATGAGCGACGACCGCGACGACCGCGACGACCGCGACGAACGGGACGAGAACCTCGACCTCGCCGGTGCGCCGGCCGCGGAGGCGGAGCCGGCACCTCCGTCGCCGCGTCGCGGGCGGGGCGGCGTCAGCGGCTCGGTCCTCGCCGCCGCGATGCTCGGGCTGCGTGACGCACTCGAAGGCAAGCCGAAGGAGGACATCGTCATCCAGGTCGACGCGGCTGGCGACCCGCCGGACATCGACCTCACCGGCCTGGACGACCCGCTGGACGCCGGGGCGCGGATGACGGGTCCACCACTCGACACGCTGAAGGAGCGGGCCGCGGCCTCGCGCCGCGAGCGACGCAAGCGCCGCTGACAGGGTGGCCTACGCTCGCGGCATGCGCTCCATCCCGCGGAGAGCCGCCGCCCTGGCGCTCGTCGTGCTGCCCATGACCGCCGCGGCGTGCAGCGACGACTCGGTGAACGTCGACACCGACGAGCTGCGTGACGAGCTCGAGGAGCTCCAGGCCGATCTCCAGGAGACGCTCGACGACGTGCGCGCCGAGCTGGAGGACCTCGCCCCGGAGATCCGAGCCGAGGTCGAACAGGCCGTCGACGAGGCGCGGGCCGGCCTCGACGATGCCCGGGAGACCCTCGAGTCGGTTCCCGACGAGCTGAGCGACGACGCGCGGCAGCGGTTGGAAGACGCCCGAGCCGAGATCGAGGAGCAGCGCGAGGCGCTCGAGCAGCAGATCGAGGACAATCCCGAAGCCGAGGACGCGTTGGAAGAGCTGCGTGAGCGCCTGGACGAGATGCAGGAGCGCATCGACAGCGAGCTCTGAGCGTCGTCACCCAGGTTCAGCCGGAGCTGTCGCCTGGTCGCGGGCTAGCGGAGGAGCTTCTGCAGCGGCGCGGCCAGCTCGCCCCGCTCGCCGACGACGACCCGTTCCAGACCGAGCCAGTCCGCCATCGTGCGGAGTTCGGCAGCGAGCTCGTCGGCCACCGCCTCGACCACGACGCCCGGCTCCGCGAACACGCCCGGCACGAGTAGCGCCGACCCGGCGCGGTCCGCCTTCAGGTCGACGCGGGCCACCAGCTCGTCACGGAGCAGGAACGGCAGGACGTAGTACCCGTACACCCGCTTCGGGGCCGGCGTGTAGATCTCGATCCGGTAGCGGAAGCCGAAGAGGCGCTCGGTCCGGCTGCGCTCGAACACGAGCGAGTCGAACGGCGAGAGCAACGCCCGGGCGCTGACCCGTCGGGGAACGCGCGCCGCGGGATCGAGATAAGTCCCGCGCGGCCATCCGTCGACCTGCACCGGCACGACATCCCCCGCCTCGACGAGTTCGGCGAGGAGCGGGCGGATCGCGGGCATCTTCTGGCGGTGGTAGTCGGCCAGATCGCGATCGGTCGCCACACCGAGCGACTTCGCGGCGAGGCGGAGCAGCTCCTTGCGTGCCTCCGCCTCCGTGGGTGTGGGCGCGGCGAGCGCCGCCGCCGGCAAGAGGCGTTCCGGCAGGTCGTAGACGCGGGCGAAGTCGCTCGGGCGGCGCAGCGCGGTGACTCGGCCGGCGTAGAAGAGCAGCTCGAGCGCGACCTTCTCGTCGTCCCAGTCCCACCACGTGCCCCGCCGGCGCTCCTCCGTTCGCAGATCGGCGGCAGTCACCGGGCCGCGCGCGGCCACGGCCTCGTACACCTCCTCGACGAACTCCGGCCGGCGAGCGGCGATGCCCCGCCACCAGGACGCCTCCGTCGCCGCGGCCATCCGCCAGCGGAACAACCGATGATGCTCCACCGGCATGAACGCGGCCATGTGCGCCCAGTACTCGACGATCTCACCGTCGGCCGCCATCGCCGGAAGGAGGTGGCGCGGATGAGGTCCGAGCCGGGCGAAGAGCGGCAGCTCCTGCGAACGGACGACGACGTTGACCGAATCGATCTGGATCACACCCACGCGGTCGACGACACGGCGCACGTGGCGCCGGTCGATCCGGCCGCGCGGCCGCGGATCAGCGAAGCCCTGCGCCGCGAGCGCGATCCGCCGCGCTCCCGCGGCGCTCAGCCGCTCCGGCGCCGTCACTCCGCTTCGGTGACCGTCACCGATTGGATCACGACGTCGTCCCGCGGCCGGTCCTGGCGGTCGGTCGGCACGCGCTGCATTGCGTCGACGACGTCGAGACCCTTCACGACCTTGCCGAACAGGGAGTACTGGGGAGGGAGTTGGGCGCCCTGCGGACCGCTGATGATGAAGAACTGGCTGCCGTTCGTGTCCGGCCCGGCGTTCGCCATCGCCAGCGACCCGATCTCGTACTGGCCCGGTTTGGGCAACTCGTCCTCGAACCGGTACCCGGGACCGCCGCGGCCGGTGCCGGTCGGGTCGCCGCCCTGGCAGACGAACCCGTTGATGATCCGGTGGAACACGACACCGTCGAAGTAGTGGTGCGCGGCGAGGAACACGAAGTTGTTCACCGTCACTGGCGCGCGCCCGGGATCGAGCGCGATGACGAGCGTGCCGAGGCTGGTCTCCATCGTCGCCGTGTAGCGCTTGGACGGATCGATGCCCATCTCGGGTCGGTCGTCGAACTTCTGCTTGGCGGGCGCGGAGCCGTCGAGCGGGGGGAAGGGGTGCGGCATGCGGCCGGACCCTACTGGCGCGCCGCCGGCTATCCGCCGGCGTTGGCGTTGTAGGCCGCGATGAGCGAATCGGCCTGCGCTGCCGCGTTGGCCAGCGCGGCAGCCGGATCCCCGCAGGTCAGCACGTCCTGCACGGCACGTGAGGTGACGACGCGGATCTCGCGCAGCGGGCCGAGCACCGGTCCCGTGGCAGTGGGTGTCGACGCAGATGTCGTCAACTGATCGAACGCGACGCGGAACCGAGGATCGTTCGCGTACGTGGCGCGGATCGGGTCGAGGTCGACCGCGGACTCGCGCACGGGCACGTACCCCGTAGCGGCAGCCCACGCCGACTGCTGCTCGGGCTCGACGAGGAACTTGATGTAGTCCCAGCTCGCCGCTGTCCGCTCGTCGCCTTTGTCGGCGACGATCCACAGCGTCGCCCCGCCGACGAGCACGCCGGGGTTCACGGTCGGCCCGGGCATCGGCCCGATCCCGAGGTCCTCCGGTGTGAACCCGGCGATGCCTCCTCCACCGAGCACGTTGAGGACCGCACCGAGCGCCGCCGAGGTGTAGATCGTCATCGCCGCCGGCTCGCTCGGATCGGCCAGCTTGAACAGCGCGTCGGTACCCGTCGTGTTCGGGCCGACGTTCACGGCCAGGCCGTCCTGGACCATC
>DASZOG010000072.1:0-4785 GCA_035550895.1 Acidimicrobiales bacterium
GCCCGCGAGCTCGGCACGGCCGCGGGCGAGGCCGCTGTGCAGCTCTGCCAGAACCCGGACGTGGCCGCGGTGGAGGGCACGGCGCCGTTCACGACGCCCGAGGGCAACGAGATGTCGTCGATCCTGCTCGAGCCGATCCCGATCACCCAGGACAACCTCGACGTGGTCCTGGACGCCGGATGGATCGATGAGCAGACTCTCTGCCAGGGCGTGGAGGCCGGCTCCGTGGACGCCTGCGGCTGACCTGCGGACGAGCGTGTCGGACGCGCCCCACCCGTCGGGTGCGGATTGGGGCGCGTCCAGTGAGAAGGGATGATTGGCGGCGCCGGGGCGGTTGGGCTCCCGCGCACGAGAAGGCGTGATGCATGACTGAGGTCCCGACGACGGCCCGGCCTGCCACGATCGGCACACCGAGCCCACCGAGCACCGCGCCGGAACGATCGTGGCGCTCGTGGATGACCGCCACCGAGCTCGACACTCGTCTGGTCGGGATGCTGGTGGCGCTGGCAGCCATCTGGATCGCCTTCAATATCCGTTCTGGCGGCGACTTCCTGACCGCCCGGAACCTGTGGAACCTCTCGGTCCAGAGCACATCGATCGCCGTCATGGCGACGGGCATGGTTCTGGTCATCGTGTCGCGCAACATCGACCTCTCGGTGGGGTCGTTGCTGGGCTTCCTCGGCTACACGATGGCGCTCGTGCAAACGGACGGGATGATCGCCTTCTTCGGCTTCGACGTGACGATCAGCGGGCTACGCGACAACTCGTACGCGTGGCTCATCGCCCTCGCGGTGGGCGCTGTCCTCGGTGCGGCCATCGGCGGCTTGACCGGGTTCATCGTCGCGTACGGCGGTGTGCCCTCGTTCATCGTCACCCTCGGCGGCTTCCTCGTCTGGCGGGGCGCGATCTTCCGGACCGGCGGGAAGCAGGGCCAGACGCTGGCCCCGCTCGACGAGACGTTCCAGCGCATCGGCGGAGGCGCGAGGGGAGCGCTCGGCGACTGGCGGAGCTGGTTGCTGGCGATCCTCGCCTGCGCCGGCGTCGTACTCAGCATCTACCTCGCTCGCCGGCGTCGACAGCGTTACGACCTCGCCCTCCGACCGATGTGGATCGACGTGGCGGTGGGTGTCGCCGGCTGCGCGGCGGTGTTGGCAGGAGTCGCGCTGATCGCCAACCGCTACGACTCACCCATCACCGGGAAGCCCCTCGGCGTCGCGTACCCGGTTGTCATCCTGATCGCCGTGACGCTCCTCATGACGTACCTCGCCCGCCGGCGACGCTTCGGGCGCTACGTCTACGCGTACGGCGGCAACCCCGAGGCCACCTCGCTGAGCGGCATCGACACCCGACGGACGGTGATGCTGACGTTCGTCCTGATGGGTGTGCTGGTCGCCGTCAGCGCGGCGATCCAGACCGCGCGGCTCAACTCGGCCGTCACCAACCTCGGCGTGCAGAACGAGCTCGACGTCATCGCTGCCGCCGTGATCGGTGGCACCTCGTTCTCCGGCGGCATCGGGACGGTCCCCGGCGCCGTGCTGGGGGCAGTGATCATGCAGTCGCTCCGCTCGGGCATGGTGTTGCTGAACATCGACTCGCCCTCGCAGGACGTCGTGGTCGGCATCGTGCTCGTGGCGGCAGTGGCGGTCGACGCGACGCTTCGCAGCGGCCGCCGCCGGGCCGCGCTCGCCGCGCTCGTGGTGGGGTTGGTCACCGCCGCGATCGTGATCCAGACAGGCCAGCCCTGACCGAGGAGGCAGCACGATGAGCGACGCCCCCGCCCCAGCGCCGCCGGCAGCGGGGCGCGTGCCCCTGGTCGAGATGCGCGACATCCGGGTGGCGTTCGGCGGTGTCCACGCCGTGGACGGCGTCACCGTGGACCTCTACCCCGGGGAGGTCGTGGCCCTCGTCGGCGGCAACGGCGCTGGCAAGTCGACGCTCATGCACACGCTGTCGGGTGCCCACCCGGCCGACTCCGGCCAGATCCTCATCAGGGGCGAGCCCGTCACCATCCACGTCCCGCGCGACGCTCAGAAGTACGGGATCGAGACGATCTACCAGAAGCTCGCGCTGGCCGACAACATCGACGCCGCGGGAAACGTCTTCCTCGGGCGGGAACTGCGCAGCCGGACCGGATCGCTGAACGATTCGGCGATGGCGTCCGCGACACGGAACGTGATGCGCCGGCTGAACCCCCGGTTCACGAACCTCAAGACCGCGGTCGGATGGTTGTCGGGCGGGCAGCGACAAGCCGTCGCCATCGCCCGCGCGATCTACTTCAACGCCCGCATCCTGATCATGGACGAGCCGACCGCCGCGCTCGGTCCGGCAGAGACGGAGCAGGTGCACGAGCTGATCGGCCAGTTGAAGTCGGAGGGCATCGGGATCTTCCTCATCAGCCACGACATCCACGACGTCTTCGATCTCGCTGACCGGATCAGTGTGATGCTGACCGGAAGGCTGGTCGGCACCGTCAACAAGGACGACGTCACGAAGGACGACGTCCTGGCGATGATCATCATGGGGAAGCTGCCAGGCGAAGTCACGGACCGTGAGCTGGCCGAGTTCCACCACTGACGTGACGCGCCCGGATCCGTCGTGAGCAACGGCGAGCGCGTGCGCTGGGGCGTGCTCGGGTGCGCGGCGATCGCCCTCCGCAAGGTGATCCCCGCGATGCAGCGCTCCGAGCACTGCGCGATCGTCGCCATCGCGTCGCGCGACTCGGGCCGCGCCGCAGCTGCAGCCGCCGAGCTCGGCATCCCCCGGTCGTACGGCTCCTACGAGGAGCTGCTCGCCGATCCCGATGTCGAGGCCGTGTACAACCCGCTGCCGAACCACCTTCACGCGGAGTGGACGCTGCGCGCCGCGGCCGCGGGCAAGCACGTGCTGTGCGAGAAACCGCTGGCGATGACGTCGACCGAGGCGCAGGAGATGGTCGACGGCTGCGAACAGGCCGGAGTGGCGTTGATGGAGGCGTTCATGTACCGCATCCATCCGCTCTGGCGGCGCGTACGGACGATGGTCGACGAAGGCGCGGTGGGCGAGTTGCTCGCGATCCAGGCCTTCTTCTCGTACCGCAACGTCGACCCCGGCAACATCCGCAACATCCCTGCCTACGGCGGAGGTGCGCTGATGGACGTCGGGTGCTATCCGATCAACGTCGCCCGGTGGATGTTCGATGGCGAACCGGACGGCGTCGTGGCGACCGCGCGCATCGACCCGAGCTTCGGCACCGACGTCGTCACGTCGGCGGTCCTCGACTTCGGCGGGCGCCACGCCGCGTTCACCTGCTCGACGCAGCTCGAGGACGACCAGCGCGTCCATCTCGTCGGTACGGCCGGACGCCTCGTCGTCGAGATCCCGTTCAACATCCCACCGGACCGGCCGTCACGCGTCCTGCGCGCGGCGGGCGGTGCGCCGCCTGTCGCTCCCGACATCGAGGTGGTGGAGGTGGCCGCCGCGGATCCGTACGGCGTCCAGGGCGAAGTGTTCTCGGTCGCTGTGCGGGAGGGTGCGCCGGTGCCGCTGCCGCCGCAGGACGCGGTCCGCAACATGGAGGTCATCGAGCGGATCCGTGCGGTCTGGCGACAACAGCGGTAGAACCGCGTCGTGGAGATCCGGGAGACCTACGTGATGCTCCTGGCCAGCGACATGGACCGGGCAGTGGCGTTCTGGCGGGATGGTCTTGGGCTGCGGGAGCGCTTCGTCACCGCGCACTGGACCGAGCTCGAGTGCGGGGAGACAGTCGTCGCGCTCCACGGCGGAGCAGCGGCGGGAGAAGGCGTCCCGGAGGTGCTCGGGCTGCGCGTCGACGACGTCCACGAGGTCGTCGACGCCGTCACCGCTGCGGGAGGATGGGTGGTCGACGGTCCGTCCCAGCCTGCAGGCGAAGGCATCTGGCTGGCGACCTGCACCGACACCGAAGGCAACCGGTTCTTCCTCACCGCTCCGGTGGAGGCCGCGTGAGCGAGCGCAGCGAGCTCCATGTCACGGTGAGTGAGGCGGTGCGGGTCGGCGTGCTCGGCGCTGGTGGGCGGATGGGCTCGACTGTGTGCGCCGCGATCGCCGCCGATCCGGATCTGGAGCTGGTGGCCGCGGTCGACCCCGGCGCGCCCGGCCGCTCCGTGTGCGACGTGACCGTGAGCGGCGAGCTCGACGCCCTCCTCGCCGCAGGCGCGACAGTCGCGGTCGACTTCACGCTTGCTGACGCGGCTCGGCGGAACCTGCCGTGGTGCGCCGCGCACGGCCTGCACGCGGTCGTGGGCACGACAGGACTGGGCGACGACGACCTCGGCGCGCTGCGCGCCGCGTTCACCCGCTCGAACTGCATCGTCGCCCCGAACTTCGCCATCGGCGCCGTGCTGATGATGCGTTTCGCCGAGCTCGCTGCGCCCTACTTCGACACCGCCGACGTCGTCGAGCTGCACCACGACGGCAAGGTCGACGCGCCGTCGGGGACGGCGATGGCGACGGCGCAGCGGATGGCGGCCGCCTCGGCCGACTGGGCGGCCGACCCGACCGTCCACGAGGTCGTCGCAGGGTCGCGCGGCGGGGCAGGACCGGCCGGGATCCGCGTCCATGCACTGCGGGTCCGGGGCATGGTCGCCCACCAGGAGGTGCTCCTCGGCACGACCGGGCAGACGCTGTCGATCCGCCACGACAGCTACGACCGAGCGAGCTTCATGCCGAGCGTCGTGCTCGCGTGCAAGCGCATCGCCGAGCACCCGAGTCTGACCGTCAGCCTGAACGCGTTCCTCGGGATCTGACCGGTGCCACCGGCCCCGCGCT
>DASZOG010000073.1:0-12748 GCA_035550895.1 Acidimicrobiales bacterium
CCTCGGCTTGCTGGCCTCGCTGCGGCTCATCGTCGGCCCGGTGACGATCGGCTCCGTGACGTTCGACGTCGGCACGCTGATCTACACCTCGGTCATCGTCGCCATCGGCTACCAGTCGGTGCTCTTCTCCATCCTGACGAAGGCGTACGCGATGGTCGCCGGGCTGCTGCCACCCGGCCGGCTGTGGCCCAAGCTGCGCCGGTTCGCCACCCTCGAAGTCGGGCTCCTCGTCGGTCTGGCGCTGGTGATCGGAGGCCTCCTCGGTGCCGTGCTCTCGTTCATCCGCTGGCGGGACGAGGGCTTCGGCGAGCTCGACACGGCGCAGAACGTGCGCGTCGTCCTGCCGGCGGCGATGGGTCTCCTCCTCGGCGTGCAGACCGTCCTTGGGAGCCTGTACCTCGGCGTGCTGACGATCTCCCGCCCCGAACGTTGACCGGACGTACGATCCAGTACAATGACGTACATGACCACTCTCACGATCAGCGAAGCGCGAGCCACGCTGCCCGACGTCGTCGATCGGGTCAGCCGCGGCGAGGAAGTCACGATCACGCGGCACGGCCAACCCGTCGCCGTGGTCGTCCGGCCGGACATGCTCCGCCCCCGTCGCGCCGTTGAGCTGTACGCAGAGACGGAGTGGCTCCGCCGGATCTACGAGGAGGCAGGGCGAACCCCACTTTCCGAAACTCGCCCGTTGACTCGCCAGCAGGCCGAAGAGCTCTTGGCAGAAGTACGCGCGAGCCGCGAAGCGCGATGACAGACGCGTTCGACTCGGACGTCCTCATCTACGTGGCGGGCGACGACCCGCTCGGCGCGGACGTCGCGTCGCTGTTCGACGCCGTCGACGACGAAGGCTTCGTCGGTCTCGGCTCGGTGCTCCTCATACCGGAGCTGTTGCCGAAGCCGTCGCGAGAGCGCGACAGCCAGCAAGTGCTTCGAATCACCGCACTGCTCCGGCGCCTCGATCTGCGGCCCGTCGACGAGGCGTTGGCGGTGCTGTCGGCACAGCTCGGGGCGCGCTACCGCCTGCGCGCTCTGGACGCCGTCCACCTGGCGACGGCCGTCCACTACGGCGCCGACCGGTTCCTGACGAACAACCGCCGCGACTTCCCGACGACGATCACCGAGGTCGACATCACCTACCCCGACCAGCTCGGCTCCGACGCGGAGGCCGGTCGGTAGCATCGGCGGTTCATGCAGCGGCCCGTCCGGTTCGAGCACCACCGTTACGTCGGGGACAAGCGGACGCAGGTCGTCTACGACCTCGACGAGTGGGACGACCCGGACGTGATCGACGAGCTGCTGCAGGCCGAGACGTTCATCTGCTTCGGGCCGGACACGCTGGCCGAGGCGCGCAACCGCGGGTACCGCCTCGCCCGGCCCGGCCGCCATCACCTCGCCCGCTCGCCGCGCTGAGGCGCCGGTGAGCCGGGCCGAGCGCGCGTGAACGGCTCGTTCCGCTCCGACGGGCTGGTCCTCGCCCGCCACCTCGCCGTGCCGGCCGGCCGCGCCGGCAAGGGGCCGCTCCCGGCGCTCGTGATGTGCCACGGCTTCCCCGTCGGACCCCTCGATGCTCGCCGTTCTGCCGGCACGTTCCCCGAGCTGATGGACCGCATCGCGAACGAGATGGGCTTCGCCGCGATGACGTTCACGTTCCGCGGCTGCGGCCAGTCCAGCGGCGACTTCTCCCTCGCCGGGTGGGTCTCCGACCTGCGCAACGCGATCGAGCACCTCCGCAGCGAGGTCGACACGGACGGGCTGTTCCTCGTCGGCACGTCGACGGGCGGGTCCCTGTCCGTGTGCGTCGCCGCGCAGGACGCCCGCGTCACCGGCGTGGCGATGCTCAGCGCGCGGGCCGGATTCGAGGACTGGGCCGCACAACCGCGGCGGTTCCTCGACCACGCGCGGGAGATCGGCGCCATCCGCCACCCGGCGTTCCCGCCGTCGTTCGACGTGTGGGCGCGCGAGCTGCGTAGCTTCAAGCCGGTCGAGTCGGCGCGCCGGCTCGCGCCCCGTCCGCTGCTCGTGCTCCACGGGGAGGACGACGACTCGGTCCCGGCGCGCGACGCCCGCCGGCTGGCGCTGGCGCACGGATCGGCGATGCTGCGGATCATCCCCGGCGCCGGGCACCGGCTGCGTCACGACCCGCGCGCCGTGGCGATCCTGCTCGGCTGGCTCGATCGCCAGCGCAACGCGCTCGCCCCTGCCGAGACCTGACCACTCGATCGTCCGCGGCGGCGGGTGACCACTACCTTGTGCTCCGGTGTCGACAGGGCAGACAGGGGGAGAACCGGCACCTCGGGGACTGCAGGGGCTGCGCGGCGCGGCCCTGGCGCGGGCGGTCTGGCACCGCGGCGCCGTCGTGCTCGGGCTGACCGGCCTGGCGGTCGCCCAGCCGTTGCTCGACCTGTTCGGGCGGAACCCGCAGTTCTTCATCGCCGGCAACTACAGCGACGGCCAGATCGTCGTCTTCGCCCTCCTGATCACGCTCGTCCCCCCGGTCGTCGGCACGGCGGCGATCGCCCTTGCCTCGTTCGTCGACCGCCGGCTCGGGACCGTCGTGTTCGCCGCTGTGGTGGCGGCGCTGGGTGGCACGATCGCGCTGGCCGTGCTGCGCACGGTCGGCGTCGACCGCGACCTCTTCGTGGTCGCCGCCGCCGTGGCCGCCGCGCTCGCTGTGGCGGTCCTCGTGCTGCGCACCCGGCCCGGCCGGTTGTTCGCCTCGTACCTCGCGGTGGCGAACGCGCTGTTCCTGGGAGTTTTCGTGTTCGCCAGCCCGACGGCGGAGCTCCTCGCCGCGGGCGCGGACGGCGACGTCGGCCAGGTCCAGGTCGCACGCCCGCAAGGGCCGGTGGTCGTCATCGTGCTCGACGAGCTGCCGGCGATCACACTGATGCGCCCCGATGGCTCGATCAATTCCGAGCGTTACCCCGGCTTCGCCGAGCTCGCCGCGACGAGCACCTGGTTCCGCAACGCGTCGAGCCCGTACGCGAACACGCATTTCGCCGTGCCTTCGATCCTCACCGGTCGCCTCGGCCAGAAGGGCGACCTGCCGACCTACGGCGACCGGCCGCGCAACCTGTTCACGCTGCTCGGCGGGGCGATGCCGGTGCAGCGCTACGAGATCGTCTCCGACATGTGCCCCCCGGCGATCTGTGCCCCGCCGCCGCGCCAGCCGCTGGGCCAGGCGATCGAGGACGCCGCCGTCGTCTACGGGCACCGCGTCCTGCCGGAGGACCTGCGCGGCTCGCTCCCGGACATCAGCCAGTCGTGGGGCTCCTACGGGTCGGACGACGGGGCCGGTGAGGACGACGACCAGATCACGATCGACTCCGCCGCCGGCACGACGGGGGAGAACCCGTCCGACTGGTCCGGTGACACCGACGCCGAGCGGGCCTACGCCAAGTGGCGCCACCTCGACGACGCGGAGAAGACTGCGCGCCGCCAGGCCGCGATCCTCCAGGAGCAGATCGCGCAGATCACGGCGACACCGTCACTGCACTTCGTCCACGTCGCCCTGCCGCACGGCCCGTGGATGCTCAACCGCAGCGGCTACCGCTCCACGCTCGTGCCGGAACTGCCGAAGAGCCCGGTGAAGCCGTCGCAGGAGTTCGCCGTGCGCCAGCAGTACCAGTTGCACAGCATGCAGGTCGGCGCCGCGGACGCGCTGGTGGCGGACATGCTCGAGCACCTCCGCTCGACCGGCGCGTGGGAGGAGACGCTGCTCGTCGTCGCCGGCGACCATGGGACGAGCTTCTCGGTGCCGAACGTCTGGCGGAAGATCACCGACGAGAACCGCGACGAGGTGCTCCGCTCGGCGCTGTTCATCAAGGCGCCCGGCCAGACGCACGGCATGATCCGTGACGACCCGGCGCAGACGCTGGACATCGTGCCTTCGGTCGCCGACCTGCTCGGGGCGCGCACGAACTGGGAGTTCGACGGGCACTCGCTGTTCGACGGCACGCTGCCGCACACGCCGCCGAAGGTCTCCACCGATGTGAACTCGGCGTTCGCCATCGCCGAGCGGCGCGCCGAGTGGTTCCCGCACGGCGACGACTGGATCGGGCTCGCCGCGATCGGGGAGGACGGCGACCTCGTTGGCAGCGAGGTCGCCGACCACACCGTGGGGAGGCGCAGTGGGTACCGGCTGCGTCTCGCCCAGCGGAACGTGCTCGAGAAGCTCCCGTGGGGAGACGGGCGGATGCCATACGTGCTGTCTGGCCAGATCTCCGGCAACGGCGGGGATCGACCACCCGAACTTCTCGTCGCGGTCAATGGCTACCTCGCTGGAGTGGCCGGCGGCTACGTGCGCCACGGCGACGCGTGGGAGTTCACCGCGTACGTGGCAGACTTCTACGAGCCCGGCCGGAACGAGGTCGAGCTGTACGAGGTCGAGCGGTCCGGCCGCGGCTCGGTCAGCGTCACGTTGCACGCGCTCGACGGCTGACGCTCGGCGGCGCGGCACGCGTCGAGGGTTGACGCCGGCCGGAGACCACCCACCGGTAGGTTTGGTTCCCGTGCTGGAAGCGGTGCCGGTCGCGGCGACATCCGTCGACCGGTCCGGTCTCCAGGGGCTGCGCGGCGCCCGACTCCGCAGCACGGTGTGGCGGCGGGGCCTGATCATTCTCGGCCTTTCCGGCTTGGCCGTCGCCCAGCCGTTACTCGACCTGTTCGGCAAGAACCCCCAGTTCTTCGTCGCCGGCAACTACTCGAAGGTCCAGATCGTCGCCTTCGCGCTCCTGATCGTGCTCGTCCCGCCGGTGATCGGCATCGCCGCTACGGCGATCGCGTCGTTCGTCGATCGCCGGGCCGGCACCGTGGTCTACGGGGCCGTCGTGACGCTGCTGGCGGCGATCTTCGCCCTCGCCCTGCTCCGCAACCTCGACGTCGATCGGGCCGCGTACGTGTTCACCGCCGCGGTCGCCTTCGCGCTGCTCGCCGCGTTCCTCGTGCTGCGCACCAGGGGTGGGCAGCTGCTGACGACGTACCTCTCCGTGGCGAATGTGCTGTTCCTCGGCGCGTTCCTGTTCGCCAGCCCGACCGCCGAGCTCGTCACCGGCTCGAACTCCGTCGGTGACCTCGGCACGGTGGCCGTGCCCGACGTCGAGGGCCAGGTCGTCGTGGTCGTGCTCGACGAGTTCCCGGCGACGACGATCATGCGCGGCGACGGCACGATCAACTCCGAGCGCTACCCCGGCTTCGCCCGGCTCGCCGCGACGAGCACCTGGTTCCGCAACGCGTCGAGCCATTTCGCGCTGACTCACTTCGCCGTGCCCTCGATCCTCACCGGGACGAACGGCGAGGGTGATGCTCTGCCCACGGTCAACGACTACCCGCGCAACCTGTTCACACTCCTCGGGGAGGAGCTCCCCGTTCAGCGCTACGAGATCGTCACCGACCTCTGCCCGTCATCGGTGTGCAACCCGCCGCCGCGCCGGTCGTTGATGGATGCGATCGACGACGCCAGCGTCGTCTACGGCCACCGTGTGCTCCCCGCCGAGCTGCGGGCCGAGCTCCCCGCCATCGACAAGTCGTGGGGCGCGTATGGGGTCGAGGAGGAGAATGTGAACGACCCGGGCGCCGACCTGGTCAACCAGGAGCAGGCTGCCGAAGGTGCCGACGACAAGACGCCGATCGAGCGGGCTTATGCGAAGTGGCTGGCGATGAACCCCGACGAGCGCAGCGCGCTCGGCCAAGCCGGCGTTCTGCAGGACTTCACACGACGGATCACGGCCTCGCCCGGGCTGACGTTCGTCCATGTCGCGCTCCCGCACGCCCCGTGGACGCTGTCGCGCACCGGCCAGCGCATGGCCTACTACCCCGAGGAGGTCGAGCCGACCGATCCGGCGTTCCCGCACTACGCGCGCCTCCAGTACCAGATGCACAGCATGCAGGTCGGCGCGACGGACACTGCCATCGGCGAGCTCGTCGACCATCTGCAGTCCTTGCCGACATGGGAGGAGACGCTGCTCGTCGTGATGTCCGACCACGGTTTGAGCCTCACGCCGCCGGACATGGGCCGGAACATGACCGACGCGAACCGGGAGGAAGTCCTGCGGATGCCGCTGTTCATCAAAGCCCCGGGCCAGAAGGAAGGCGAGGTCCGCGACGACAGCGCGCAGACGATCGACGTCCTGCCCTCGATCGTCGACCTGCTCGACATCAGGACTGACTGGGAGTTCGACGGGCACTCGCTGTTCGACGGCAGCGAGGCGCACACGACGCCGCCCGTGTCGGCCGACATCGCGCCGGCGCTGGCGATCGCCGCGCAACGGTCAGAGCAGTTCCCCCACGGCGACGGCTGGACCGGGCTCGCCGCCGTCGGCGACAACGGTGACCTTGTCGGCCGCTCCGTGGCGGAGTTCGGCCAAGGCGAACCGAGCGCGTACAGGGCCCAGCTGAGCCAGGCGGACCTGTTCGGCGAGCTACCCACCGACGACGGTCGTGCGCCGTTCGTCGTTTCGGGTCGCGCGTGGGGCGCCGCGGGATCAGCCGCGCCGCCGGAGCTGCTCGTCGCCGTGAACGGCCAGCTCGCCGGCGTCGTCGGTGGTTACCGGCCCGACGGCAGCCAGTGGAAGTTCACGGGCTTCGTGGGCGACGTCTACCGGGACGGGGCGAACGAGGTGGCGCTGTACGAGGTCACCCGCTCGGGAGCCGACGTCACGCTTCGGCCCGTCGGCAGCTGAGCGCGGCAGCGAGCGGTTCAGCGCGGCTCGGCGCGGTAGATCGTGCGCGTCCCCGACGGGAGCACCTCGCGCGCCGACACCTGGAACCGGCGCTCGAGGGCTCGCTCCCACTGCGGCACGTCGTAGCCGTCGAACAGTCCGCTGCGCTTGCGCGCCAGCAGGCGCGCCGCCATCACGTCGTCGCGGTGGGGGAACTCGACGACGACCGGAGCATCGAGGTCAGCGAGGAACTCGACGATCTCGTCGAGCGGCACCGTGTTCGTCAGTGCCAGGTGGTGGACGACCGCCAGGCAGAGGACGAGATCGAGCTCGCCGCGCATCCGATCGACGAACGCCGGACGTTCTCGGGACCGCCACCCGAGCCCCGGCGACGGGTCGGAGAGGTCGAGCACGAGGGGGAGGACGCGGGCCTCGCCTTCCGCCGTCAGGTCGCGGTAGAGGCGGTCGACGACGAGGTGGTCGGAGTCGACGGCGACGACCGAGCCCGCACCGGCGCCGAGCGCCAGGCGGGAGAACCGGCCGTCGTTCGCGCCCAGGTCGAGCACCAGCCGCGGGCTGCCGGCGTGCGCGACGGCCGTTTCGACGAACGCTTCCTTCCTCTGCAGGTCACGGTCCGTGTAGTGCGACCGCTCCGTGTACGACGACCACGTGGAGCTGGTCCGCTTCTCGTGCCGTGGCCAGCGCAGGGCCTCGATGGCCCGTTCGAGGTTCTTCAGTTGGGCGTCGATCAGGCCGGGGCCGAAGCCGGCGCGCTTCAGCTCGGAGCGCACGTCGCGTTCGCGGTCGGCGTCGGCGTAGCGGCGTTCCGCCCTGGCGTGCAGCTTGACGTGGGTGAACACGCCGCGCTGGCGGCGCCGGCTACCACGCAGGAGGTCGGCGGCCATGCCCGGCGGGATGCCGTGGACGCTGCCGCGCAGCACCGGATGGAAGGGGACGTCGCGCATCGCCTGGAGCAGCAGCGGGTTGAGGAAGTGCTCGCAGAACTGCCGGTAGCCCGGCCACGGCTCGCCGCCGTGCACCCGCTCGAACGACCCGATGTCGATGAACACCGGCCGCGTGCCGACGAACTGGATGTTGTAAGCGGAGGCGTCCTTCGTGATCAGCTGCTCCGCCAGCGCACGGCGAGCTAGCGAGAGCTGCAGGCGCGCCGCGTCGCGCAGCATGGCGAACGGCCATTCGTACGGATAGGAGAGGATGCGGATGCGGTCGTGGCGGAGGACGCCCGCCCACTCACCGGGGAGTGCCGGCGCGCTGGCGGTTGCCAGTTGCGTGCCGACCAGCTCGCCGCGTTCGAGTGCCGTGCGGAAGAACTCCGTGGCCGCCAGCGCCTCGAAGTCGGCGAGCGCGTCCTTCGACAGTCCCCGCCAGACGCTGTCGTCGGTGACGAAGACCCGGGACGTCGGGTCGCGGAACGAGCCGGGATCGGCCTGTGGTTGGTGCACCTGTGGCGCGTCGAGCGCTCAGTCCTCGGAGGCTTCTCCGCCGATCAGCTGGGCCCGCGCCTCGTCGGCCTGGACCCGGTGCTTCTTCGAGAAGACACCGAGAAGGCGGTGCCCGTACATCTTCAACAGGACGCCGATCCCCGCCGCGCCGCCCGCGAACGCGGCGATGATCATGCTCCCGGTGCCGGCATCGAGGTAGCTGAACATCCGGGCCACCCTAGCGGTCCGTTCATCGATACTTCGATCGCGTGACGAATCGCGTTCAGCTTCGGTTCACGACGGACTCGCGACGGAGCCCGGGTTGCCACCCTGCGCGCAGGGCGCGCCGGTAGCCTCGCTCAGCCTCCATGTCGCTGACCGAGACGCTGTCCAATCGTGAGCTGCTCTGGAACCTGACGCTGCGCGAGCTGCGGACGCGCTACCGGCGCTCTGTGCTCGGGTGGGCGTGGTCGATGATCAACCCGTTGGCCACGATGGTCATCTTCACCATCGTCTTCAGCCAGGTCTTCCGGGCGCCGGAGCCGATCGGGGAGCCGAGCGGGCTCGAGGCCTTCCCGCTCTACCTGCTGTGCGGGTTGCTCCCGTGGAACTTCTTCTCCGTCAGCGTTGGAGCCTCGATGGGCGCGATGGCCGCGAACGCCGGCTTGGTGAAGAAGGTCTGGTTCCCCCGTGAGGTGCTCGTCGTCTCGACGACGTTGTCGCTGGTGGTCTCGCTCGGCATCGAGCTCGGCGTGCTCTCCGTCGCCCTGATCATCGCCGGGAACATGGTCATCCCGTGGCTCCTCCCGCTGGCGGCGGTCGTCGCCCTGCTCGTGGTGTTCACGATCGGGATGGCGCTGATCTTCTCGGCGTTGAACGTCTTCTACCGCGACGTCGGCTATCTCTGGACGGTCCTCGCCCAGGCGTGGTTCTACCTGACGCCGATCGTCTACCCGATCGAGATCGTGCCGGAGTGGCTGCGCCGGATCGTCAGCGCGCAGCCGATGGGTGGCTTCGTCGTCGCCTTCCACAACATCCTGTACGACCTGCGCTGGCCGTCGGCGGGGCGCTGGGTGCACCTCGTCGTGTGCGCCGGCGTCGCGCTGGCGCTCGGCCAGTGGGTCTTCGCCAGGATGTCGCCGCGCTTCGCCGAGGAGCTCTGACGTGGGGCAGCCGGCTGTCGTCGTCGACGATCTGTGGAAGCGCTTCCGCATCTTCCACGAGCGCAACGCGTACCTGAAGGCGGCGGTCCTGCGCGGTCGGCGCGCCCGGTTCGAGGAGTTCTGGGCGCTGAGGGGCGTCAGCCTGGAGGTGCAGCACGGCGAGGTCGTCGGGATCATCGGCGAGAACGGGTCGGGCAAGAGCACGTTGCTGAAGTGCCTGTCGCGCATCCTGCGGCCGGAGCGGGGCCGGGTCGAGGTCAACGGCCGGCTGTCGGCGCTCCTCGAGCTCGGCGCGGGGTTCCACCCGGAGCTGTCCGGGCGGGAGAACGTGTTCCTCAATGCGGCGATCCTCGGTGTGCCGCGCAAGGAGATCGAGCGCCGCTTCGACGAGATCGTCGCCTTCGCCGGCCTCGAGCAGTTCATCGACATGCCGGTGAAGAACTACTCCTCGGGCATGTACGTGCGGCTCGGTTTCGCCGTCGCGATCAACGTCGATCCCGAGGTGATGATCATCGACGAGGTGCTCGCCGTCGGCGACGCCAGCTTCCAGCGCAAGTGCATGGACAAGTTCGCCCAGCTGCGCGAGAGCGGCCGCACGCTGGTGATCGTGACCCACGACCTCGGCTCGGTGCGCAGCCTGTGCGACCGCGCGTACTGGCTGCGCTACGGCGTGCTCGAGGACCAGGGCTCGCCGGACGAGGTGTCCTCGCACTATGCGGAGCAGGCGCTGGGCAGTGCCGAGGCGGGCGTCAACGAGGCGCGGTGGGGGAGCGGCGAGCTGCGCATCTCGCAGGTGGAGCTCCTCGACGGGCGCGGGCAGCCGTTCTCGTCGGTGCGCACGGGGGACGACATCACGGTGCGCATCACGTACGAGGCGCGGGTGCCGATCGAGACGCCGGTGTTCGGCGTGACGCTGGTCCACGCCTCCGGCGTCGCCGTCGCCTCGCCGACGACGCGCGACGTCGGGCTCGTGCCGCCCCTCGTCCACGGCGGCGGGGCGCTCGAGGTCACGTTCCCGGCCGTGCCGCTGTTGCCCGGTCCGTACGAGCTGAGCGTCGCCGCCACCGACTTCACGCTGCACCACGAGTACGACCACCGCTCCCACGTCGCCCGCTTCGACGTCACCCCGGGCGATGCCGGTGACGAGCGCGGCCTGATCACCCTCCGCCCGACCTGGAAGCTCCGCTGACCCCGCTGGGCCGCGGTGGCTCAGCTGACGACTTCCACCGGGCAGCGCAGGCCCGTCACGCGCCCGAGACGCCGGTCGGCGGTGAGCAACGGCGCGTCCAACACCTCGGCGAGCGCGACGTAGAACGCGTCCCATCCGCGGACGCTTTCGCGCAGCTCCCAGACCCGTTCGATCAGGCTGCGATGCCCGAAGCGCTCACCCGGCCAGTCCCGGAGGTCGTCGATCGCCTGCTCGGCGGCGGTCCGGTCCAGGCGACCGAGCAAGTGATCGCGCCGGATCACGCTCGCCACCTCGACGTCGATCAGGTGGGGAGCGGCGTGGTCGTCGTCGTCGAGCAGCCGCTCGCGGACCGCCTCGGACCGTTCGGTGTCGGCCACCACTTCGTAGAGGCACGCGGCGTCAACGACGAGCATCTGGCCATGGCCCCCGCAGCTCGTCGAACGCGGCAATGACCTCTGACCGCGTGATCCCGGACGGCCGTCGCCGAGTGCGGGCCAGCCATTCCGCGACACTCGGCCGAGCCGCCAGCTTGGCGGCCTCGCGCCGGAGAAGATCCGGAACGGTCAATCCCGCCTCGCCAGCCCGCCGAGCGAGCGCGGCGTAGACATCGTCGTCGATGTCGCGAATCTGAATGGTCTTAGGCACATACGCACCATATCATGCGTTCTCGCATGAGCAGTTCAGGGTGTGCCCAAGGAGACGACCTCGAAGTCGAGGGCGAGCGCGACGGGGATCTGGTGGTCGTCGAAGGTCGCGTAGCGGACAGGACGGGGCAGGCGGTCGGCGGCGGCGAGGTGGATCGCGTCGACGATGCGCAGCGGGTGCGCCTCCGCCAGCGTTGCGGCTCGCTCCAGGCAGAGTTGGTCGACGGGCACGACCGTGATGCGCAGCCAGTCGTCGCGTAGCACCTTGGCCAGTTCGGCGCGTTGGAGCGGGTCGTCCTCCAGCCGGGAGAGCAGCGCCAGGCACTCGGGGAGGGCGAGTGCCGACGCGCACCAGTCTCGATCCACCGCCATCACGTCGAGCACCACCGGCCGGGCCGGGTGGTCGAGGTATCGGGCAAGCAGCGCTGAGCTGTCGAGCGCAAGCGTCATCGGGACCTCACCGGAGTCCGCCAGCGGACAGCCAGGGGCGGTCAGCGGCCGCGGATGTCCGCCAGGACGCGGTCGAGCCTGGTGCCGACGCGCACCTGGACGGTGAGCGTGGGCGCGGGGCGGTCGTCCATCCGCGGCGACACCACGAGCCCGCGGGCGGCGAGATCGGCGAGGGTCGGCTCGGTGCCCAGCGGGTCGAGTGGGCCCAGCTGCGCAACGGGCCGGCCGTCGACGGTGATGACGATCCGCTCGCCGGACCCGGCACGGCGTACCGCCACCGCGGCGGCGTTGCGCAGCTCACGGATGCCCAGCCGGTCCACCGGTCCGGGACGGTAGCTCGTAGGGTCGCGGGTTCGTGGACGAGCGGGTGGAGGCGACCGACTACTTCTCGAAGTCGCACCCGCTGCGGGCGTGGGGCACGCGCCGGGCGGTCGCCGCCCGAGCCCGGATGTTCGACGTGTTCCGCCGTACCGTGCCGTTCGACGCCGACACGACCGTGATCGACGTCGGCGTCACGCCCGACGAGGAGCTCGCCGACTCGAACTTCTTCGAGGCCCATTACCCGTATCCGGAGAACGTGACGGCCACATCGGTCGAGGACGCGTCGCACCTCACCGCCAGGTATCCGGGCCTGACGTTCGTCCGCACCGACGGTGACACGCTGCCGTTTCCTGACCGGCACTTCGACGTCGCCGTGTCGTGGGCCGTGCTGGAGCACGTGGGTGACCGCGACCAGCAGCGCCGGTTCGTCGCCGAGCTCGTGCGCGTCAGCCGGCGGTTCTTCCTGACCACACCGAACCGCTGGTTCCCGCTCGAGTTGCACACCTTCCTCCCGCTCGTCCACTGGTTGCCGCAGCCGGCGCACCAGCGTGCACTGCGCGCGCTGGGGAAGGACTTCTGGGCCTCGACGGGCAACCTCGACCTGCTCTCGGCCGACGACCTGCTGGCGCTGTTCCCCTCGACAGCCGAGGTCGCGCTGACCCGGCACCGGACGCTGGGCTGGACCTCGAACCTCCTCGCCCACGGCCGTTCGTTGTAGCACGCGTGTACACACGGCAGGTTGTGCGACTGCCGGCCGATCGCCAAGACTGCGTCCGCAACCACGACGACCGAGGGGGTCCGCTGTGAACTTCGCCTTCAGCGAGGAGCAGGAAGAGCTGCGCAAGACCGTGCGCCAGTTCCTCGAGCAGAAGTCGCC
>DASZOG010000074.1:0-10844 GCA_035550895.1 Acidimicrobiales bacterium
CACCCGCCTTGAAAGCGGGCGGCCGAGAGGCCCGGGGGTTCGAATCCCTCCCGTTCCGCCGACGAATCCCTCCCGTTCCACCGACCCGGTCAATCCTCCGGCACTCGGTCCATCCGTGCCAGCAAGAGTCCGACGGCGAGCAGCAGCACGCCGCACGCCAGGAACCCGAGATCCCACGGCAGCGGATCGGCGACGTCGTCGCGCACGTGATGGATCGACAGGAGATGGTGGTCGATGATCCCCTCGACGAGGTTGAACCCACCCCACCCGGCGAGGAGCAATCCCGTGAAGCGCAGCGGCGTGGTCCGCGCGCCAGCGGCGAGCGCCCGCCACAGGAGGAACAGCCCAGCGACCACGAAGACCCACGTCGTGGCATGGAAGAGCCCATCCCAGAACGTGTTCTCCTCGAGCGACCGGACCGTCGAATCGGGGAAGTTCTCGTGGCGGGGAACCGAGGTGAGCAGGTGGTGCCACTGGAGGATCTGATGGAGCACGATCCCGTCGACGAAACCCCCGAGCCCCGTCCCGAGGAGCACGCCGGCGGCCGTGAGTGTGCGCCGCGCGTGGAGGCGCTGCCGGGCCGCGAGTTCCCGCCGCGACGGCGGCCGGGGGGGCGACGGCGCAACGATGCTCATGCCTGCCGGATACCCGCTCGACCGCGACGCGATGCATGGATCGAGACCGCGGAGCGGGACTCGCCTTAGGGTACCGACGCGTGGGCGATCTCTCCGTCGCCGGCCCCAGCGCCGGCGCGTCCTCGTTCGCTGCACCGAGGCCGCTCGTCGTCGACCTGGTGGACGAGGCCGCCCGCGATCCGGAGCTCGTCGGAGGGAAGGCGGCGGCCCTCGCTCGCGCGACCGATGCCGGCCTGCCGGTGTTGCCCGGCGTCGTCCTGACGACGGCGTTCTCGGACGCCGTCGACGCCGGCGCCGGCGTCCATGACCATCCCGCCGTGCGCGAGGCGTTCGTGCGCGCCGCCGGCGCGGAGCAGCCGCTCGTCGCGCGGAGCTCCTCGATCGCCGAGGATCTCGCAGAATCCTCCATGGCCGGGCGCTACGAGTCGGTCGTCGATATCCGCGGCATCGACGCGTTCGCGCAGGCGGTCGAGCAGGTCCTCGGCTCCCGAGTGGCAGCCAAGACGGAGGGCACGCCGATCGCCGTGCTCGTCCAACCGATGCTCGAACCGGCGTGCGGCGGCGTCCTCTTCGGCATAGACCCGGTGACCGGCCGTTCCGACCGTCTCGTCGTGAGCGCCGTGCACGGCGGTCCACAGCGACTGGTGAGCGGCGAGGTCGAAGGGGCCCGCTATGTCCTCGACACGGCCGGCGACGTCGTCGCCACCGAGCAACGCGACGGTCCCGAGCTGGCCGCCGACGACCTCCGCCGGCTCGCCGGGCTCGCCGCCGACGTAGCCACCATCTTCGGCGGGCCGCAGGACGCCGAGTGGGCCTTCGAGACCGGCGGCGAACTGCGGCTCCTGCAGTCCCGACCGGTCACGACCGAGATCCGCGGCGTGCCCTCCGGGCCGGTCTACGGCCCAGGTCCCGTCGCCGAGACGTTCCCCGAGCCGCTGACCGAGCTCGAACGGGACCTCTGGGTCCCCCCGCTGCAGGAAGCCGTCCGGGAGGCTGCCGTCCTGGCCGGGTCGGCGACGCGGGACGACTTGGAGCGCAGCGCGCTCGTCGTGTCGGTCGACGGGCACGTCGCCATCGACCTGCACGTCGCCGGTGCCATCGACCCAAGGCGGGGTTTCGCCCGCAAGCTGAACCCGATCCCGGCTCTCCGTCAGGCGCGCGTCGCGTGGCGGGTCGGCCGGTTGCGCGCCGCGATGCCGCGGCTGTCGGAACACCTCCTGGACCGGACGGACCTCGATCTCGAACGGATCCCGAGCCTCGCCGAGCTGACCAGCCGGCAGCTCATCGCCCTGATCCACCGCTCCCAGGCCGTGCTCCGCTCGCTCCACGCGCACGAGATCCTGATGGGGATGCTCACCGACACCGGTGGCAACCAGATGACCGGCGCCTCGGTCGCGTTGCGCGTACTGGCCGAAGCCCGGCGCGACGGCCTGAGCGACGACGAGATCCTCGACCGCAGCCCGGTCGTGCTCGCCCTCGCGCCGCCTCGGGTGGCACCCAAGCCGAGCCTCCCGCCCGGCGTCTCGGCGTTGGACCTCGCGCCCGCCGGGGACGGCGGGAACCCGAACGGCATCCTGCGCGAGGCGCTGCGGCTGCGCGTGCGCTGGGTGCACGAGCTCACCGGTCGGGCGGCGTGGGAGCTGGGCGAGCGGCTCGCCCGCGCCGGCCAACTGCCCGAACCGGGCCTCGTCCGGCACATGTCGCTCGACCACGTCGAAGCCGTCGCCACCAAGCGGGCCGTCGTCGTCCCGGCGCTCGTCGCTGCGCACGAGCACGAGTTCGGCAGCCCGCTCCCGGCCTGGTTCCGCCTCTCGAACCTCGGCAAGGCGATCCCCGAGCAGTTCGACAGCGGGGTCGGTGGTGGCACCGGCGGCGGCGGCGGACGTGGATGCGGTCCGGTGACCCACGACGTGCACGACCCACCGCCGGGTTCAGTACTCGTGACGACGACGATGACGCCCGGACTGGCGCCGCTGTTGCCCCGCCTCCGGGGCATCGTCGCCGAGACCGGGTCCGTCCTGTCGCACCTCGCCATCCTCGCCCGGGAGGCGAACGTCCCGACGGTGGTCGGCTACCACGGCGCGACCGCAAACCTGCCCGAGGGCACGGCGGTCTGCGTCGACGGCGCGACGGGGCACGTCACGATCGAAGGAAGGAAGGCGCTGGGGTGAGGACGATCGCCTGGCTCGCCGGGATCGGCACGCTGATCATGGGCGTGATCTACACCGTGATCTCGCTCAACCGCTGGGAGTGGAACCGGGCGCTGTTCTTCGGACTCATCGTGCTCATCGCCGAGGTCGGCCTGGCCACCGGGCTCATCCTCCGTCGCCTGCCGCCACGCGGCAGATCCCCCGCGGACAAGGAGCTGCTCGACGTCCTGCACGCCGCACGGCCCGAGCCGCCGAACCGCTTCGCCTGGATGCGCGAGGCGACGCGCCGCAGCAACGTGTTCATCACGTTCCTGGTCGGGGGCGGCGTGATCATCTCGACCATGGCGTGGCTGATCGATCGGATCGGCGCCAAGACCGCGGGACATGCCGGCGACCAGCGCCTGGCACGTCACCTCGCCCCGATCCGTTACCCGGACAGCGGCCTGCTGGTCGACGACGTGACGGCGCTGGCGCAAGAGGTGCCTGGCGCCGACGACGCGCAGCTGCGCGCGCTGCTCCGCCGCGCTGGCCACGCCCGCTGATGCGCATCGGTCGGGTGCTGCTCGGCGCGGTCGGACTCGGTGTCGGCTTCGCGGCCGTGTGGGCGCTGCGTGAGGCGACGCTCTCCACGCACGACGCGGTACCTGCGGGCGCGCAGACCGAGGTGCTCGTCCGCGCCGACACGCACGGCGGCGAACCGACGCAGCAGCTGTCCGAGATGGTCGAGGCGCAGGTGCTGACGTGCCGGCTGGAGGTCAACTCAGACGTCGTCGGTGTGCTGCGGGACGAGGGCGACGGGCGCTTCTCCGCCACGCTCGCCCCGGCGATGGACCACACGAACCGACGCCAGTTCAAGGGGTGCCTCGAGGACTTCATCATCGACCACGTCCAGATCGAGGTCCTCCGGCTCGAGAACACGGTCAGCGGGTGAATGCTGCGGCGCGCGTACGTTCGGCTAGGCTACCGGACGGCTGGAGCGGAGGGTCGATGAGCACACGGCGCAGCACGAGGACGTCGAACTTCGGTGCCGGCGCGCGCGAAAGCCACGACGCCACGCCGTTCTACGAGCGGTTCCGCACGCCAGAGCTGTCCACGGAGGACGATGTTCTCCCGCCGGCGGACGTACGGGAGCCGTTCCTCGCCGGCGACGCGCGGCACATGGACCAGGTCGCCGACGGATCCGTGGCCCTCGTCGTCACGTCACCGCCGTACTTCGCCGGCAAGCAGTACGAGGAGGAGCTGGAACGCGACGGCGTCCCGTCGTCGTACCTCGAGTACCTGCAACTGCTCACCGACGTGTTCGCCGAATGCACGCGCAAGCTCGAACCAGGCGGGCGCATCGCAGTCAACGTCGCCAACCTCGGACGCAAGCCGTACCGGAGCCTGTCGGCCGACGTGATCCGCATCCTCGAGCACGATCTCGGGCTCTTGCTCCGCGGTGAACTGATCTGGCAGAAGGCCGATGGCGCGAACGGATCGTGCGCGTGGGGCTCGTTCCGCAGCGCGGCCAATCCCGTGCTGCGCGACGTCACGGAGCGCGTCGTCATCGCCAGCAAAGGTCGCTTCGACCGGGCCCGCACGGTGGCCGAGCGCGCCGCGGCAGGGCTGCCCCACGCCAGCACGCTCGCCACCGACGACTTCCTCGCGCTGACGCTCGATGTCTGGTCGATCCCGCCCGAGAGCGCCAGGCGCGTCGGTCATCCAGCGCCGTTCCCCGTCGAGCTGCCCGAGCAGCTCATCCGCCTGTACACGTTCGAGAACGACCTGGTGCTCGATCCGTTCATGGGCAGCGGTTCCGCGCTCGTCGCGGCGGCACTCCTCGGGCGGCGCTACGTGGGGTACGACCTCGATCCCGGGTACGTCGAACTCGCCCGCCGGCGCGTGCAGGACGCGCTGCAGGTCAGGTCGGCGGCGCCCTCCGCGCCGGCATCCGCCTCTGCCGGCCCCGATGGCGCGGGCGCCGTGCAGCTCGCCGAGCGCTGCCTGGAGGACGCGGGGTTCACGATCACCGCTCGACGCCGACGCGTGCGCGGGACAGGGGTCGCCGTCGACCTCGTCGCCCTCGACCGCTGCGGGGACACGTGGTACTTCGACGTCCCCGGGCCGTTCACCACCCACCGCGGAGGGCTGGCGCGCACCGACACGGTGTGGCGCGCCCTCGGGCGGGCATGCGCGCTGCAGGTGGCTCCGGGCGCCGTACCCCTCGTCCTCCTCACCACGCAGCTCCCACGGCGAGGCAGTGAAGGCGACACCGCGTTGCGCGCCGCTGGGCCGGGCGCGGTGTTCGACGTCGTCGACCTGTTGTCTCCCGACGGCGTGAAGCGGCTGCGCGCGTACGCCGACCGGGGGTTCACGGGCGCGCCGCGACCCGGCTTCTGGGCGGACGACCGTTCCGTCGCGCCGCGCCGTTCCGCCGGATGAGGAGCGCCCGTCGGGCGACGCGTCGGCGGTCGTCGCACCACGGGTACCGCGACACCTGCGGCGCGGGGACACACCTCGGGAGACACGATGGACGACGAGCTCGTGATGACGCACGAGGAGCGAGTCGTCTTCAACGAGCTGGCCCGCAACCTCCATCTCACCGAGGCACCGGATCCCGACCTCCAGATCGAGCTCCGACTGCCTCCGCGCCCCGCACGGCAGAGCGGGTTCTTCCGCTGGTCCGGGCGATCGCGTCCGCCACAGCGCCGAGCGCCGTCCCGGATGCATCGTCGCCGCCATCGTGGGGTAGTGGCCTGCCGTGAGCAGTGACGCAGCGATCGGCGCTCCCGACGTCCGTGGCAGGGAAGCCGAGCATCCCCACCAGGTTCCGGCAAAGGGCTGGTGGGACGTGGCGATGCGCACGAAGGTCGAGGCCAAGGACGACCGGGTCACGTTGCTCTCGGCGGGCGTCGCCTTCTACGCCCTGCTCGCCCTGGTGCCGGCGCTGGTCGCCCTCGTCTCGATCTACGGGCTCGTCGCCGACCCCTCCGAGGTGGACGAGCAGGTGCGCGACCTGCTCGGCGCCGCACCGTCAGAGGTGCGGGAGATGATCAGCAGCCAGCTCAGCTCGATCACCGAGGAAGGCAGCACCGGGCTCGGGTGGGCGGTCGTCATCGGCATCGTCGTCGCGCTGTGGAGCGCGTCGAGTGGCGTCAACAACCTGATCGTGGCGATCAACGCGGCCTACGACGAGGACGACACGCGTGGCTTCGTCAAGCGCCGTGGCCTCGCCCTCCTGCTCACGATCGGCGCGATCGTCTTCCTCGTCGTCGCCTTCGCGGTCATCGCGCTGCTGCCCTCGATGCTCGCCGACACGGGCGTCGGGGATGCAGGACGCCTCGCCGCGGGCGTGTTGCGGTGGGTGCTCCTGTTCGCCGGGATGCTGGTCGCGCTCGCGATCCTCTACCGCTACAGCCCCGACCGCGACGAGCCGCGCTGGTCGTGGGTGACCCCAGGGGCGATCCTCGCCACGGTCCTGTGGCTGGTCGGATCGGCGCTGTTCGCCTTTTACGCGGCCAACTTCGGGAAGTACAACGAGACCTACGGCTCGCTCGGAGCGGTCGTGGTCGTGATGCTGTGGCTGTTCCTGACCGCGCTGGCGGTCATCCTCGGCGCGGAGCTGAACGCGGAGCTCGAGCGGCAGACGGCGCGGGACACGACGAAGGGCCCCGAGGTGGAGATGGGCGAACGGCGGGCCACAGCCGCTGACACGCTCGGGCCGACAGCCGAGGAGCTGCGCACTTCCCGGTCGTGATCCGCAGCCTGCGCGCTGCCATTCCGTAGCGTCACCATCGCCATGGGTGAGGCATTCATGTGGGGGCTCGTCGCCGCGGCGACCTTGCTGCTCGGCGCGGTGATCGCCATCGTTCATCCACCGCACAACCGGCTGCTCGGCATCGTCATGGGATTCGGCGCGGGCGTGCTCCTCAGTGCCGTGTCGTTCGAGCTCATCGACGAGGCAGTCGACAGCGCTGACGACCTGCGCGGGGCGACCCTCGGTATCTTCGCTGGATCGATCGTCTTCACCGCGGGCGACGCGCTGGTGAGCCGGCTGGGCTATGCGCACCGGAAGGACATCGACGGCGCCGCACCCGAGGGTTCCGGGCTGTCGATCGTTCTCGGCGCGCTGCTCGACGGAATCCCCGAATCCGCGGTCCTCGGCCTGACGCTCCTCGAATCGGGCTCGGTTGGCGCGTCGATGCTGCTCGCCGTACTGATCTCGAACCTGCCAGAGGGCATCGCGGCCACGACCAGCTTGCGCGCCGGCGGGTGGACCACGGCGAAGATCGGGGCGCTCTGGGGCGGCGTCATGCTCGCTTCTGCGGTCTCCGCCGCGGCCGGCTTCGCACTGCTCGACGGCGCGTCCCCGTCCACGTTGGCGTTCATCCTGTCGTTCGCCGCGGGCGCGATCCTGACCATGCTCGCCACGTCGATGATGCCCGAGGCCTATGAGCACGCCGGACGGGCCGTCGGCGTGGTGACCGTGTTCGGCTTCGCGGTCGCGTTCCTGGCCAACTGGCTCGGGGGCTGACCCCGGGGATTCGGAGCGAGGCGGGTGCTCGCATGCGTCGGCGGGCTCGGCCTACCAGTGCACGTCGTCGCAGCCCCGGTGGTCCTCGGGCTCTACCTGCAGCGTGGCGTGCTCCAGTCCGTACCGCTCCTGCAGCAGCCACCTCGCCTGGTCGAGCACACCATGCGTGTCGGTCCCCGTCCGCACCATGAGGTGGGCGCTGGCGACCTCCATCTCGGAGGTGAGTGTCCACACGTGCAGGTCATGGACGTCCACGATGCCCGGGAGCGCGGCGAGCTCGCGCTGGATGTCGGCGACGTCGACGCCGGCGGGCGCGGCCTGCACGAGCACGCGCAGCGCCTCCCGCCCCAGCCGCCAGGCACGCGGGAGGATGAAGACGCCGATCGCCGCGCCGATCACGGGATCGACCCAGCCCCAATCGGTGACGCCCCACACGGCGGCCCCCACGATCACACCGACGGAACCGAGCAGGTCGGCGACGACCTCCAGATAGGCGCCCTCGACGTTCAGGCTCTCGCGCGCGCCGGCGCGCAACAGGCCGAAGGCGATGAGGTTCACGGCAAGGCCGAGCACGCCGATGATCAGGACAGGGAGGGCGTCGATGTCGGGTGGGTCGCCGATCCGCCGGAGCGCTTCGACGAGCACGTATCCGGCGACCGCGAACAGGAGTACGGCATTCGCCAGCGCGGCGAGGATCTCCAGGCGGTAGAGGCCGAACGTGCGCTGCACGTGCGCCTGTGACGCGCTCGCGGCGTGGATCGCGGCGAGGGCCATGCCGAGGCCGAGCGCGTCGGTCGCCATGTGCCCGGCGTCGGACAGCAGCGCCAGGGAGCCGGTGACAAAGCCGACGACGACCTGGACGACGAGAAACGCGACGATCAGGCCGAACGCGACGGCCAAGGGGCGCTTGTGCCGCTCCCCGGCCCGGGCGACGGGCCCGTGGTGGGCGTGGTCGTGCCCCCGTCCGGTCATCGAACCCGAAGGTAGTGCGGTGTTGCGGATCGTCCTCCTGGCGCGCCGGCGCCGCCTGGGTGCGCCAGACGTGGAAGATCCGGGCGGGCGGGTCCGAGCGGGCGACACCTGGCGCGAGGTGCGCAAGGATGCGGCCATGGCTGAGCCTTCGCCGGTGCACGAGTTGCGCCTCGCCGTCCAGGTCGACAGCTTCGAGCGCGCCGTCGCGTTCTACCGGGATGCGCTCGGTCTGCCCGTGATCCGCTCGTGGGAGGACGCCCGGGGCAGCGGCATCCTGCTCGACGCCGGGCATGCCGTGCTGGAGCTGCTGGCGGGCGACCAGGCGGAGTACGTCGACGAGGTCGAGACCGGCAGTCGCCACGGCGGCGCCACGATGCGCGTCGCGCTGGAGGTCGAAGATGCCCCCGCGGTCGCCGACCGTCTCGTCGCCGCAGGTGGCCAACGCCTGGGAGGACCTGTCGACACACCGTGGGGCCACCGCAACGTCCGGTTGTGGGCACCGGAGGGAGTCCAGCTGACGCTGTTCACCGTGTTCGAGCCGCCCGCGGATCCTCCGGCGGAGCCTGCTGCAGCTGACCGGTAGGATGACCAGTCGCCGGTGGCCCCGGGCGGCCGGCGGAGCAATCGGAGAGGTGCCGGAGCCAGGTTGAACGGGGCGCCCTGCTAAGGCGTTGACGGGGTCACACTCGTCCGTGGGTTCAAATCCCACCCTCTCCGCTGAACGGACCGGGCGTGCGTCGCATCCGTCCGGGCCGCTGATCTCGGCTTGTGGTCCACGTTGTGTTGCGTTTCCGTGACGGTTCCGGCTAGACCTTCCCGGCACCGGCCACGCCTGACTTGTCCGGCGTGGGTGGCGGAGGCCATGGCTGGTCGTCGCCGTCGGGACCCGGGCCGCTCCGGCCGCCCGCCACCACCACCGTATGGACGACCGCTACCCGGACTTCTGGGCAGAGAGCAATTGGCCGCGCCGGCCGCGTCGGGACCCGTTCCGGATGCGGCTCCTCGCCCTCCTCGCGGCCGGGGCGCTGCTGACGCCCATCGCCCTGTTGATGCGGCGCAACGACGGAGACGTGGTCACCACCGGGCGACTGCCCGGCGCGGCCGTCGCCCTCGAGCCGGTGCTGAGCGGTGGAGCCGCGACGACCACTACGGCTCCGGCGCAGGTGGTGGACCCGCAGAGCAGCGCCGCGGGCACGCTGCCCCCAGCGGTCGGCGCGACCGTGGCACGGCCGGCCAGCGGCGCGGCCCCAGCGGCGGCGTCCGGCGCAGGCACCCTGCCGCCGACTGTCGGGACGCTCCCGGTGACCATCGCTCCGCCGGCGCCCGCCGAATCGTCGTCCGGCGACAGCCCGTCGGACGGCGGCGCTTCGGCGGCCGGCTCGACGGTCGGCGACTCGTCTGGCAGCACTTCGGCCGCGGGCAACTCGTCCGATGAGGGCTCCGATCCGGACCCGGCGGTTGCTCCTCGCCGTTCCAGCGTTGCACCGACTCAGCCACCCGTCCCGCCGGCGCCCGAGGCGGCCCCGACGGCTCCCGCGCCGAAGCCGACACCGGCGCCTTCTCCGCCCCCAGTCCAGTACTCGGCGAAGCAGGTGGAGGCGCTGATCCGCAAGGCCTTCCCCGACGACCAGGAGGACAAGGCCCTCGCCGTCGCCTGGCGCGAGTCCCGCCACGATCCGCGGGCCTACAACGGGTGGTGCTGCTACGGCCTGTTCCAGATCTACTTCGAGGCGAACGCCTCGTTCCTCGCCACGCTCGGGATCACGTCGGCAGAGCAGTTGCTCGATCCCGTCGTGAACACGTCGGCGGCGCTCGCCATGTTCCAGCGCTCCGGCTGGGGCCCCTGGGGCGGTTGACGCACCTTTTCGATCACCGCCCGCCGCCCCTAGACTCGTCCGTCCCGGCGCTCGTAGCTCAATGGATAGAGCATCTGACTACGGATCAGAAGGTTGGGGGTTCGACTCCCTCCGAGCGCGCTGACCAGATCTGGTCATCTACCTCGTGTGACACTGTCTGAGCGCTTCGCCGAGACGGCGGGGCACCTCGGCCATTTCGGCCCATGCATGCGCTATGTGTGCAGGAGGGTCGAGATCGTGTGGAAGCAGACGGGTCAGCCGACGGTCCAGCGCCCTCGCGAGCGTTGGGTTGTTCGTGTCGCAGGGATCGACACCGAGACCGGCCAGCGACGGTCACGCCAGGTCGGCACGTTCACCTCGCGTCGGCCCCGGGTCCGCACCGCCGACCGCCCGGCTGAGGTGACCATGCCGGCCTATGCGCTGTTCTCCTCCACCGATGTGCTGTCGGCGGTGGTGCTGGAGTGGATGATGGCCGAGCTATCCTCAGGAGGGTGGTTTTGTCGCCGTGAAGCACAGCTGGGTGCTGGCGAAGTAGAACTCGCCACGTGCACCAAGCTGTTGTTGCCCGGTGACCCAAGCCTGGGCCTCGTCCTCAGTGATCCCGTCGCGCTCGCCAACGAACATGGCGATGAACGGGAGCAGGGCGACACCATAGGTCTCGGGGTCGAACTCGCACGTGGAGAACGGATGCGCCCGCATGCAAACCTGTTCGAAGCCG
>DASZOG010000075.1:0-5398 GCA_035550895.1 Acidimicrobiales bacterium
GTCGGAACCGGATCCCTGCGCGCCGGCAGAGCCGCCCGATCCGTGGGAGTCGACGACCACGACGACGACGACCACGACCACCACGACGCTGCCGGACGACTCGACCTCGGTTCCCGTGTTGTGCCCCGACCCGACCGATCCGGGGACCACGCTGGTGCCGCCCGACTCACCCGCCGACTCCGGCGATCCCCCCGGCTCCGACCCGGACAGCTCACAGCCGGACAGCTCGTATCCCGACGGCACCGGGCCCGAAGACCACGACCCGTACGGCTCGGGACCCGATTCGGCGACCACGGCGGCACCGGGTGAGGACACGTCGGTCACCCCGACGTCCGCGCCGGCAACCGACCCGACCCAGCCGTCGACCGCTCCGGCACCGCCGACCTCGTCGACGACGGTGCCGGCGCCGAACCTCGCCGAGCCGCAGCTGCCCGAGCCGCCGCCCGCCGGGTGGCCGGTCCGGCAGATCACGTTCCCCGTCGCCGGGCCGGTGACCTACTTCGACGACTGGGGCGCGTGCCGCGGCGGAACCGGCTGCCCGCGGCGCCACATCGGCAACGACGTGATCGGGATGCGACTGCAGCCCTTGCTCGCCGCCGCCGACGGCACCGTCACCCACCTCGTACTCGACCACGTCACTGCTGGCTGGGGGCTCGTCATCACCGATGCCGAGGGCTGGGACTACCGCTACTACCACGTGAACAACGACGCCCCCGGCACCGACGACGGCACCGACCCGGTCCAGTGGCGCTGGGCGCCGGGCATCGCCGAGGGCAGCGTGGTGCGTGCCGGGCAGGTCGTGGCGTACGTCGGCGACAGTGGCAACAGCGAGACGTCGGTCCCACACCTCCACTTCGAGATCCACCAGCCGGACGGGCGGGCGATCAATCCGTACGTCTCACTGCGGGCAGCCGAGGCCGCGCAGCGCTGCCGCCCGGACGGGGACGGCTCGGAAGAGACGCTGCTACCGGTGCCGCCGCCGGCGAACGCTGTCGTCGAGGTGCGTACCCGCACCGGCCGGGGCGCGTTCCACCTCGGGCCCGACGGCACGACCTGGCTCACCGGCGACGCGCTCACCGTGGGCTGGGACCGGCACGCCGCCGACGACCCGGCCTGCCCCGCGACGGGGCAGCCGGCGGGAGCCACCGCGCCGACCGCGTTCGCCACGCCGTGGGTCACCCCCTCGACGGCGCCGCCGGCGTCCGTCGCGCCGTCCGCGGCGCCGGCACCCACGGCACCGCCGACCAGCGCGCCGTCGAGCGCGCCACCGACGTCCGGCTGACAGCGTCAGCCGGGGTTCGTGCCGAAGAACTGGTTGGATTCCAACCACTTCTTCGCCACGTCGGGCGCGACCGAGGCGCGCCGCGGTTGCGCCGCGATCTCTCGAGGTCAGCCGCTGCGGGCCACGGGGCTGCCGTGGTGCGCGACGAGCAGCCATCCGTCGTCGTGCCGGGAGAAGACGTTCAACGCGGCGACGGTCCCACCAGGGCCCTCCGGGGCGAGGAGGTTCTCGTCGCACGCCACCCAGGCCACGTCGCCCTCGACGCTGACCCGCTCGTTGGTCACGATGAACTGGAGCCGCTGCCCGTTGGACAGCAGCGCCGCCCACGAGGCGCCGACCGGCCCCCAGCCGTGGAGAGTCGACCAGCCCGGATGGGTGCACACCGTCCGCTCCGAGCGCTCCCAGACGGTGGCCATCGCATCGAGGTCCCGGGCTTCGAAGGCGGCGTAGAAGGCGCGGTTGGCGGCGAGCACCGAGTCCACGTCGACCTGCACCCGGGCAAGCATACGGACGGTCCCGGCCGATCGGGTCCATGACGGGTCCGCGTCAGGTCCCGGGGATTGGGTGCGCGCCTGCCCGGCGGGCGATGCTCGGCAGGTGGTGACCGTCGCATCCACCGACGACGTCGTGATCGCCGTCCACGATTTCGGCGGCAGCGGTCCGCCGATGCTGCTCTCGCACGCCACCGGCTTCCACGGCTGGGTGCTGGAACCGTTGGCCCGTCACCTCGCCGACCGGTTCCACTGCTGGGCGTTCGACCACCGGGGCCACGGCGCGTCGAGCCGCCCTGCCGGCGGAGACGTCACATGGGACGCCTACGGCACCGACACGTCCGCGGTGATCCACGGTCTCGGGCTCGGCGGCGGCCTGGGCGTCGGCCACTCGATGGGCGCGACCGCGCTGGTGATGGCCGAGCTCGCCGAGCCAGGCGCCTTCGCCGGCCTCGTGCTGTACGAGCCGGTGCTCATCCCCACGAGCTGGCACGAGAACGGACCTCCACCGCCCGAGCTGGCCGAGTCCGCTCGGCGCCGGCGGCAGGTCTTCGCCTCACGCGAAGACGCGTACGAGAACTTCGCCACCAAACCTCCACTCGACGTCTTCGATCCCGATGCGCTGCGGGCCTACGTCGAGCACGGGTTCATCGACACCGCCGACGGCCGGGTGCGGTTGGCGTGCGATCCGGAGCACGAGGCGCGCACGTACGAGGCAGGCCGCCTCCACGCCACGTTCGAGCGGCTCGGTCACCTCACCTGCCCCGTACTGGTGATGGCGGGCAGCCCGGACGGCAACCCGCCGGCGGCGATCGCCCTGGAGGTCGCCGAGGCGATCCCTCGTGCGCGGCTCGCCGTCCTCGACCACCTCGGGCACTTCGGGCCGATGCAGGACCCGGCCGGAGTCGCCGAGGCGATGCGGGACTTCGCCGCCAGAGTCACTCCCTAGCGTTCTGGCGCAGATCCACGTCGCCAGCGACGTCGATCCACGTCAGGACCATCCGGGACCAGCACGAGCAGTGGTCCCGGAACCTCGGCGCACCCCGGGCCTACCATGACCGGCGTGGCGTTGCCCGTACCGACCAGCTTGTCGCCCTCCCGGGTCGAAGCGTTCACGACGTGCCCGCTCGCGTTCCGCTTCGCCAGCATCGACAAGCTGCCGGAGCCGCCCAGCCCGCACACGGCGAAGGGCAACCTCGTCCACCGGGCGCTCGAGCTGCTGTTCTGCGCCGAGCCGGAACAGCGCACGCCGTCGTTCGCCGACGAGGCACTCGACCGGGCCGTCGCCGAAGCGCGGGACGAGGCGACGTTCGCCCTGCTCGGGCTCGACACCGCGACCGAGGCCGACTTCGTCGACGACGCACGGGCGCTCGTCCACCGGCTGTTCGTCATGGAGGACCCGCGCGCGGTGCGGGCGATCGGGATCGAGCTGTTCCTCACGGCCGAGGTCGGGCCGCTCGCGCTGCGCGGCATCATCGACCGGCTCGAGCTCGACGCCCAGGGCGAGCTCGTCGTCAGCGACTACAAGACCGGCCGGGCGCCCTCGCTGCACTACGAACAGCGCCGCCTGGGGGGCGTCCATTTCTACGCCTTCCTGTGCGAGCAGGTCTTCGGCCGGCGCCCGGCGCGGGTGCAGTTGCTCTACCTCCGCTCCGGCGAGGTGATCCAGGCCTACCCGTCGGAGCAGTCGGTCCGCTTCCTGCCGCGGCGCACCGCTGCCGTGTACCAGGCGATCGAGCGCGCCTGCGCGGCGGGCGAGTTCCGGCCGCGGCCCGGGCCCCTGTGCGCGCACTGCGCCTACCAGCGCTGGTGCCCGGCCTTCGGCGGCGATCCCGAGCAGGCGGCGCGCGAGGCGCCCGAGATCCTACTCGCCCCCGCCGCGGCGTGAGCGCCGTCGAGCCCTCGGCTCCAGGCGAGCCGGTCGAGGACGTGGAGGCTGTCGAAGTCGGCGACGCCGTCGAAAGCGTCGACGTCGTCGAGATCGTCGACGTCCCGGCGCCGAGCGCGGCGTCCGAGCAGATCGACACCGTCGAAGAAGTCGTCGCCGAGAAGCTCCACCCGTTCGGCCCGTACGTCGCCCGCTTCGATGCGGCCGCGGAGCGCTGGCTGGACCGGTGGCGGGGTCACCCAGTGCCGGACACGATGTTCCGCACCGCGTCGCGCCTCGGCGAGTGGTCCCTGATCTGGCACGGCGCGAGCGCGGCGATCGCCGTCGCGCAGCCGCGGCGGGCGGGGCGCACGCTGCGCCTGGCGATCCTCCTCGGCGCCGAGTCGCTGATCGTGAACCAGGGCATCAAGCGGCTGATCACCAGGACGCGGCCGCTGGTCGCCGGCGACCCCCGCCACCGCCTCCGCCGCCCGCGCACCTCGAGCTTCCCGAGTGGCCACGCCAGCTCCGGGTTCTTCGCCGCCACGCTGCTCTCGCGCACCGTGCCTCAGCTGCGCCCGGTGTGGTACGCGGCGGCGACGGTCGTCGCGGCGAGCCGGCCCTACGTGCGGATCCACCACGCGTCCGACGTCGTCGCCGGCGCGGTGGTGGGGCGGGTCCTCGCCCGGATCGCGGGACGGGTGTGGCCGGAATGAGCGAGGCGTCCGCGGCGTTGGTCCACGACGTGCCCCGCGCCTTCTCCATCACCTGGGACTACCGCTGCCCGTTCGCCCGCAACGCGCACGAACACGTGTTGGCCGGCCTCGCCGCCGGCGCCGGGTGGGACGTCACGTTCCTGCCGTTCTCCCTGGCCCAGGTCCACGTCGAGGAGGGCCAGCCCGACGTGTGGGACGCGCCGGAGTCCGACAGCGGCCTCCTCGCCCTGCAGTTGGGCGTGGCCGTACGGGACACGCAGCCCGAGCACTTCCCCGCGGTGCACGACGCGCTGTTCGCCCACCGCCACACCCACGGCGGCTCGCTGCGTGACGAGGCCGCGTTGAAGGAGGTGCTCAACGGAACTGCCGTCGACACCGACGCGGTGCTCGCCGAGGTGGCCACCGGCCGGCCGTTGTCCACCGTGAGGGCGGACCACACCACGTTCGCCGCGAGCCACAACGTGTGGGGCGTGCCGACGTTCATCGTCGGGGACCAGGCGGTGTTCGTACGCTACATGCACCGTCCGGAGGGCGACGGGGAGCTCGCCGTCCGGACCATCGAGCGGACCCTCGACCTGCTCGAGTGGACCGACCTCAACGAGTTCAAGCACACCTCGATCCCGCGGTAGCCGTCCGGCCGGTCACCGCTGCGGCGTAGCGTGACCGCATGGCCACGCCGCTGCAGTTCGAACGCCGGATGTCCGACGCCGAAGGGCTGATGTGGCGCCTGGAGAAGGACCCGCACCTCGGCTCGACGTTCGCCAACATCTCTGTCCTCGACCGTCCGGTCGACTTCGAACGGTTCCGCCGCCGGGTCGAGCGGGCCACGTGGATGATCCCGCGGCTACGCCACCGCGTACAGCCCGGCCCAGTCGCCCTGGCGCCGCCGTTGTGGGTCGACGACCCGGACTTCGACCTCGACTACCACGTCCGCCACCTGGCCTTGCCGGAGCCCGGGTCGATGCGCCAACTCTGCGACCTCGCCACGCGCATCGCCGCCGACCCCTTCGAGCGGACCCGCCCGCTGTGGGCGTTCATCGCC